>CAWEHT010000463.1:0-26072 GCA_963808455.1 uncultured Chloroflexia bacterium | reverse complement strand
TGTTTATGTTGCCTTTGGTTGAGATTAAGTATTGCTCCCATATCTTGCTGACAGGTCGCTTTGCGCGGCGTATGGCGGCCACGTGGCTGACCCTGGGCGCGATCTTGACCGTGGCACTCTGCAGCGGTATCGCGGCGCTGGTCTTCGAGGCGCGCCCCCGTTGACGCTCCCGATCCTTGGCGCGGCGATCTTCACCGGGGTGCTGGCTACGTCGGTGGCGTTCACAATCCAGACCGTCGCGCAGCGTTTTACGACGGCCACGCACACTGCCCTGATTCTCGCGGCCGAGCCTGTGTTTGCAGCGCTTGCCAGCTCCGTTTTGATCGGCGAAACCCTCGGCGCACACCAGCTCGCCGGCTGCGCCCTGATCCTATGCGGCATGCTCGCCGCCGAGCTGTTGAGGTAAGGCCGTGTCCGACGATTCTCGCACCGTTGCAGAACTGCGGGCCGCAGTTGCCGGCTTTGTGGCGGCGCGTGACTGGGAGCGTTTCCATAATGCCAAGGACCTGGCCGTCTCGATTGCCATCGAGGCCGCCGAGCTCCTGGAAGAGTATCAGTGGCTGGACCCCGCGGCGGTGGCCGCTGCCGGCGCCGATCCGGAGGCGCGGGAGCGTGTACGCCTGGAGCTGGCGGACGTGTGGATCTATGGCCTCTGCCTGGCCAACGCGCTTGACATCGACCTGAGCCAGGCTGTGCTGGACAAGCTCGGCATCGACGCCGCCAAATACCCTGTATCTGGGCTTCCTGGGCGGCTCAATCGCCTGGGCAGGGGCGATTTCACGGTGGATTGAGGCGAGGAGAACGTGATCCACGGCAAGAAGATCGTCGTAGTCATGCCCGCCTATAATGCCGAGAAGACGCTCACGAGCGTCTATCGGGAGATTTGTTTCGACTTCGTCGATGACGTGGTTCTTGTGGACGACGCGAGCTCTGACTGCACGGCTGCGCTCGCCAGACAGCTGGGCATCCACACGCTGGTCCACCCCCAGAATCGTGGCTACGGCGGCAATCAGAAAACGTGCTATCGCGCGGCCTTGGACCTGGGCGCCGACGTCATCATCATGTTGCACCCAGACTATCAGTACACGCCAAAGCTCCTGGTTGCTATGGCTTCGTTGGTCGCGATCGGCCAATATGATGTGGTGCTGGCTTCACGCATCCTTGCCGGCGGTGCCCTGCGGGGAGGCATGCCGCGGTACAAATACATCTCCAACCGGGCACTGACCCTCTTTCAGAACCTGCTGACAGGTGCCAAGCTGTCTGAGTACCACACGGGCTATCGCGCCTTTGCGTGTGACGTCTTGCTGGGGCTGCCACTCGCGGAGAATTCCGATGATTTCGTTTTTGATAACCAGATCCTGATGCAGATCCTGTATTTCGGCTACCGCATCGGCGAGATCTCTTGCCCGGCGCGCTATTTCCCCGAGGCGTCGTCGATCAATCTGAGGCGCAGCATCGTTTACGGGCTGGGCGTGATCAGGGCGTCCGTTCAGTTCCGGCTGCAGTGCTGGGGCCTGGCCAATTACGGTCTGTTTGCGCGCGATGGCCTTTGACCCGGCGGCCTTTCTCAACGGGTTGGCTCGTCAGCGTGGCTATCAAGGCCAGCTCGTGCACGTGCACGAGCTGCCGGCCCGCCCGGCGCGCTATGGCCGGCTGGCGACTCGCCTGAGTGACCCGGTGGCGGCCGCGCTGAAGGCCGGCGGCGTCGAACGCCTCTATGTCCATCAAGCGGCGGCCATCAACGCCGCGCTGGCCGGCCAAAATGTGGTGGTTGCGACCTCCACGGCCAGCGGCAAGACCCTCTGTTATTACGTGCCGGTGCTCGAAGCACTGGCAAGGGATCCCCTGGCGCGCGCTCTTTGCCTCTATCCCACCAAAGCGCTGGCCCAGGACCAGATCGGCAAATGGCAGGCCTTCGTGTCTGGATCGGCCGGGGCCATCCCGAACGCTGAAGCCGCCACGTATGATGGCGACACGCCACCCGCCTCGCGTGGCGCGATCCGCAAACGGATGCGCGTCGTCATGAGCAACCCCGACATGTTGCATGTGGGCATCCTGCCGAATCATGCGCTGTGGGCCAGCTTTTTCCGCCATCTTAAGTTCGTGATCATCGACGAAGCGCATTCCTACCGCGGGGTGTTTGGCTCCCAGGTGGCCTGTGTGCTGCGCCGGCTGCGACGCGTCTGCGCGCTCTATGGTAACGCCCCGCAGTTCATCGCCACCTCGGCCACCATCGCCAACCCTGCCGAGCACTTCGAGCTGTTGACCGGTATGAGCGCCACCATCATCGACGACGACGGCTCACCGCATGGCCCCCGCACCTTTGCCCTTTGGGACCCGCCTTTTCTGGATCGTGCACGCAAGGCACGGCGCAGCGCCAACCGCGAGGCCAGCGACCTCTTCGTGGCGCTGGTCGCCGGTGGCGTGCGCACCATCGCCTTTGCGCGAGCGCCGCGTGGCGGCCGAGTTGCTCCTGCGGTACGCGCGCGAGCAGTTGCGAGCGCGCCGCCAGGGCTGGCCGATCGCATCGCAGCCTACCGCGCCGGCTATTTGCCTGGCGACCGCCGCAAGATCGAGAGCGACCTGTTCCATGGCCACCTGTTGGGCGTGACGGCCACGAGCGCACTGGAGCTGGGGATCGACGTGGGAGGCCTGGAAGCGGCGTTGCTGGTGGGCTACCCGGGCACCATCGCCAGCATGTGGCAGCAGGCGGGCCGTGCGGGGCGCGGGGAGGGCGCGGCCCTGGCCGTCCTGGTCGCGATGGACAACCCTCTGGACCAGTACTACATGCGCCATCCTGCCAACCTTTTTGGCCGGCCGCACGAGCACGCCTTGATCGACCCCGACAATATCTACATTTTGCAACTGCACCTGCCCTGTGCGGCTCAGGAGGCGCCGCTGGTCGTCGCAGGTGAAGGGGACGGCCGGCCCGGCGAACAGGACGACAGGGCCCTCTTCGGCCCAGGCTTTGTGGAGGCGCTTGCCGCGCTGGTGGATAGCGAAAGGCTACGACCCATGCCTGGGTGGGGCAGCCAGGGGCAGCGCTGGGTGTTTTCCGGTTCGGGACATCCGGCGCAGGCTGTGGCGTTGCGTGATGCGCAGGGCGACCGCTTTGCGGTTCTCAATGCTTCGAATGGCTATGCCCTCTTGGAAGAGCTGAGCAGCAGCCAGGCGGCTTTCCGGGTGCACCTGGGCGCGGTCTACATCCATCAGGGCGAATCTTATCAGGTCACCGAGTTCGATCTGGCCCAGCACCGCGCTGTGGTGACCCGGGCCACCGTGGACTACTATACCCAGGCGCGCGAGCTGAGCGATGTGCGCATCGTGCGCTCCCAGCGCCACATGCAGTTGTTGACGACGACCGCCTACTTGGGGCGCGTTCGAGTACGCAGCCAGGTCGTGGGTTACCGCCGCCTGCAGCAGTTCACAGAGGCCGTGCAAGGCGACGAATCGTTGGATCTGCCGGCGAACCAATTCGACACGGTAGCGCTTTGGTGGGACATCCCCGAAGATATCCCGCTGGAGCTGGCGCGCCGGGGATGGGATTTCTACGGCGGCCTGCACGCCGCCGAGCACGCCTCCATCGGCATCTTGCCCCTGTTCGCGATGTGCGACCGGTGGGACATCGGCGGCCTGAGCACGCCGCGCCATCCTGACACCGGCGCGCCGCAGATCTTCATCTACGATGGCTACCCCGGTGGTGTGGGCATCGCGGAAAAGGGCTTCGACCTGCTGGTACAGCTCTGGTCGGCTGCGCTGGATACGATCCGCAGCTGCCCCTGCGACGACGGCTGCCCGAGTTGCATCCAGAGCCCGAAGTGCGGCAACAACAACGAGCCGCTCGACAAGCGGGCCGCCGAGTTCATTCTCGGCCGGCTTCTCGCAGGCCATTGATCGCAGGGGCGACGGGTGACCCTTCAGCGGGGACCGTCCGGCATGACAGAGCCGGCCTTGACCTCGAGCACCCTGCCCCGCGGCGTGCGCTGACCGATCTCGAGCCGCTGATGTTCGGCGATGCCGGCCCGCAGGTTCTTCTTCGGGCTGGCCCGGGGTGTATCCGGATACCCGCCGATCGCGTACTCGATTCTCGCCCCGGCGCGCTCTCCTCAACGGCCGGTGGTTTGGGCGGGTTCCGGCTTAGCCGTTCGACCTGACGGGCCATCAGCACGTCAAATTCGTGCCGGCGCGCCATTCCAGCCAGGCGCCCGGATAGCTTGCCAGGATGCCGCCAACCAGACCGCGCAGTCGTTTAGTGAGCGACGTGGCCATTGGGTATCTATTGCCCTCCTTCGGTCGAGCCGCTGTCCTCGGTGCCCTTCTCGAGGCGGCTGCGTACCCATGCCAGGGCATCGCCTGGCGTTCCTATCCTGATCCCTGCCCGCGCGGCCACCTGCGGATCGTCGATGAAATGCCGGCGGTCAAGCGTCACCAAGAAATCCGTCTGGATCCTCCTGGCGGCGACCAGAATGGGAAGATCGGCGGCATGCGAAGTGAGGCCAGCATTGACGAAGACCACGTCGGGAGCCGGATCATGCACGATCGTGATTCTGGCGGATCGCAACGCCTGGCGGTAGTAGGGCAGCGCCTGCGGAGCTTTGCGCGCCAGGGCCCGTTCGGTCTCTGCGATGACCTGTTCTGACGCCGTCACGCCGATGATGCCATTCTCGTCCAACATGAGCAAGGCGCGAGGCGCGCCGGCCTGTGACGCCACCCCTGCAAATAGCGCGCTGGAGTCAAAGAAGAGCTGCGGGGCGATCAAGGCGCCTGACCAGTATAGTGTTCGACATAATACCGCTCGCGTTCCTCATCGAGGACCTGAAGAAGGTCGTCGGTGCTCAGACCCTTCTGCCCCAGTACCTCTGCCACCTTATCGCCCGACGCTGCCAACCGCGACGGTCGGGGTGACAGCGTGAAAGCTCCGTCACCGAGCTCGACGATTTCAAAGACGTCTCCGGGCCTCAAGTTATACTTGCGCCGCAAGCCCACCGGCAGCGTCAGCACTCCTTTGTCACGCAGTTGCACTGTGCTATCGTTCAAACGCCTGTCCCCTCGGCAGAATTTCTGTATTTCTTCCGCAATCATAAACCCCATCAGGCATCCGGTCAAGCACCTCCCGGCTCTTTCCGGCCCTCTCCTGCCGCCTCAAGGCCCCGCAACTCGGCCAAAGCTTCGGCCACCTCGCGTCCCTTGGCCTCGATCAGGTCGAGCAGCTCCTCGGGCGTGCGGGTGTCCTCGTCGTGCTTGGCATTTGGGTTCACCGCTTTGAGATCGAAGTTCCTGGCCTCGATCTCGGCGCGCGTGACCGTCCAGCTGTGGTCGCCGTCCTCCCGGCCGGGCAGGCAGCGGAAGAAGTCGTCGAAGTGGGCGGTGGTCAGCGGGGTCTTCTTGCCTACTTTGATATCGGACAGGTCGTAGTACCAGACCTTTTCTGTCGGGCCGCCGCGGGTGAAGAACAGCAGGTTTGTCTTCACGCCTGCCCCCGCAGCGGTGAACACGCCGCCCGGCAGGCTGACGATGCACCACAGATCGCAGTCGTCCAGCAGCTTGCGCTTGGTCTGGACGAAAGCCGTTTCGTTGTTGCGGAACAACACGCCCTCATCCAGCACGATGCCGCAGCGCCCGCCCGGGCGCAGGCTGTCGATCACATGCTGCAGGAACAGGACCTGCGTGGCGCCGGTCTTGTACGCGAAGCGCGTCTGCGCTTCCTTGCCTTCTTTGCCGCCGAAGGGAGGGTTCGTCAGCACGACGTCGAACAGGGTCGGGGCCTCCTGGAACAGGCCGCCGTACGTTTCCATGCCCGTCAGCGTGTTGCCGTGCCAGATGTTGGGCTGGTCGATGCCGTGCAGCACCAGGTTCGCAAGGGCGATCGGGTAGATCAGGTTCTCTTTCTCGCGACCGTAGAACGTGCGCCCTTTCAGCGCCTCGATCTGCTCGCCGGTGCCATCTTCACCCAAATGATCACGTACGTAGAGGTACGACTGCGCCAGGAACCCACCCGTCCCGCAGCCTGGGTCATAAACCGTCTGCCCGGGCTGTGGGTCCACCGCCCGCACCATCGTGCGGATGATCTCGCGCGGGGTGAAGAACTGGCCGCCGTCGTTGCCCTTCTCGCCCATCTTCAAGAGCAGGCCCTCGTAAACCTGGCTCAGCGTGAAGATGTGCGTCTGGTTGACGTTCTCGGCGTTGATCTCGTGAACCCGGTCGAGCACGTCGAGCATGTTGCGCTCGCTGTCGATACGGACGCGCTCGACCCCAGACATGATCTCGCTGATGATCTTCTGGCGGGCGCCGGCGTTGGGCCGATCCTTGAGGCCGCGGAGATGAGGAATCAGTTGGCCGTTGACGAACCCGAAGAACGCGCCCAGGGTGCTCATTGCCAGCTCGACACGCCTGGCGCCATCCGGCGCGGCCCAATCCTGCCAGCGGTAGGGCGGCTCAAGGGAGGGCGCGAAATCGGCTCCTACCGCCTCGGCGTATTCGGCCTCTCGTGTTTCCTGCTCGTCGAAGATGCGCAGGAACAGCAACCAGGTCAGCTCAGGGACATATTGTAGAGCGCCGGCGCAGTTCGAGCGGCGCATGATGTCGCAGATGCTTTTGACGTAGCCGTCGAGGCTCTGCTGAGTGGTGAATCTCCGGCCGTTAGACCGGGCGCTAGCGGTTGAGCGGGCCATAGAAACCATCACACCTTCGTTGGGAGACGGTCGGCGACGGGGCCGGGATGAACGCGCTTGCGGGCAACGGATTCCGCTGAACAGGGGGAGCCGTCGAGGAATTCCGGCAAACATGGGGAGCCGTCAACGAATTCCGACGAACGAATAAACGAATTGCGGCCGGGCCGCGATTGCCGTAGCGGCGGGCTCCGCGCTTCGGCCCATTCGTTGACGGCATCCCGGGTCGGTTCCTCATGCTTCCCTCCGCACATTGTCTCTGCCCAGACGCTGAACCGGACCAAGGGTCTTGGGCGGAAAGACTCGCCGGTACTCCAGGCTGCGTCGCCCGAAGTTCAGCAGCAGCCCGACGGGCGCACCGGTGGCCTTCAAGTAGTTAATCACCTGCGCCATCTCGTCGTGAGTGAGCTGATGAAAGAGCGCCTTGACCTCTACGACGACCCGTTCTTCCACGAACAGGTCCAGGATGAAGAGAGCGACGGGCAGCCCGGCATGCTGAACCTCGACCGGGTACTGGCGAGCCGCCGCGATGTCCCGCCTGGCGAACTCGGCTGCGAGGGCGGCCTCGTAGACCTCCTCTTTGTAGCCGGGACCGAGCGTGTTATGCACTGCCATCGCCGCGCCGATGATACGGTAGGTCAGGTCATTGCCGGTGGCGTCTGTGACGAGCTCAGCCATGGCTCAACCCCCGGGCGTGTGGCGATGGTCGCGGGACGCATCGGCCGGCGAGCCGGCAGCCGGCGACCAATTCGCAGGAGAAGGGTGGCGGGCGCCGGATCTGGGAGGGACGCGCTCACCGTCAACGGATTCCAGCAAGCGGGCGTGGCCATCAACGAATCCCGACAAACGGGGGGAGCCGTCAACGAATATCGACAAACATGGGGAGCCGTCAACGAATTCCGACAAACATGGGGAGCCGTCAACGAATTCCGACAAACATGCGGAGCCGTCGACGAATATCGACAAACATGGGGAGCCGTCAACGAATTTTGACAAACGGGGAGAGCCGTCAACGAATTCCGACAAACATGGGGAGCCGTCAACGAATTCCGACAAACATGGGGAGCCGTCAACGAATTCCGACAAACGAATAAACGAATTGCGGCCGGCCTGGGACCGCTGCCGCGGCTGAGTGCCGCGCCGTTCAACGAATTCGTTTATTCGTGTCGTATTCGTTGACGGCCCGAGCCCCCATCGCCCTACAGCCCCCCACCGAACGCCTGCCGCAGGAGCGCGGCAGTCAACCGGTTCGTCGCGTCGATTTGAACCAATAGTCCCCGAGTTAGCCGCTCTGCTGTCGCCAGTTGTTGCCGCAAGCGAGCTGCGGCCTGGTCCTGCACGGCCTTCGGTGGCACCATCAACGGGAACCCGCTCAAGACCTTTTGGTTGATGGTGGCAATCCCCGTCGTTTGCTTGGCGTGGGCCAGGAAGTATCGCTTGCCATACGATGAACCGATTTGCGCCGAGATGAACTCCGGCGAGTAACGGTCGAGGTCAAAACGCACGCGGTAGATGTGGTTTTGGTGGATGCATTCGTCCAGCTCGCCCTGCCAAAACGTGCCTCGCCCCAACTTGTCCGGGTCGCCGCCCTCGGTAAGGAGCAGGTCGCCATACGCTAAGCTGCATTTGGCGATCTCTCCCTCCGTGGCCTCGATCGTGTAGACATCACTGAGATCGAGACGACCGTCTTTCACGTTGGCCACGCGCAGGTAAGGCACCCGGCGCGTGCCGGTAAGCGGTACCTGACGGCCCAGGGTAACGCCCGAGCCGATGTCTGCCGCGTCGCCGAGGGGCTTCTTGGGCCACAGAGTAGCCGCCTCACCCTCGAAAACGGCCCGCAAGTATGCTGCCGGCAGCTCCTTCGCCGCTCCCAGTTGCGCTTCCGCTGCGGCGCGTGCCCGGCTGGCTACCTCGAATTCCTCATTGAGTCGAGAAGCGATACGTTCCTGTTCTCCAATGGGAGGCAAGGGGATGGGCAAGCCTCTGATGAGGTCCTGGCTGATATTCGGTTGGGCGCCGCCGAAGCTCATTCGGAGCAGTGTTGGTCGTTGGCTCAGCAGATAGAAGAACAGGTAATCGCGCTGGACCTCGTTGTAAGGAAGGATTGCGCACACCGCCTGATTCGAGGCGGCTGACACGCCGAGGATACCCAACTTGCCGACAGTAGCACCATAGAGGGCGATGAGAAGAGTTCCGGCGGGATACGGCTTTGCGCCGCTTGCGATAACGCCCGCCTGCGTAATGGTTTCCTCGGTCGAGCAAATGACGGCGTCCTTCAGCTCGCCGGACTTGACCCATGGAATGTCGCCGCCGAAGGACTCGGCGTCGCCCCGTGGGGGCGTTCTGCCACTTGTCGTGCGGCTCACGTCTCCAAGTTTCGCCCATCTCCACCCGCGGGGGAGCTTTCCCTGAGCAGCTGCGTCATTCACGTCGCGAACATCCTCGTCTTCGTCTCTCGGAGCGCATCAGCGGGCTTGCCAAAGGACTTCAGAGCTTCGTACCCACCAGCGCGCCGCACTTCGGGCGCCTCGAAGACATGTACGTTCTCCAGTGCTTCGGTGCCACCCAGGGCGAACTGCGCAGCCAGCGCCCGGATGGCAGCAGCCGCGCGCCTGGGTATCACCTCCAGCCACCCCGACTGCTTGTAGGCGAAAGCCTCCGCACGTTCGGTGCGCGTGCGTGGCGCCAGCCCGTAGCCGAGCTCGGCCAGCACGTCGTAGAGATCGTAGTCGCCCATGCCCTCGAGCGATCGCACCAGCAGGGCGGAACGGGCGCCGTCAGGCAGGCCGGAGAGCAATTCCAGCCGGTCCCTCGGGCTGACCCAGCGGTCGCGAAACCGCTCCAGGGTCGGCGTCTCGGCTACCAGGTTGGCCGCAAGCCGCGCCTTGTACTCCTCGACCGTCACCGGCATGGCCTTGCCATCCACATCCGTGACGATGTAGCGCCCCGCGGGCGTGACGTGGACCTCGAAGCCCTCCACCATCACTTGCGGCGCTGCGAACGGCTCCGGAACATCCCTACCTTCGCCCTCCTCCCGCAGCACACGAGGCGCCTTCGTCGTGAACGCTTCACCGAACAGCCGGGTCGCATCGGTGTAGTCGTAAACGCGGAACATCAGCTTGCCGGTAGCCGGATGCAGGCGCGTGCCGCGGCCCACCATCTGGTAGAAGGCGATGGGGCTGCGAACGTATTTGAAGAACACGATGTTGGCAACGACGGGCACATCCACGCCGGTGCTCAGCAGGTCAACCGTGGTGGCAACGAAGTAGTCTCGGCTGCTGCCACGCAGGTCGGCCAGGTAGTCGCTGCCGCCGCTGGCCGCCGTGCACTTGAACGCGTAGTGGGAGGCAGGCTTCCTGCCGAGCCTCAAACACCAGGCGGCGTACAGGTTGTTCATGGCGATGGCCACGTCGTCGGCATGCCGGTCGCGCACGCAGAAGATGATCGTCTTCTGCTCGGGCCCGCCAGTAGCCAGCAGGTGCTCGAACAGGTCGCCGGCCATCGCGAGCACACGATCGGGGAGCAGGATACGGTCCTCGTAGTCCGTCTTGGCATAGAGTTCTCGGAGCTGGTCGCGGGTGATCGGCTGGCCGGTGTTGGCGTCGACCGGGTTGCGGTCCAGGATGTCATCGAGGGTAATACCGGTGTCGTCCAGGTTTACCCGACCCTTGACGATCTCGCAGGCCGCCAGGTAGCCGTCTTCAATGCCCTGGGCCATGTCGTACTCGTAGACAGGCTCCCCAAAGTAGCGCAGGTTGTCGGCGCTGATCTGCGCGTCGGCCTGGGCCTCCTTGCTGCGCTCGGTGATCTCGATCTGGCGGGGAGTCGCTGTCAGACCGATCTGCACGGCGTTGGGGTTGCGGGTCAGCACCATCGACCATTTGCCCCAGGCCGAGCGATGACACTCGTCGATAATGATGTGGCTGAAGTAGTCGGGCGGGTAGTTGGCGAGCAGGAAGTTGGCTGCCGCCTCGTCGGTGTCAACGTCGAGGGTCTGGTAGGTCGCGATCAGGATGCGAGCGTTCTTCTGCGGGTTGCCTGACGATACGGTCGCGGCATCGGTACCGAAGACATTCTGGAAAGCGGTCATCGCCTGGCCGCGCAGCTCGTCGCGGTCGCACACAAACAGAGCCCGGCGCAGTTGACCCGCGTCGGCGATGCGCTTGAGGAGATTGACGGCGATGAAGGTTTTGCCTGCGCCCGTTGCCAGTGAAAGCAGCCCTCGCCTCGGCGCGCCGGACTTCTCGCAGCGGGCGATCTTCTCCAACACGGCCCTGATCGCGGCATCCTGATAGTAACGCCGGGCCGCCTCGCCGCCGGGATAGCGGACCAGCAAGGGGCGCGCAACCGGCTCGTCCAGCCGGAACCCAACGCCCCGCTCGTAACGCGCCCTCAGATCGGCCGGCGCCGGGAACTCGCCGATAGGGCGTGGCGCCGAGGTCAGGCCGGTGAACCGATCGAACTCCACGAACAGGTGCCCGTTGGTGGCGAACACGAACGGCACGTTGAGCCGCCTGGCGGCAGCGTAGGCCTTGGCCTGCTCCAGGCCGTGGGTAGGCGGGAGCTGCTCGGCTTTGGCCTCGATCAATGCCACCGCGACCGGCTGGGTGCCGGCGTTGACCTTCACACGCAGCGTGTAGTCCACGCGACCCCTGGCCTGCTTGCGCGCCTTGCCCCCGACGATCTCGATGGCGCCCGCCGTCTCCTCGCGGCGGATGAGGTCCTTGGTCCAACCGCGGGCGTGTATGGCTGGGTCGATCAGCTTGGAACGGGTGTCGGCTTCTGAGAGGGTCATAGAACCATGCCACGCTGGGTGAAAAGGCAGAAGGGCAAAAAGGCCGGCCGCGCCAGGACCTGGACGCCGACGGCCCACTGTGCTTGCCTACCGGGCGCCAGGACATCTGCGCCGGTCCGGCCATTGCCTCAGGCCCTGATCCGGCCGCGAGGCATTCCTCCTTGACTGCTGCGCATTCTATCACATCCGCAATGAGCCTGGAAGCTCGCGCGGGCCTGCTGTAGCGTTGGCAATACTCCCAGTCGATGTGCTATACTTGGGCGCGCTGGCCCGATGACGAAGCGTTTGTCAAAGAGTCAGCACAGGATAGGGCGCTGACCGCAGGTGTGGTGGCGCTTGCCATCATAATCGGATGACCTTCCAGAGGCGCTATTTGGCTGAATCTGTCCTCTACCCTGAAGTGTACCTGGGCCCGGGGTGCAGCATCGGTGAGTTCGTCCTCATCGGTGTCCCGCCAGGCGGCGCGGGGCCCGGTGAGATCGCGACCCGGATCGGCCCGGACGCCATCATTCGCTCCCACACGGTGATCTACGCCGGCAACCGCATCGGGGCCGCGTTTCAGACGGGGCACGGTGCGCTGCTGCGCGAGCATAACGAGATCGGTGATCGCGTGAGTATCGGTTCTCACACCGTCATCGAACATCACGTCAGGTTGGGCGACGGGGTGCGCATCCACTCCAACGCGTTCATCCCCGAATACTCGACGTTGGAAGATGGTGCCTGGGTGGGCCCGGGGGTGGTCTTCACCAATGCCTTGTACCCACTGGCCCCCGAGGCCAAGAAGCATCTGGTGGGCCCGCACCTGATGCCGGGTGCCAAAATAGGCGCCCACGCGACGTTGTTGCCCGGCATCGTGATCGGGCGCAACGCGCTCGTCGGCGCCGGGGCGGTGGTCGTGGAGGACGTGCCTGATGGGAAAGTAGTGGCCGGCAATCCGGCGCGCGTCATCAAAGATGTGTCCGACATCCCGGCCTATGCGCTGGCCGCCTGGGAAAGCGAATTGCCATGATGCCAGCCGATATCCCTTTGGTGGACTTGAAGGCCCAGTATGTGTCGATCCAGACAGAGATCGATGCGGCTGTGGCAAAGGTCTTGAGCAATTGCACCTTCATCCTGGGGCACGATGTCCGCGCCTTCGAGGAAGCCTTCGCTGCCTACGTCGGCGTGCAAGACGCCGTCGGCGTGGCTTCGGGCACTGCCGCACTGCAGCTGGCTCTCCTGGCCTGTGGCGTTGGCCCCGGCGATGAGGTGATCACCACCGCGCATACCTTCATGGCAACGGCAGAGGCGATCTCGCTGGTCGGCGCACGCCCGGTGTTTGTCGACATCGATCCGCTTACGTATACGTTAGATCCGGACTGTGCTGCCGCGGCGATCACCGATCGCACCCGCGCGTTGTTGCCCGTGCACCTCTATGGACACCCGGCCGAGATGGATGCCCTCTGGGAGCTTGCCAACCGGCATAACCTGTGGCTCATCGAGGATGCCGCGCAGGCGGTTGGCGCTGAGTACCACGGCAAGCGCTGCGGCGGCATCGGACACCTGGCCTGCTTTAGCTTCTATCCGGCCAAGAACCTTGGCGCCTGACGGCGACGCAGGTGCCGTGACCGGCAATGATCAACGGTTGTTGGCGCGCGTGCGGCGCTTGCGCGATCATGGTCGCACGGCCAAGTATGAACACGAAGAGATCGGCTACGGCGAACGGCTCGACGCGCTCCAGGCCGCGGTGCTTTCGGCCAAGCTGCCCCATCTGGAAAGCTGGACTGAGGCCCGTCGTGCGCGCGCTCGGGCCTACGATGCGGCGCTGGCCGGCTGCGATATCGTGACGCCCCAGGAGGCCCAGGGCGTTCGCCACGTCTACTACGTGTACGTGATCCGCACGTCGAATCGCCCGGCTTTGATGGCCCACCTCCAGAGCCAGGGCATCGCCACGGGCATTTACTATCCTATTCCGCTGCACCGGCAGCCTGCCTACCTGAAGCAGGGCTATGGCGCCGTCTCCCTGCCGGTTACCGAGCATGTTGCGGGTCAGGTGTTGGCCTTGCCGATGTACCCCGAGCTGACGCCGGGACAGATGGATCGGGTGGTGGATGCTGTGCGCACGGCTTCGCCGCAAGCAGCCCTCAACCCGGGCAAGAGGAGCGAGTATGCAGCCTGACCGCCTTCGCTTTGGGTTGGTTGGGTGTGGTCGGGTGGCGCCGCGGCACGGGCAATCGTTGCTTGAGCTTCCTACGGCACAGCTGGTGGCTGTGGCCGACACCGTCGAAAGGCGCGCCCAGCGCTTTGCCGCCGACTTTGGCGGCGAGGTCGTTGCCGACTATCGCCGGCTGTTGGACCGTCCCGACATCGACGTCGTTGATATTTGCACCCCCAGCGGCTTGCACGCCCAGATGGCGATTGCGGCCTTGCAAGCCGGCAAGCATGTGCTGGTCGAGAAGCCTATGGCGCTGTCGCTGGCGGATGCCGATGCCATGATCGCCGCCGCGCACGATACCGGCAAGAAGCTGTGCGTCGTCCTACAGAACCGGCATAATCCACCCATGCAAGACCTCAAGCGCGCCATCGACGCGGGGCGCCTTGGCCGGCTCCTGCTTGGGAGTGTCACGGTGCGCTGGTATCGCCCGCAAGAGTATTATGAGGACGGTTGGCACGGCACGTGGGCGATGGACGGCGGCGCGCTGATGAATCAATCCATCCATCACATCGATGCTTTGCAATGGTTCCTGGGCCAGCCAGCCAGCGTGACAGCCTATACCGCGACTCTGGCCCATCGCATGGAAGCTGAAGACGCCGGAGTCGCCATCATCCGTTTTCGCAGCGGCGCGATGGGGGTAGTCGAAGGTTCCACGGTCACCTACCCGGAGAACCTGGAGGGCTCGGTGGCGCTCTTCGGCGAGCATGGTTCCGCCAAAGTCGGTGGCACGGCGCTCAATCGCAAGGTGCTCTGGAAGATCGAGGGCGAGCTCGAGCACGAGCGCGAGCTGTTGACCCGCGAACAGGTCGATCCGCCGTCGGTCTACGGCTATAGCCACAAGGCCGTCATCGCCGACCTGATCGCAGCCATCCTGGAAGGAAGGCAGCCCAGCACTCCTGCTGTGGAGGCCCGCAAGTCTGTCGCGCTGGTGCTGGCGATGTACGAGTCGTCGCGCTGTGGGCGTGAAGTGGAGGTCAGCAACGGTTATGAACCGAGTTAGGTCAGAAGATCGGGTTCCCCTGCGGGTGCTCATCACGGGTGGTGCCGGTTTTATCGGCTCGCATCTTGCTGAAGCATTGCTCGACCAGGGTTGCAGAGTGACCATCATTGATGATCTATCGACCGGCTGCTTCGACAACATCGGGCATCTCGCCGAGCGGCGGGCGCCTGAGTTTCGCTTTGCCATCGACAGCATCACCAACGAGACTGTGCTCGACCGTCTGGCCAGCGAGTGTGATGTGATCTACCACCTCGCCGCCACGGTCGGTGTCAAACTGATTGTCGAGCATCCCGTCCACACTATCGAAACCAATGTGATGGGCACGGAGGCCGTACTGAATGCCGCCGTACGTTACCGGGCCAAAGTGCTCGTCGCTTCTACCTCGGAAGTTTACGGCAAGGGTAATCACCTGCCCTTCGCCGAAGGCGATGACGTAACGCTTGGCCCTACCAGCCGTAGCCGCTGGGCCTACGCTGCATCCAAGATGGTGGATGAATTCTTGGCCCTGGCCTACCATCGTGAGAAAAGCCTGCCGGTCGTGGTCGTACGCCTGTTCAACACGGTGGGACCCCGCCAAACCGGGCAGTACGGCATGGTATTGCCGCGCTTCGTGCAGCAGGCTTTGTGCAACGAGCCGCTAACAGTCTATGGTGACGGCCAGCAGTCGCGCTGCTTTTGCAACGTCCACGATGTCGTGCGCGCTCTATGCATGCTCCCCGCCTGCCCGGGCGCCGTGGGAGAAGTGTTCAATATCGGCTCGGACGAGAATGTTACCATCCTGAACCTGGCCCGCCGCGTGCTGGCCATGGTCAACGCTGATGCCGGGCGTAAACCTGTGGGGCCCGAGGCGCGCGATGAGCGCATCGTGCTCGTCCCGTATGAGGAAGCTTACTCGGCCGGCTTTGAGGATATGCGCCGGCGGGTGCCGGACACGGCCAAGATTGCGGCATTGCTTGGCTGGCGACCGGCCATCAGTCTGGATCAGACCCTCCGCGAGGTCATCGATTATTACAAGGGCGTGGGTTGCGCCGACGAAGCGCCCGACACCATCGGATTGAAGGAGAATGGTCAGCCATGAAGAGCATCGCTGTGATCGGCACCGGTTACGTGGGGCTTGTGACCGGCACTTGCTTCGCTGACCTGGGCAACCGGGTGATCTGCGTTGACATCGACCAGCGCAAGATCCAGATGTTGCAGCAGGGGGATGTGCCGATCTATGAGCCGGGCCTGGAGGAGGTGATCCGGCGCAACGTCGCCGCGGGCCGGCTTTCGTTCAGCGATGCTTACGCCGATGGCCTGCGCGATGCCGAGTTTGTATTCATTGCCGTCGGCACGCCGATGGGCGTGGATGGCGAGGCCGATCTTCAGTATGTGCGCATGGCGGCGGCCACCATCGCCGAGGTCATGGATCACCCGCTGATCATCATCAACAAGAGCACCGTGCCCGTAGGGACAGGCGATTGGGTCGCGGACATCGTGCGCACGCATCAGCCGCACCCGGTGCCTTTCGCGGTCGTGTCATGTCCAGAGTTCCTCCGAGAAGGGTCGGCGTTGGCGGACTTCACGAGCCCGGATCGGGTCGTGCTCGGCTCCCTCGACCGAGAGGCGGCGGAAAAGGTTGCCCAATTGCACCTGCCGTTGCGGGCACCGATAGTGGTCACGGATTTGCGCACCGCCGAGATGATCAAGTACGCTTCCAATGCCTTTCTGGCCACGCGCATCTCTTTCATCAATGAGATCGCTGCCATCTGCGAAAAGGTTGGCGCGGACGTCAAGGAGGTGGCGGCGGGCATGGGCTACGATAAGCGCATCGGGCGCGCCTTCCTCGATGCGGGCATCGGTTACGGGGGTTCATGTTTCCCGAAAGACGTCAAGGCGCTCGAATACATGGCATTGCTGCACGGGGCGCATCCGCAGCTCTTGCGCGCTGTGATGGATATCAACCGGGACCAGCGGCGGCACGTGGTGCACCAACTCAGGGACATCCTTGGCGGGCTCCGCGAGCGCAAGATTGGCCTGCTGGGGCTGGCGTTCAAGCCGAACACGGATGACATGCGCGACGCACCGAGCGTTGACATCGCGCACATACTGATCGGGGAAGGGGCCGAGGTCTGCGGTTATGATCCGGTGGCACGGGCGACGGCCCAGCGTGTGATCCCCGACTTGCCCCTGGCTGATAGCCCCTACCAGCTTGCAGTGGGCTGCGACGCCCTGGTGCTGGTGACCGAGTGGAATGAGTTCAAGCACCTCGACTTGTCGAGGCTGAAAGAGGTCATGCGACGGCCGGTTCTGATAGACGGCCGCAACGTGTATGATCCCAAAGTTCTCGCCAGGGCCGGCTTTGTCTATCGAGGCGTAGGGCGAGGCTGCGATCCTTGTGGGCCGGAACGGGAACGAAAGGCGGAGCAGCCCGAGCGCCTCGGGGCGGAACAAGTGCTGGCAGAAGATGCCGGCTAACGGTCTGTTCGAAGTAGAGGTCTCTGAGAGAAGATCCATGACAACTAAAGAGGCACTCCTGGCGGCAATCCAGGATCATTCTGCCCGCATTGCGGTCGTTGGCCTCGGCTATGTCGGCCTGCCGCTGGCGGTGGCCTTTGCCGAACGCGGCTTTCGGGTCGTGGGCATCGATGTCGATGGGCAAAAAGTAGACGCTCTGAACCGCGGATGCTCTTACGTCGGGGATATCACTTCAGAGCGGCTGGCCCATGTGGCTGCAACGACGCCGTCGGAACCCCGGCTGCTGGCCACGAGCGACTACGCAGATTTGGATTCCTGCGCTGCCGCGATCATCGCAGTGCCCACACCGTTGGGAAAAAGCCGGGACCCCGACCTGCGCTACGTCGTAGCGGCCGGCGAAGCGGTGGGGCGGCATATGCATGCCGGGATGATCGTGTCGCTCGAGTTGGACGACCTATCCTGGCACAACCGAGGAGTTGTTGCGCCCCGCGCTGGAACGGAGTGGGTTGCGCGTGGGCGAAGATTTCTTTCTGGCCTTTTCGCCAGAGCGCATCGACCCGGGGCGCCGAGACTGGACGGTGGAGACCACCCCCAAAGTCGTGGGGGGCATGACCGCGGCCTGCCGCGAGGTGGCCCTGGCGCTGTACGGCCAGGTCATAGAGCGGGTCATCCCGGTGTCGTCTTCGCGTGCAGCCGAGATGGTCAAGCTGCTGGAGAACACGTTTCGGGCGGTCAACATCGCCCTGGTCAACGAGATCGCGATCATGTGCGATAAGTTGGGGCTCGACGTTTGGGAGATCATCGACGCGGCGGCCAGCAAGCCCTATGGCTTCATGAAGTTCACTCCCGGCCCGGGGGTGGGTGGCCACTGCATCCCACTGGACCCCTACTATCTCTCGTGGAAGCTGAAGACCCTGAATTACAATGCCCGCTTTATCCAGCTGGCCGGCGAAATCAACAGCGAGATGCCGCACTACTGGGTCGACAAGGTGCAAGACGCCCTGAACGAGGCAGGCAAGGCAGTGAAGGGGAGCCGCGTGCTTGTGTTGGGGGTGGCGTACAAGAAGGATGTGAGCGATGTACGAGAGTCGCCGGCCCTGGACGTGATCGAGCTCTTGCGCCAGAAGGGGGCTGACGTCCGCTACCACGATCCTTACGTAGCTGCCATTGAACACAACGGTCACGGCCTGCGCTCGGAGGCCGACCTGATGGCGGCAGTGGCGGCCGCGGACTGCCTGGTCATCGCGACAGACCATTCGTCGTATGATTGGGAAGTGATCCGACAGCAGGCGCGCCTGATCGTGGACACGCGGCACGCCCTCGTTTGAGCCGCGCGGGGGATGCCCAAGGGCCGGGAACCTGCGCGGGTGCGCCACCAGCTCGCAGCACTTGCTGCATCGATGGATCGGGAAGCCCATCAGAATGACGGATGATCCATGGCTAACTTCCTCGTAACCGGCGTGGCCGGTTTCATCGCTTCCAGGGTGACTCAGCTCCTCCTGGAGGCGGGACATAGCGTCATAGGGGTGGACAACCTGAATGATGCCTACGACGTGCGTTTGAAACACTGGCGCCTGGCGCAGCTCCAATGCCAGCCGGCTTTCGTGTTCCACCTTGTGGACATCACGGACCGGGCGGAACTGATGCGCGCCGTGGGAGACCAGGAGTTGGCAGCCGTGATCAACCTTGCCGCACGGGCAGGCGTGCGCCAGTCGGTTGAGAACCCCTGGGCCTACATCGCAACCAATATGACGGGCACGCTCAACCTTCTAGAACTCAGCAGAGAGCGCCACGTGCCCAAGTTCCTGCTGGCCTCCACGTCCAGCCTGTATGGTGCGGCCAACCCCTTGCCATTTCGAGAGGACGCCGACACCGACCATCCACTCTCGCCTTATGCGGCCTCAAAGAAAGGGGCCGAGGCGCTCTGCTATGCTTATCATCATTTGTTTGGCATCGACGTAAGTGTGGTGCGTTATTTCACGGTCTACGGCCCGGCGGGACGTCCGGACATGAGCCTTTTCCGCTTTACGCAATGGATCAACGAAGGCACGCCGGTGTTGGTCTATGGCGATGGCAGCCAATCGCGCGATTTCACTTATGTGGATGATATCGCGCGTGGTACCATTGCAGCCCTGGGGCCGTTGGGCTACGAGATCGTCAACCTGGGGTCCGATGCACCTGTGGTGCTGATGGATACCATCCGCATGCTCGAAGAGCTGATTGGTCGCAAGGCTGAGCTGGTCTTCAGGCCGATGCACGTCGCCGACGTCCCTGCCACGTGGGCCGACGTCGGCAAAGCCGAACGCCTGCTCGGCTGGCGATCGCAGGTGCCGTTTGCGCAGGGTTTGCGCAACCTGGTTGCCTGGTACGATGCCAACCGCGCCTGGGCGCGCGAAATTGTCACCAGTTGACGGTGGCCACAGGGGCCATCAGCCGTTCGCGGATCGGTAGAGCAGGGCGCGCCTGTTCCCGGCGTGGGCCGTGCGGTCGCAATGACAAGGAGTGCGCGTGGTCGTGGAGCAAGCCAACATACCCAATGGATCACGTCCTGGGACCTCGCCTCAGGGCGACGTCTGGCCCGAGAGCCAGCCTTACTGGGCCGGCAAGCGTGTCATCGTCACGGGTGGCGCCGGCTTCTTGGGCTCTTTCGTGGTGGCTAAGCTGCGGGAGCGGGGTGCCCGCGAGGTCATCGTCCCGCGCAGCCGAGATTACGATCTTCGCGATCTGGCAGCCGTCCGCCGGCTTCTCGGCGACACGTCCATGCCTTCGCCGTTGGGGATCCGCGTGGCTTCTGGCGCCAGCCAACCGGGTACGGCGGCGGGCCCCTCAGCATCAGGCCCGAAGATCGCCTCTGACGCGGCCACAAAGCCGGTCGACATGGTCATCCATCTGGCAGCCCGTGTCGGCGGCATCGGCGCCAACCGCGCTCACCCGGCGGAGTTTTTCTATGACAACCTCATGATGAGCGTGCAGCTCTTGCACGAATCGTGGGTAGCCGGGGTCAGCAAATTCGTGGGCCTGGGCACGATATGTGCCTATCCAAAGTTCGCGCCTGTGCCCTTTCGAGAGGAAGAGCTTTGGAACGGCTACCCTGAGGAGACCAACGCGCCTTACGGCCTTGCCAAGAAGATGCTGCTGGTGCAAGCGCAGGCATACCGCCAACAATATGGCTTCAACGCCATTTACCTGCTGCCCGTGAATCTCTACGGCCCCGGCGACAATTTCGATCCGGAGTCGTCGCACGTCATTCCTGCGCTCATCAAGAAATGCATCGATGCCCGCGAGCGAGGCGATGACCACATCGTGGCCTGGGGCGACGGTTCGCCCACGCGCGAGTTTCTCTACGTGGAGGACGCGGCCGCCGGCATCGTGTTGGCCGCCGAGCGCTATAACGACAGCGCACCTGTCAATCTGGGCTCCGCGTTCGAGATCAGCATCAGAGACCTGACCGAGACCGTTGCCCGCTTGTGCAGGTTCAAGGGTCGCATCGTGTGGGACACGGACCAACCGAATGGGCAGCCGCGGCGCAAGCTCGATGTCACCCGTGCCAGGGACTCTTTTGGCTTCCTGGCCCGGACTGCCTTCGAGGAGGGCCTCGCGGGACCATCACGCGCTGATGAACAAGACCGGAACGCCGGGATTGACAATCCCCTCGGCCCATGCTAGATTGACCAGGCCGAGGTTCGCCTCGCGGACAAGTTGCCGCCGGCGAGCTGAAGCATTTTGGAGTTGGCTACCGCAAGCTGGGAGGCTCTCGCGGCCGGATCGAGGAGCATCGCGATGGATCTGATCAGTGCTCGCAGGACCATCGTAGTCATGGAAGGAGACCAGACCGGACAAGAGTTGTTGCGCGAGGGCCTGCGTGTGATCGACCCTGCCGTGACAGGAGTGGAGGTTGAATTCCGGACCTTCGACTTGAGCCTGGCAAACCGGCGTGCGACCCATAACGACGTGGTACATCAGGCTGCTGCGGCGTTGCGCGCTGCTGGGTTGGGACTGAAGGCCGCTACGATCACACCGGAGGGCGCGAACGATGTTGGCAGCCCGAATGCCCTGATCCGCAAGGAAGTGGACGGCAAGGTCATCGTGCGTACCGGGCGGCGCATCCCCGGCACACCGTCGATTGCCGGCGTGCACGCGCCCATCACTGTGGTCCGCATGGCCGTCGATGATGCTTATGGCGCCCGTGAATGGCGCGAAGAACGGGATGGCGACGAATGGGCCTATCGCGAAGAAAGGATCAGCCGCAGCACCTGTTCGCGCCGTCGCTGAATATGCCTTCTGGCATGCCAGCCGGACACGCGCCAAGGTGTTCGGCGGGCCCAAGTATACGGTTTCGCCCATCTATGAGGGCATGCTCAAGGAAGAGATGGACGCAGCGGCCCACCGGTATCCGGCCGTCCTCTACGAACCACATCTCATCGATGCCACTTATGCCCTGCTCTTGACCGATGCCGGCGAGGGGATGGTCATCCCGGCGCTGAACCGCGACGGCGACGCCCTGAGCGATCTTGTCTTGCAGATGTTTGGCACTCTGGCAGGAGCGGAGTCTTTGCTCCTGGCTTTTGACGAGCAGTTCAGGCCGGTGGTCGTGATGGCGGAGGCGCCGCACGGCACGGCGCCCGCTCTGGCGGGCAAGAACGTGGCCAACCCGATGGCCATGATCCTTGCGGGAGGAGCCGTGCTGGACGCCATCGGGACCCCTGGCGCCAAGCTGGCAAAGCGAGCGATTCACGAGTCTGTCTTTGAAGCAGTCTACGAAGGCGTGCGCACGGCCGACCTCGGTGGCCACGCGGCAACGACCGAATTCACCGATGAGGTCATTCGCCGGGTGCGGACCAAGCTCGACGTCTGGTCTGTGCTAGGGTAGGGATCGGATGTCGCCCTCCAAGCTTGCATGGCATTTTCAGACTATTCCCGGCTGGGCAACGCAACTTGTGAACTCCAGCTGGGTGAAGGTCATGGACCCACCTGCTGTGAATCCTTTTCCGGGCCAACAGGTGATCGGCCGGGTTTTCGTGCCGGACTCACAGGCTGATCCTCTGATCATGCAGGGAGCCGCTGGCGCCGAGAAATACTTCAATCAATGCTTGCCGGCCTATCAGCAGGCGCCATATTGCTATGCCTTTGAGGCGCCCAACGAGCCCCCCGTTTCGGGGTCTGACCAACGCGCAGCGTTGGTAGCTTTCACGCAGCGTTGGGTGCAACTGATGCACCAGAACAATTACCGTACGGTTGCCCTCTGCCTTGCCGTCGGCTGGCCCGATATCGGCCAGGCAGGGGATCTGGCCGGAGCATTGGCGGATACTGACTACTGGGGATTGCACGAGTACAGCGCGCCCAGCATGGAGAGCGAAAGCGGTTGGTTGTGCCTTCGTTATCGCCGAACGGTGCAAGAACTCGAGCTCGCGGGGGCACGCATCCCCCTCTGCTGATCACCGAGTGTGGAATAGACGGGGGGGTGATCAATCGCCCACGGGTTGGTTGGAAGGCCTTTGCGAATCCCACCGAGTATCTGAGCGAGTTGATCTGGTACGATGGAGAGCTGCAGACCGATGATTATGTGCAAGCGGCAACAATTTTCACTTCCGGACCCAACGCCGACTGGACGGACTACGACGTCGATGAGACCCTCAGCCGTAACCTGGCAGCATACATCGAGCAACAGCGGTCGCTGCCGGCGGCATCCCCGGCTCCTACGCCCATGAGTGCTGAATTCGCTCTTCAACGGCCGTTACCAGACGGCACGGGCTGGATATCGCAATGGTTCGGTGACTCGACCACCGATTATTCGGAAACGGGTTTGGCCGGGCACAATGGCATAGACTACGCCGCCGACCAGGGCACGAACGTGTTGGCTGCGCATGCCGGTAGCTGTACCCTTGGCCAAGATGCAGGCTACGGCACTTTCGTGCGGGTCACGACGCAGGACGGCATTGTTCAGACCCTTTACGCCCATCTTCAGGATGCTGCAGTCACCGATGGGCAGGCGGTGGACGCGCAGGCCACGATCGGCCATGTGGGTAGCACAGGTAACTCCAGCAGCCCCCACCTGCATTTCGGATGGAAGGTGGGGGCTGCTGGACTTACCTGTGCTACCCACATGCCCAAGTCGTCGCCTGCACGTCCAGCCGCCCACCCATCGGTGACTCCAGCATCCTGAAGATCCGGCGTAAAGGATCGACAATGCCGTCCTGCGTCGTGACCCGCACGAAAGTGCCCTAGCCTGCATCTTGGCCAAGGGTACGGCTACCGGCATGCGCAGCCAACACGTTCGTGCCCTGGTCGGCGGCGTAGTCTATGCCGTTTGCCCGGCCAACCCGTTTCCGATAATCGGTGGTGAGTCACCGAACCTTGCGATATCCAGCCTGCCGTCTGGTAACGGCCGTTGAAGAGCGAATTCAGCACTCATGGGCGTAGGAGCCGGGGATGCCGCCGGCAGCGACCGCTGTTGCTCGATGTATGCTGCCAGGTTACGGCTGAGGGTCTCATCGACGTCGTAGTCCGTCCAGTCGGCGTTGGGTCCGGAAGTGAAAATTGTTGCCGCTTGCACATAATCATCGGTCTGCAGCTCTCCATCGTACCAGATCAACTCGCTCAGATACTCGGTGGGATTCGCAAAGGCCTTCCAACCAACCCGTGGGCGACTGGTCGCCCCCAGTCTATTCCACACTCGGTGACGGCGGAGGGGGTATGCGTGCCACCGCGAGCTCGATTTCTTGCACCGTTCGGCGATAACGAAGGCACAACCAACCGCTTTCGCTCTCCATGCTGGGCGCGCTGTACTCGTGCAATCCCCAGTAGTCAGTATCCGCCAATGCTCCGGCCAGATCCCCTGCCTGGCCGATATCGGGCCAGCCGACGGCAAGGCAGAGGGCAACCGTACGGTAATTGTTCTGGTGCATCAGTTGCACCCAACGCTGCGTGAAAGCTACCAACGCTACGCGTTGGTCAGACCCGAAACGGGGGACTCGTTGGGCGCCTCAAAGGCATAGCAATATGGCGCCTGCTGATAGGCCGGCAAGCATTGATTGAAGTATTTCTCGGCGCCAGCGGCTCCCTGCATGATCAGAGGATCAGCCTGTGAGTCCGGCACGAAAACCCGGCCGATCACCTGTTCGCCCGGAAAAGGATTCACAGCAGGTGGGTCCATGACCTTCACCCAGCTGGAGTTCACAAGTTGCGTTGCCCAGCCGGGAATAGTCTGAAAATGCCATGCAAGCTTGGAGGGCGACATCCGATCCCTACCCTAGCACAGACCAGACGTCGAGCTTGGTCCGCACCCGGCGAATGACCTCATCGGTGAATTCGGTCGTTGCCGCGTGGCCACCGAGGTCGGCCGTGCGCACGCCTTCGTAGACTGCTTCAAAGACAGCTCGTGAATCGCTCGCTTTGCCAGCTTGGCGCCAGGGGTCCCGATGGCGTCCAGCACGGCTCCTCCCGCAAGGATCATGGCCATCGGGTTGGCCACGTTCTTGCCCGCCAGAGCGGGCGCCGTGCCGTGCGGCGCCTCCGCCATCACGACCACCGGCCTGAACTGCTCGTCAAAAGCCAGGAGCAAAGCTCCGCTCCTGCCAGAGTGCCGAACATCTGCAAGACAAGATCGCTCAGGGCGTCACCGTCGCGGTTCAGCGCCGGGATGACCATCCCCTCGCCGGCATCGGTCAAGAGCAGGGCATAAGTGGCATCGATGAGATGTGGTTCGTAGAGGACGGCCGGATACCGGTGGGCCGCTGCGTCCATCTCTTCCTTGAGCATGCCCTCATAGATGGGCGAAACCGTATACTTGGGCCCGCCGAACACCTTGGCGCGTGTCCGGCTGGCATGCCAGAAGGCATATTCAGCGACGGCGCGACAGGTGCTGCGGCTGATCCTTTCTTCGCGATAGGCCCATTCGTCGCCATCCCGTTCTTCGCGCCATTCACGGGCGCCATAAGCATCATCGACGGCCATGCGGACCACAGTGATGGGCGTGTGCACGCCGGCAATCGACGGTGTGCCGGGGATGCGCCGCCCGGTACGCACGATGACCTTGCCGTCCACTTCCTTGCGGATCAGGGCATTCGGGCTGCCAACATCGTTCGTGCCCTCCGGTGTGATCGTAGCGGCCTTCAGTCCCAACCCAGCAGCGCGCAACGCCGCAGCAGCCTGATGTACCACGTCGTTATGGGTCGCACGCCGGTTTGCCAGGCTCAAGTCGAAGGTCCGGAATTCAACCTCCACTCCTGTCACGGCAGGGTCGATCACGCGCAGGCCCTCGCGCAACAACTCTTGTCCGGTCTGGTCTCCTTCCATGACTACGATGGTCCTGCGAGCACTGATCATATCGATCGCGATGCTCCTCGATCCGGCCGCGAGAGCCTCCCAGCTTGCGGTAGCCAACTCCAAAATGCTTCAGCTCGCCGGCGGCAACTTGTCCGCGAGGCCAACCTCGGCCTGGTCAATCTAGCATGGGCCGAGGGGATTGTCAATCCCGGCGTTCCGGTCTTGTTCATAGCGCGCGTGATGGTCCGCGCGAGGCCCTCCTCGAAGGCAGTCCGGGCCAGGAAGCCAAAAGAGTCCCTGGCACGGGTGACATCGAGCTTGCGCCGCGGCTGCCCATTCGGTTGGTCCGTGTCCCACACGATGCGACCCTTGAACCTGCACAAGCGGGCAACGGTCTTGGTCAGGTCTCTGATGCTGATCTCGAACGCGAGCCCAGATTGACAGGTGCGCTGTCGTTATAGCGCTCGGCGGCCAACACGATGCCGGCGGCCGCGTCCTCCACGTAGAGAAACCGCGGTGGGCGAACCGTCGCCCAGGCCACGATGTGGTCATCGCCTCACTGAGGGCATCGATGCATTTCTTGATGAGCGCAGGAATGACGTGCGACGACCTTCCGGATCGAAATTGTCGCCCAGGCCCTTGAGATTCCGCGGGCAGCAGGTAAATGGCGTTGAAAACTACCAATAACAATGA
>CAWEHT010000462.1:0-19198 GCA_963808455.1 uncultured Chloroflexia bacterium | reverse complement strand
GACCGAGGACGGCCGGCACGTCTACTCCGCCGAAACCCTTACCATAGGCTCGACCCGCTCTCGATGTACGGGGGATGGGCCGACGTGCCCGCCGAAGTGCGTATGCCGCGGCGAAGAGCTGGCACCTGCAGGCATTCATCGAAAGCTGGGCGCCTGCCATCTCAGCTATCTAGAAGGACGCGGATGCCGATGTACGTATTGCCAACCGCGATGTCCTTCTGCTTTCTGAAGCATTGGAGCAGGTCGATGCCGCCAGCGAGCACGCCCTGGCGCTTTGCGATTGCCGCACTATTGCCAGGGCCTGCAACCGGCCGGTCGAGACGTGCATCCGGCTGGACGCAGACGCGGCCTACACGGTCGAGCGAGGCATGGGCCGGCCGCTCACCAGGGAAGAATGCCGCGAGCTGGTGATCAAGCTCGACCGCCAGGGTCTGATGCACACGGGTGATCTCGGGTGGCGCAAACAGGGCGCGCTCTCCGGCTTCTGCAGTTGCTGCGCCTGCGACTGCTATCCGATCCGGGCGAGCATCTCGGTGGGCCTGCCGAAAGCCTGGCCTCGCAGCCATTTTGTTGCGGTCTACGACGAGCCGAAGTGCAATCAGTGCGGCGCCTGCGCCAGGAGGTGCCATTTTGGCGCTTTTTACTTCGACGGCAGGACGGTGATGGCTCACGGGCATCAACTGAATGTGTCGCGCTCGATGCGGCGAAGTGCTGGGGCTGCGGGTTGTGCAGCACCGGCTGCCCCAACGATGCCATCCGCATGCAGCCTCTGTCCGTAGTGCTGCCTGCTTGACATGAAATAGCCCTGGCACGCGGCCCCGTTTTGTATCTCTGCTCACTGTCCCAGTTATTACTGATTGCTATAACGATAATAAGTGATATGATGGAATGATAGATAGTTTATGAAGGAGGTGTGCACTATGATGCAGTGTTACGAACATGCCAAGGTCCACGAGTCCAGGGATGCAGTTGCAGTCTGTTCAAACTGTGGGGCGGCCCTATGTATGGATCACCTTGTCGAGCAAACCGAAATGGGCGCCAGGACAAACGAAGCGAAAAGGCTCATCTTTTGCCACACGTGCAGCGATGGCGGCGGGCGTTAGCCTTTTCCTCGCGGTCCACTGTCTTGGGAGGGCGAGCGCGTAGAGATGAAACAGCAGAGCCGATCGAGGGCCACGAAAGTGTAGGCGAAGTATTCACGGCCCTCGCGGCGATCAGGCTTGATTCTTGATGGAGGTGTCTGATGATGCAGTGTTTCGATCACGCTAAGGCCAATGAGTCGAGGGATGCGGTAGCAGTTTGTTCAAATTGCGGCGCGGCCGTGTGCACCGACCATCTGGTCGAGGAATTCGAGATGGGCGTCGAGACAAACCAACGGAGAAGGCTCATCTTTTGCAAGACGTGCGGCCCGAGCAGAAAGCGGTAACACGCCGTCCTTGCCATCCCGGTCGGGGTCACGGGACGGCAGGCGCGCGGCATCTGGAGTCGCAGAGCTGATCGAGCCCTGCGCAAGAAGACGAATCCTTACAAGCGTCGCCTGCGGCTTATGGGCGTATCTTTAGCCCAGGCGCCGCTTCGTCCAGCTTCGTAACCCAGCAGATAGGCCTCCCAGGCGTGGTCGCCTTGATGCCGGCGGATCGCTTCTTGCCCCTGCATCGCCTTGCCTTCGCAGCCGTCCTGAAAGCCGTCGCAGTACATCAGCTTGAGCTGATAGTTTTTCCCAAAGCGTTCCGGGACTTCATCTTCACAGGGTAGGGTGTTTTGGTTCATGCCTTCAGTCTTCCTCGTGCGCTCCTCCAAGGTCCATCGGTGCCGTGGGCGTGTCGATTCGCAGCACATCGCCATGGACGTCGAGGACGATGCGAAAGCCCATCATGCCCAGCCATTGCCGGGCCTGCGGCGGCAAGCCCTGATCGAGGACTTGCTCGACGTTGATATTGCGCAACGTCGAATCGACCATGGCTTTGGTGAAGAGGTCTTCCTGGCCGAGTTGCGCCAGCATCAATCGCGAGGCCTCGTCCTCGTGCGCATGTAGTTGCGCCAGGAACTCAGCCAGCACGATCCGGTCCACCGGCCGCGCTTCGACATGGCGCCGGAAGCCCTGGTCGTCGATCACGTAATAGGCCGTTGCCCCGACATAGTGACTTCGATCGCCCGGCCGTCCTCAGTGACCACGAGGTCCTCGAAAAAGGCCATCGCGGCTAGCCCCAGATGCCGGGAATGGGCGTGCTACGGCCGGGCAAGCCCCTTCTGCCGTCAGCCTGTTGCTGCTGATTCGGAAACCCCTCCGGCCGATCAGCCGGGTATGGCACCCCGGGCAATAGGTGTGTTCATAATCCCCTACATGTCCCGGCAGGTTGCCTGCGTAGACATAATGCAGACCTTCCGAGTAGCCGATCTCGGCAGCCCGCAGGAGCGCGTCCACCGTGGTGTTGGCGTGATCTTGCATCCGGTAGTCCTGGTGGAAGGCGGTCACGTGCCACGGGATTGCCGGCGACACCGACCGGATGAATTGCGCCGCATCGCGGAGCTCAGCTTCGGAATCGTTGAAGCCGGGCACCAGCAGCGTTACTAATTCCACCCAGAACCCCAGCTCGTGGGCCACGCGGCACTGCATCCAGAATGTTCTCCAGCACCGCGCCCAACGCCCGGTAGTTCCTGGCGTCCATCGACTTGAGATCGATCTTGTAGGCGTCCGTGAACGGTCTGATGTATTCCAAAACCTCACGCGTGGCGTTCCCGTTCGACACGTACATGCAGATGCTGCCCGCGGCTTTGGCAGCGCGGAAGACGTCCATCGCCCATTCCGACGTGATCAAGGGTTCATTGTAGGAGCTGGCGAAGCTTCTGGCGCCGGCTTGCCGGGCCAGCGCGACCATTTGCTCGGGCGTCACCTGCGCCGGACGCTCGCCCGCCCGGACGTCACGCAGCGCCTGTGAAATGTTCCAATTCTGACAATAGGCGCAGTGGATGTCGCATCCCAGCATGCCGAAGGTCAGCGTCTCGGAGCCGGGGAGCACGTGGAAGAAAGGCTTCTTCTCTACCGGGTCGCAGTGGAGGGCTGAGACATATCCGTAGGGCACGTAGAGTGTGCCATCTTTGTTGTAGCGCACCTGGCAGACGCCCCG
This sequence comes from uncultured Chloroflexia bacterium, assembly GCA_963808455.1. Lineage (GTDB taxonomy): Bacteria > Chloroflexota > Anaerolineae > CG2-30-64-16 > CG2-30-64-16 > CAWEHT01. Next base: position 16,070 of record CAWEHT010000462.1, on the reverse strand, counting down.
CCCGCCTGGCCTGATGCGACAGTTGTGTGCGCAGGCGTAGCAGTGTACCGCGTCGCCGGGCAGTTTCTCGAAGAGCCGGCCCGGCCGGGCCAGGGCATCTATGACGCCGGCTAACGGCACGTCGCCGGCAAGGGGGCGGCGAAGCCTGTCGCGTGTGCGGCCTCCATCGGCCAGTTCCGCGCTGCGTGGCGCGGTTTGCCCGTTTGTGCTGTCCATGCTCGTCCCTATGCGAATGGAAACGCCCAGCGTCCCGGCCCATGGCTGGCATCGTATCGCGCCAACGCCGCCTTCATGTCGTCCAGCGCTGCCTCGGGCTGGTCCCGCATCCACCAGACGAAATCGGAAAGCCACGGCAGCCCGCTCAACGCCGAGCGCCGCCCCATCTCGGCCATCGCTCCCTCGGCGAGCAGGCCCGACTCCCGAAAACCAGCGTCCAGCGCCTCGAAGTCATAGGGCACCCGGCGGATGCCCGCCTGGCACGTGGCGTTCCCTGGGGGCGCGCCAGCCTTCTCTGGAAAGTGCAGCCAGGCATAGCTCGCCCGGGGATCACCATCGTAAGGCACGCCCACCGATCCGCTGTTGACCACGAACCACCGGCCAATGCGGCGCGTCATCGGCACGTGCGTATGGCCTGCCACGACCACTTCCTCGGCAACCGCCGACAGCCGTTTCAGCGCCCACGCTTCCGGCGAATCGGGCCGGAAGCCCATCAGAAAGCAGCCAGGGACGCCGTGCATCAACCGCATGGCCGGCATGCCATCCGGGGCCGGCGGCGTAATTTCCAAAGGCAGACTCGCCAGAAGGCTCAGATGGGCCGGGCTGAGATGTTCGCGCGTCGACCAGAGCGTGGGATATCTTTGCCTGACGGCGTAGCGTGGTTCCATCCTTGGCGAGCCAAGCTGCAAGACGGCATCGTCGTGATTGCCCAGGATCATCGGCCAGCCGGCCGCCTGAATCAAGCTCAAGGCTTCGGTGGGCCATGGACACACGTTTACCATGTCGCCGAGCACATAGGTCGCGTCCGGATGCCAGGTATTCAGGTCAGCAACGACTGCCTCCAAGGCAGGCAAATTTCCATGGATGTCAGAGAGAACTGCAATGGTGGGCATGGTTCGTCCGTTGGCCGGCCTTCAATCTCTATTATACTCCAGGTTGCCAAGCTTGCCCCGATATTGCCAAGCGGGCAGGCGGCCGCGCGGCCGCCTGCCCGCTATATGCTGGCGAAGGCTGTTGGCTCAGTCGAGCCCAACCGGTTCCACGAAGAGGCTCACCGGGCCCCGCACCCCTGCCGCCCAGCGGCTCTGCATCCCCGTGCGCGTCACCAATCCCATGATGTCCCCACGATCGTCCACGACAGCCAGCGCCGCATATGGCGACCGCCGTAAGCGCTCGAAAGCCAGCCACGCCGGCGTATTCGATAGAAGCACGGGCGCATGGCCCGCCACGCCTTGCGAGGGGCTCGACGGCCCTGCTGCTGAGCCTCGGTCGCCGGCGGCTTCTCGTTGCGGGGCCGAGGAGCCCGTAATGCCCTGGGGCCCAGCCGCGCCGTCTTCTACGGCCGGCCCAAACTCGTGACGCGCCTCGCTGCCCGCGCCAGCGAACACGAAGATCGCTGACCATTCCGAGGAATATGTTCGCAGTGTAGATGGCCAGGGCGCCGAAAAGCACGGCAAACGCCCTCCCGCCGATGACGGCCACCTGGGTTGCCCGCCGATGCGGCCAGCGCATTGCCAGCAGCGCCCGCAGCACCCGCCCGCCGTCCATCGGGAACGCAGGAAGCATGTTGAACAACAGGAGTGAGGCGTTGACTATCACAAGGAAAGCCGCCAGGTTGAACACTCCAGGCGACGAGATGGCGGGCCACGCAGGCACATTGCCTTGCAGGACCTGCCACGCTGCTCCCCCGACCAGCAGGGGCACTATCAGCAACCCGAGGAACAGGTTCACTGCCGGACCGGCCAGAGCCACCCACAGCTCCTGCTCAGGCTTCTCGGGCATCCGGCTCAGCCGAGCCACCCCACCGATGGGCAGGAGCACAATGTCGTGCACCTCGATGCCGAAATGCTGTGCCACTACTGCATGCCCCAACTCGTGCAGGAGCACCACCGCGAATAGCAGCAGGGTTAGCAAAGCCCCGTATAGAGCACCGTACAGCGTTCCGGAACCCCACATCAAGGCGCCCCAGGCTACGGCCAAGGCAAACGTGGCATGTATCTTGATGTCGATGCCACGCACAGTAGCAACACGCCACGAACATTTCATCAGAAAAGCCTCCCAGAGGCAGCCACCCAGCGGAAACGGCAGCTTACGTCTATATATATCAGTGTAATAGTGATATTAGCCGCGCGGAGTAGGACCGCTTCCGTTCGGGTCGCGGGGCGTTTTTGGTTTGTTCTTTCTGTCTGCCGGGTGGTATACTGACGCGGAGCAGAGGGGTTGTGCAGCGAAGGAGCCTGCCCTGAGTGCAGCGAAGGGACGGCCATGCTGGCCTTCACAGCAGATGTGCTCACCTGTTCTCGGTTGATTGCGGCCGCGCTGCTCGTCTGGCTTGGCACGCGAGGGGCTCCCTCGTTACGCATGGCAGTGCTGGTGGGGGTCGTGGCGTGGACTACTGACCAGCTTGATGGGTGGGCAGCGCGCCGGCTCCGCCTCGCCGACCCGGCTGGCGCCCTACGATTTTGTCATCGACACCACTCTGTACGCCGCAACCCTTGCCTATCTGACGTTGGCCGGTTTCTTGCCTACCGGTCCGGTGCTGGCTTTTGGGGCGCTCGCCCTGGCGGGCTGGCTGGCCTTCCGGCACAAGGTGATTGGGGTCCTGTTCGTACGCGTGGTTGACCTGGCGGCCGTGGTTGTGGTATTTGAGCACGAGCCGAAGATCGGCGGGTTGCTGATCCTCTGGCTTGTGGTTCTGGCGATCGGTTATCGGCGGCGCCTGATGGAGCGCTTGCCGCGTGGTTCAACGAGCTGGCGTGCCTGCTGGGTCGTGGCCGACGGCCGTGAAGAGATTCCTTCTCCATTCCAATGAGGGTGCTTTCCAAGGCAAGATCACTGCCAACAAAGACCGTGATGAGATGCCGATGAATGGAGTAAGCCACATGCTGCGTGGCAGGAGCGTGTCTGCGGGTGCTGGTCGTGCTGGCGGCTCACTAGCAGGCTGCAGCTCGGCCAGGACGGCGCCGCCCCAGCCGCCGGTCACGCCCGGCATGGTGCCTGCGTCGAAGCGGCACCCCCTTGCCCGACAGCAATGCGGCCTTGCTGATTCGCTCCGACATAGGCGGCACGGTCGCACTGCGTGACGGCAGTAGCCTTTCCATTCCCGGCCGCGGACTCAGCGATGCCAGCCTGGTTACGGTCCACACGCTCGAACAGCCCTCCGGCTGCCCCGTCCCAGCTTAGTGTTCTGGGCAGCGCCTATCAGATCGTTTTTGACGGGGGGAGCCTGGTCTGGCGTTGCCTATTTCCTGCTGCCTCTGCCGTCCGGTGTCACGGCGGCACCAATACGACCTCGCAGCCTATCGTTGGGATGGCAGGACATGGGCGTATGTAGAGGGCCGGGCCGACTCTGAAGGTGTGCGGATCGGCATCAATGGGCCCGCGGTTTACGCCCTGCTTGGCTCCTGGCGCATGGCCGACGCCCAATTGACGCTGGCGCTGCCGGCCAGCGACCCGAGCCACCCCGCTTTTCCCGCCGAAATCCGTGGCCAGTATCGTTTCTCCGCCTTGCCGGCTCTCCAGCACGGTTTCGTGCAGGCGCAACTGGTGCTGAAACGTGACAGCTCCGGGGGTGCGGGAGAGGCTGCGGGTAACCCGGACCTCGACCGTACGGTGGCCCAAACGGTGTTGTTCTTCCAGCCCGACCCCGGACAGAGCCAGGGGGCGATCGATTTTGACTACACTTTTCAGGTCGATCCGCTTGGACTGCAGGCACCGTTGGGCAGTGCGATTTCGATGTACGCGGCGCTCACCGTGGCCGACTCAGCGGCTCCCACCCGCAGGTTGAGCACCGCGGTGGCCTTCACCGTCATGATGCCGATCAAAGTAGTTGGGTCGGACGTGGTGCGGCCGGACGTGCCGGCGACCGATAGCCAGCAAGCGTTGCAATGGTATGTGCGACTCAACGGCCAAACGCTGCTGCGTGTGCCTGCGACCGACCTGACCCTCTCGCTCGCCGACGTGCTGGCGCGAGGGGGTTGGGCGAGTACAAGATCACGGTGGAGACGGTGATCGACGGCCAACTGGCCGATGTGAGCAATGAGATCACCGTACGGCTGACTGTGCCGGCCACGAGCGCTCCAACGCCGACCGGCACGCCGGGCGCGCCGGCTGATGGCTACCGCGCTGTCGCATGCCGTCTCGCCCTGGCCCTTTGGGACCATGCCGCCCACACCGACCAGGCGTTCGCCGCCAAGCGGCACGCCCAGCCACCTCGAAGCACCTACCGCCAGCGTGCCGATCACGCAGACGGTGACGCCAACCCCGGCGGTGACGAGCACCATTCCTGCCCCCACCCCATCGCCGACACCACAGAACAACGGCCTCTTCTGGTCAGACACGGACAGCTTAGCGGCAGGGCAATGCACGACCTTGCATTGGAATGTTCAGAACGTCTCGTCCGTGTACGAGGATGGCAGCCCGACGACCGGCGTCAACACCCGGCAAGTGTGCCCAACCGTTACCACTCCCTACGACTTGCACGTTGTCGATCAGCAGGGAAATGCCCAGGACTTGCGGCTCATCATCACCGTCACGGGTGGAAGCAGTTCGACCTCGGCGGGCTTTAGCGCCGACCAATACCAGATTCCTGCAAGGCACTGCGCGAACTTGCACTGGTCGATCGCCAATTGAATCGGTCCTTCTGAATGGTGGAGGTGTGGCCGGTGTTGCAACGCAACAAGTTTGCCCGACGTGGCCGACGACGCTCTACATCCTCACCGTGAATAACCTCGACGGCACGTTGACCTCTCTGCCTGACGATTTGGGTAGTGCCGTCCGATACTATCGTGATCCATTTCTGGGCCGAGCAATACACGCTGGCCACATCCGCCTGCACAATCCTGCATTCGGGACGTAGACGGGGTGCAGAAGCGTCATTTCCGCGCCCCCGGAGTGTCGGACGTGGGTGTGTCAGGTCACGCCCAGCAGAAAGAATGTCCTCAAGGCGCCCAGACCTACTCGATCATCGCGCACCTCCGACGCCCGCTCGGCACGTGCCGACGTGACTTTGCAACCGACGACGATCATCAGCCTGGGCCCCAGCGAGGTCATTGCCCAGGGCATAGTCGCCAGCGCCACCGAACTGGAGAATATCAACCCGAACGCCGCGGCCCCTCTGAACGGTTTCCAGATCGTGGTCGATGCCGTCAGCCCGATCTAAAGGGTGGCCTGGGCTGTTGTCAGACCGAGATGAACTTGTGGATCCCGAAAGCGTTGGTCAATGGGACCTACCCGACGCAGGTCGATTGGCCGATCGTCACGGGCCAACTCATCGAGTTCCGTTTGCCATCTTGCAACGCGACCCACTGCAAAGTCTACACTATCCCCTCGAGCCCATTCTACTTGAAGGTCCCGGTCAAACTGAGCCCGATTGACATCGGCGTTCGAGCTATGCGATACTTGAGCCATGTCACGCATGGGTTCCACCACTTGAACAGGCGAGGGCAGGACGCAAATGACGAAGAACGTGCTGTTGCTGACCTCGCCTGTTCAAGTGGTGGAACCCATGCGTGACATGGCTAAGTATCGCATAGCTCGAACGCCGATGTCAATCGGGCTCAGTTTGACCGGACCTTCAAGTAGAATGGGCTTGAGGGGATAGTGTAGACTTTGCAGTCGGTCGCGTTGCAAGATGGCAAACGGAACTCGATGAGTTGGCCCGTGACGATCGGCCAATTGACCTGCGTCGGGTAGGTCCCATTGACCAACGCTTTCGGGATCCTCAAGTTCATCTCCGTCTGACAACAGCCCAGGCCACCCTTTACGATCGGGCTGACCATCACCACGATCTGGAAACCGTTCAGAGGGGCCGCGGCGTTCGGGTTGATATTCTCCAGTTCGGTGGCGCTGGCGACTATGCCCTGGGCAATGACCTCGCTGGGGCCCAGGCTGATGATCGTCGTCGTTGCAAAGTCACGTCGGCACGTGCCGAGCGGGCGTCGGAGGTGTTCGCGATGATCGAGTAGGTCTGGGCGCCTTGAGGAGATTCTTTCTGCTGGGCGTGACCTGACACACCCACGTCCGACACTCCGGGAGCGCGGAAATAGACGCTCTGCACCCCGTCTACGTCCCAATGCAGGATTGTGCAGGCGGATGTGGCCAGCGTGTATTGCTCGGCCCAGAAATGGATCACGATAGTATCGGACGGCACTACCCAAATCGTCAGGCGGGAAGAGGTTGACGTGCCGTCGAGGTTATTCACGGTGAGGATGTAGAGCGTCGTCGCCGTCGGGCAAACTTGTTGCGTTGCAACACCGGCCACACCTCCACCATTCAGAAGGACCGATTTCACATTGGCGATCGACCAGTGCAAGTTCGTGCAGCTGCCTTGCAGGATCTGGTATTGGTCGGCGCTAAAGCCCGCCGAGGTCGAACTGCTTCCACCCGTGACGGTGATGATGAGCCGCAAGTCCTGGGCATTTCCCTGCTGATCGACAACGTGCAAGTCGTAGGGAGTGGTAACGGTTGGGCACACTTGCCGGGTGTTGACGCCGGTCGTCGGGCTGCCATCCTCGTACACGGACGAGACGTTCTGAACATTCCAATGCAAGGTCGTGCATTGCCCTGCCGCTAAGCTGTCCGTGTCTGACCAGAAGAGGCCGTTGTTCTGTGGTGTCGGCGATGGGGTGGGGGCAGGAATGGTGCTCGTCACCGCCGGGGTTGGCGTCACCGTCTGCGTGATCGGCACGCTGGCGGTAGGTGCTTCGAGGTGGCTGGGCGTGCCGCTTGGCGGCGAACGCCTGGTCGGTGTGGGCGGCATGGTCCCAAAGGGCCAGGGCGAGACGGCATGCGACAGCGCGGTAGCCATCGCCGGCGCGCCCGGCGTGCCGGTCGGCGTTGGAGCGCTCGTGGCCGGCACAGTCAGCCGTACGGTGATCTCATTGCTCACATCGGCCAGTTGGCCGTCGATCACCGTCTCCACCGTGATCTTGTACTCGCCCAACCCCCCTCGCGCCAGCACGTCGGCGAGCGAGAGGGTCAGGTCGGTCGCAGGCACACGCAGCAGCGTTTGGCCGTTGAGTCGCACATACCATTGCAACGCTTGCTGGCTATCGGTCGCCGGCACGTCCGGCCGCACCACGTCCGACCCAACTACTTTGATCGGCATCATGACGGTGAAGGCCACCGCGGTGCTCAACCTGCGGGTGGGAGCCGCTGAGTCGGCCACGGTGAGCGCCGCGTACATCGAAATCGCACTGCCCAACGGTGCCTGCAGTCCAAGCGGATCGACCTGAAAAGTGTAGTCAAAATCGATCGCCCCCTGGCTCTGTCCGGGGTCGGGCTGGAAGAACAACACCGTTTGGGCCACCGTACGGTCGAGGTCCGGGTTACCCGCAGCCTCTCCCGCACCCCCGGAGCTGTCACGTTTCAGCACCAGTTGCGCCTGCACGAAACCGTGCTGGAGAGCCGGCAAGGCGGAGAAACGATACTGGCCACGGATTTCGGCGGGAAAAGCGGGGTGGCTCGGGTCGCTGGCCGGCAGCGCCAGCGTCAATTGGGCGTCGGCCATGCGCCAGGAGCCAAGCAGGGCGTAAACCGCGGGCCCATTGATGCCGATCCGCACACCTTCAGAGTCGGCCCGGCCCTCTACATACGCCCATGTCCTGCCATCCCAACGATAGGCTGCGAGGTCGTATTGGTCCGCCGTGACACCGGACGGCAGAGGCAGCAGGAAATAGGCAACGCCGACCAGGCTCCCCCCGTCAAAAACGATCTGATAGGCGCTGCCCAGAACACTGAGCTGGGACGGGGCAGCCGGAGGGCTGTTCAGCGTGTGGACCGTAACCAGGCTGGCATCGCTGAGTGCGCGGCCGGGAATGGAAAGGCTACTGCCGTCACGCAGTGCGACCGTGCCGCCTATGTCGGAGCGAATGAGCAAGGCCGCATTGCTGTCGGGCAAGGGGGTCCGCTTCGACGCAGGCACCATGCCGGGCGTGACCGGCGGCTGGGGCGGCGCCGTCCTGGCCGAGCTGCAGCCTGCTAGTAGAGCCGCCAGCACGACCAGCACCCGCAGACACGCTCCTGCGCGCAGCATGTGGCTTACTCCATTCATCGGCATCTCATCACGGTCTTTGTTGGCAGTGATCTTGCCTTGGAAAGCACCCTCATTGGAATGGAGAAGGAATCTCTTCACGGCCGTCGGCCACGACCCAGCAGGCACGCCAGCTCGTTGAACCAGCGCGGCAAGCGCTCCATCAGGCGCCGCCGATAACCGATCGCCAGAACCACAAGCCAGAGGATCAGCAACCCGCCGATCTTCGGCTCGTGCTCAAATACCACAACCACGGCCGCCAGGTCGACCACACGTACGAACAGGACCCCAATCACCTTGTGCCGGAAGGCCAGCCAGCCCGCCAGGGCGAGCGCCCCAAAAGCCAGCACCGGACCGGTAGGCAAGAAACCGGCCAACGTCAGATAGGCAAGGGTTGCGGCGTACAGAGTGGTGTCGATGACAAAATCGTAGGGCGCCAGCCGGGTCGGCGAGGCGGACCGGCGCGCTGCCCACCCATCAAGCTGGTCAGTAGTCCACGCCGCGACCCCCACCAGCACTGCCATGCGTAACGAGGGAGCCCCTCGCGTGCCAAGCCAGACGAGCAGCGCGGCCGCAATCAACCGAGAACAGGTGAGCACATCTGCTGTGAAGGCCAGCATGGCCGTCCCTTCGCTGCACTCAGGGCAGGCTCCTTCGCTGCACAACCCCTCTGCTCCGCGTCAGTATACCACCCGGCAGACAGAAAGAACAAACCAAAAACGCCCCGCGACCCGAACGGAAGCGGTCCTACTGCGCGCGGCTAATATCACTATTACACTGATATATATAGACGTAAGCTGCCGTTTCCGCTGGGTGGCTGCCTCTGGGAGGCTTTTCTGATGAAATGTTCGTGGCGTGTTGCTACTGTGCGTGGCATCGACATCAAGATACATGCCACGTTTGCCTTGGCCGTAGCCTGGGGCGCCTTGATGTGGGGTTCCGGAACGCTGTACGGTGCTCTATACGGGGCTTTGCTAACCCTGCTGCTATTCGCGGTGGTGCTCCTGCACGAGTTGGGGCATGCAGTAGTGGCACAGCATTTCGGCATCGAGGTGCACGACATTGTGCTCCTGCCCATCGGTGGGGTGGCTCGGCTGAGCCGGATGCCCGAGAAGCCTGAGCAGGAGCTGTGGGTGGCTCTGGCCGGTCCGGCAGTGAACCTGTTCCTCGGGTTGCTGATAGTGCCCCTGCTGGTCGGGGGGAGCAGCGTGGCAGGTCCTGCAAGGCAATGTGCCTGCGTGGCCCGCCATCTCGTCGCCTGGAGTGTTCAACCTGGCGGCTTTCCTTGTGATAGTCAACGCCTCACTCCTGTTGTTCAACATGCTTCCTGCGTTCCCGATGGACGGCGGGCGGGTGCTGCGGGCGCTGCTGGCAATGCGCTGGCCGCATCGGCGGGCAACCCAGGTGGCCGTCATCGGCGGGAGGGCGTTTGCCGTGCTTTTCGGCGCCCTGGCCATCTACACTGCGAACATATTCCTCGGAATGGTCGCGATCTTCGTGTTCGCTGGCGCGGGCACGAGGCGCGTCACCGAGTTTGGGCCGGCCGTAGAAGACGGCGCGGCCGGGCCCCAGGGCATTACGGGCTCCTCGGCCCCGCAACGAGAAGCCGCCGGCGACCGAGGCTCGGCAGCAGGGCCGTCGAGCCCCTCGCAAGGCGTGGCGGGCCATGCGCCCGTGCTTCTATCGAATACGCCGGTGTGGCCGGCTTTCGAGCGCTTACCGCGGTCGCCATATGCGGCGCTGGCTGTCGTGGACGATCGTGGGCATCATGGGGGATTGGTGACGCGGACGGGTATGCAGAGCCGCTGGGCGGCAGGGGTGCGGGGCCCGGGTGAGCCTCTTCTGTGGAACCGGTTGGGCTCTGACTGAGCCAAGCAGCCTTCGCCAGCATATAGCGGGCAGGCGGCCGCGTCGGCCGCCTGCCCGCTTGGCAATCTGGGGCACAACTTGGCAACCTGGAGTATAATAGAGATTGAAGGCCGGCCAACGGATGAGAACGATGCCCACCATTGCAGTTCTCTCTGACATCCATGGAACTTTGCCTGCCTTGGAGGCAGTCGTTGCTGACCTGAACCTGGCATCCGGACGCGACCCTAATCGTGTCCTCGGCGACACTGCAAACGTGTGTCCGATGGCCCACCGAAGCCTTGAGCTCTGATTTAGGCGGCCGGCTGGCCGATGATCCTGGGAATCACGACGATGCCGTTTGCAGTTTGTGCTCGCCAAGGATGGAACCACGCTACGCCGTCAGGCAAAGATATCCCACGCTCTGGCGGACGTGCTAATCTCAGCCCGGCCCATCTGAGCCTTCTGGCGAGTCTGCCTTTGGAAATTATCTTTGCCGGCCCCGGATGGCATGCCGGCCATGCGGTTGATGCACGGCGTCCCTGGGCCGCTTTCTGATGGGTTTCGCCCGATTCGCCGGAAGCGTTGGCGTCAACGGCTGTCGGCGGTTGCCGAGGAAGTGGTCGTGGCAGGCCATACGCACGTGCCGATGACCGTCGCATTGGCCGGTGGTTTGTGGTCAACAGCGGATCGGTGGGCGTGCCTTACGTGGTGATACCCGGGCGAGCTATGCCTGGCTCACTTTCCAGAGAAGGCTGGCGCGCCCCCAGGGAACGCCACGTGCCAGGCGGGCATCCGCCGGGTGCCCTATGACTTCGAGGCGCTGGACGCTGGTTTTCGGGAGTCGGGCCTGCTCGCCGAGGGAGCGATGGCCGAGATGGGGCGGCGCTCGGCGTTGAGCGGGCTGCCGTGGCTTTCCGATTTCGTCTGGTGGATGCGGGACCAGCCCGAGGCAGCGCTGGACGACATGAAGGCGGCGTTGGCGCGTACGATGCCAGCCATGGGCCGGGACGCTGGGCGTTTCCATTCGCATAGGGACGAGCATGGACAGCACAAACGGGCAAACCGCGCCACGCAGCGCGGAACTGGCCGATGGAGGCCGCACACGCGACAGGCTTCGCCGCCCCCTTGCCGGCGACGTGCCGTTAGCCGGCGTCATAGATGCCCTGGCCCGGCCGGGCCGGCTCTTCGAGAAACTGCCCGGCGACGCGGTACACTGCTACGCCTGCGCACACAACTGTCGCATCAGGCCAGGCGGGCGGGGCGTCTGCCAGGTGCGCTACAACAAAGATGGCACACTCTACGTGCCCTACGGATATGTCTCAGCCCTCCACTGCGACCCGGTAGAGAAGAAGCCTTCTTCCACGTGCTCCCCGGCTCCGAGACGCTGACCTTCGGCATGCTGGGATGCGACATCCACTGCGCCTATTGTCAGAATTGGAACATTTCACAGGCGCTGCGTGACGTCCGGGCGGGCGAGCGTCCGGCGCAGGTGACGCCCGAGCAAATGGTCGCGCTGGCCCGGCAAGCCGGCGCCAGAAGCTTCGCCAGCTCCTACAATGAACCCTTGATCACGTCGGAATGGGCGATGGACGTCTTCCGCGCTGCGAAAGCCGCGGGCAGCATCTGCATGTACGTGTCGAACGGGAACGCCACGCGTGAGGTTTTGGAATACATCAGACCGTTCACGGACGCCTACAAGATCGATCTCAAGTCGATGGACGCCAGGAACTACCGGGCGTTGGGCGCGGTGCTGGAGAACATTCTGGATGCAGTGCGCGTGGCCCACGAGCTGGGGTTCTGGGTGGAATTAGTAACGCTGCTGGTGCCCGGCTTCAACGATTCCGAAGCTGAGCTTCGCGATGCGGCGCAATTCATCCGGTCGGTGTCGCCGGCAATCCCGTGGCACGTGACCGCCTTCCACCAGGACTACCGGATGCAAGATCACGCCAACACCACGGTGGACGCGCCTGCGGGCTGCCGAGATCGGCTACTCGGAAGGTCTGCATTATGTCTACGCAGGCAACCTGCCGGGACATGTAGGGGATTATGAACACACCCATTGCCCGGGGTGCCATACCCGGCTGATGGGCCGGAGGGGTTTCCGAATCAGCAGCAACAGGCTGACGGCAGAAGGGGCTTGCCCGGCCTGTAGCACGCCCATTCCCGGCATCTGGGGCTAGCCGCGATGCCTTTTTCGAGGACCTCGTGGTCACTGAGGACGGCCGGGCGATCGAAGTCACTTATGTCGGGGCAACGGCCTATTACGTGATCGACGACCAGGGCTTCCGGCGCCATGTCGAAGCGCGGCCGGTGGACCGGATCGTGCTGGCTGAGTTCCTGGCGCAACTACATGCGCACGAGGACGAGGCCTCGCGATTGATGCTGGCGCAACTCGGCCAGGAAGACCTCTTCACCAAAGCCATGGTCGATTCGACGTTGCGCAATATCAACGTCGAGCAAGTCCTCGATCAGGGCTTGCCGCCGCAGGCCCGGCAATGGCTGGGCATGATGGGCTTTCGCATCGTCCTCGACGTCCATGGCGATGTGCTGCGAATCGACACGCCCACGGCACCGATGGACCTTGGAGGAGCGCACGAGGAAGACTGAAGGCATGAACCAAAACACCCTACCCTGTGAAGATGAAGTCCCGGAACGCTTTGGGAAAAACTATCAGCTCAAGCTGATGTACTGCGACGGCTTTCAGGACGGCTGCGAAGGCAAGGCGATGCAGGGGCAAGAAGCGATCCGCCGGCATCAAGGCGACCACGCCTGGGAGGCCTATCTGCTGGGTTACGAAGCTGGGACGAAGCGGCGCCTGGGCTAAAGATACGCCCATAAGCCGCAGGCGACGCTTGTAAGGATTCGTCTTCTTGCGCAGGGCTCGATCAGCTCTGCGACTCCAGATGCGCGCGCCTGCCGTCCCGTGACCCCGACCGGGATGGCAAGGACGGCGTGTTACCGCTTTCTGCTCGGGCCGCACGTCTTGCAAAAGATGAGCCTTCTCCGTTGGTTTGTCTCGACGCCCATCTCGAATTCCTCGACCAGATGGTCGGTGCACACGGCCGCGCCGCAATTTGAACAAACTGCTACCGCATCCCTCGACTCATTGGCCTTAGCGTGATCGAAACACTGCATCATCAGACACCTCCATCAAGAATCAAGCCTGATCGCCGCGAGGGCCGTGAATACTTCGCCTACACTTTCGTGGCCCTCGATCGGCTCTGCTGTTTCATCTCTACGCGCTCGCCCTCCCAAGACAGTGGACCGCGAGGAAAAGGCTAACGCCCGCCGCCATCGCTGCACGTGTGGCAAAAGATGAGCCTTTTCGCTTCGTTTGTCCTGGCGCCCATTTCGGTTTGCTCGACAAGGTGATCCATACATAGGGCCGCCCCACAGTTTGAACAGACTGCAACTGCATCCCTGGACTCGTGGACCTTGGCATGTTCGTAACACTGCATCATAGTGCACACCTCCTTCATAAACTATCTATCATTCCATCATATCACTTATTATCGTTATAGCAATCAGTAATAACTGGGACAGTGAGCAGAGATACAAAACGGGGCCGCGTGCCAGGGCTATTTCATGTCAAGCAGGCAGCACTACGGACAGAGGCTGCATGCGGATGGCATCGTTGGGGCAGCCGGTGCTGCACAACCCGCAGCCCCAGCACTTCGCCGCATCGAGCGCGACACATTTCAGTTGATGCCCGTGAGCCATCACCGTCCTGCCGTCGAAGTAAAAAGCGCCAAAATGGCACCTCCTGGCGCAGGCGCCGCACTGATTGCACTTCGGCTCGTCGTAGACCGCAACAAAATGGCTGCGAGGCCAGGCTTTCGGCAGGCCCACCAAGATGCTCGCCCGGATCGGATAGCAGTCGCAGGCGCAGCAACTGCAGAAGCCGGAGAGCGCGCCCTGTTTGCGCCACCCGAGATCACCCGTGTGCATCAGACCCTGGCGGTCGAGCTTGATCACCAGCTCGCGGCATTCTTCCCTGGTGAGCGGCCGGCCCATGCCTCGCTCGACCGTGTAGGCCGCGTCTGCGTCCAGCCGGATGCACGTCTCGACCGGCCGGTTGCAGGCCCTGGCAATAGTGCGGCAATCGCAAAGCGCCAGGGCGTGCTCGCTGGCGGCATCGACCTGCTCCAATGCTTCAGAAAGCAGAAGGACATCGCGGTTGGCAATACGTACATCGGCATCCGCGTCCTTCTGGATCGCTGAGATGGCAGGCGCCCAGCTTTCGATGAATGCCTGCAGGTGCCAGCTCACCACGGCATCGCGCGCTTCGGCGGGCACGTCGCCCCATCCCCCGTACATCGAGAGCGGGTCGAGCCTATGGTAGAAGGTTTCGGCGGAGTAGACGTGCCGGCCGTCCTCGGTCCGGCGCGCCAGGATGTGGCGAGTGAAGCATGCCGTGGCAAAGGCCTCGGCCTCATCTGCCGCCATGCCCAACAGCGCGGCAATCTGCGGCAGCAACATGGCCCGGCCATTCATCCCTACGACGAGAGCCATTTCCAGCTCGCCAGCCACATAGCCCAGGTGCGGGGCCATGGCGGGCGGCACGCCGAACAGGCGGACAAAATCATCCTGCAGCTGCTGCGACGTCATCGGTGAACATTCCCTCAGGATCGGGCTGGCTCAAGCAACGGTCATGCGCCTCACGCCTGGGGCCGCAGGCGTTGAACCGCATTGCCCAATCTACTACAGCGGCTTCGTGGGTGCCAACTCGTTCGCCGCGCCTGGATGCGGTCCGGGTTCTTGCGGGCGGGAGTGGCGGTTTGGATCACGAAACGCACGAAACCTCGCGAAAGACACGAAGAGGTCTCGCCGCGAGCCGGTCGAGCGCTCAGAAGGGGTGCCGCCGCAGGCGGCCAGGCCGGCATGTCGCCGACGCGCTCTCCGTGCTCGTGGTCGTCGCGTCCGCTTTCGCGCGCGCTGCCGGGGTCCTCTCGTGGGTTTTGTGGTCCAGAGGCCCGCCACGCGCAGCGCAAAACTTTGGACCCGGCCCGCGGCTCTCTGTGAGGGCCCGCAGGCACCGCCCGACCCGATTGGGCGCATGTCAAGACCAATGCCCGCGAGTCATAGCAAGCCGTAAGCGCGAAGCAAGCGAGCCGTGTCCTGGCCGTCGATAATGCAAAACCTCGCCGGCCCGCCTCGGGATCTGCGCTCGTTGGCCTTGCCCTGTACGTCCTTGATGACGGCCTCGGAAATGCCGCCGACAAACTGCACCACGAAGAGTTCGGCGGGCACCTCGAACAGGCGCAATAATTGGTCGCCGCTCTTGCCGCAGTCCCTGATGCGCAGTTCCTTGCGCCGCAAGCCATTGCCCTTGAGAAGAAATGCCGAAGGAACTCGCTTGCCGCCGACCTCCATGTTTGCCGTGTAGAGATCGTCTGTCTCGCCTCCCCAGTCCTTTTTGTGAGATGGCACGTCCAGGATCTTCTCCAGCCCGGACTGGATGAGGTCCTCCGGAACGTCGAGATATCCCTCGCTGAGCAGGTCCCACACGCGTTCCGATGGAACATCACGGACTTTCGCAAAGCTGTCGATGTCGTCGATGTGCAAACGCAGCGTGGCGTCGCTAGCGACGTCGTTCCCCGAGACCGCGCTTGGGCCGCTCTGCGCCTCGTCGATGGCAGGGCACGCCGCTGGCGCGGATTGCAGTGGGGGGACGGGGTGCGCATCAGCGGTCTGGCTCGCCGCTTCCCAACCCGCTAGTCCGTCCCCTTCCGCGCACAGCTCGGTGATGCTCTCAGCCAGGGACCCAGACAGGGACCGGAAACCATCTGCCAGGCTCCGTAGCAGGGTGCGCACAAAGGGCCATGCGTCCAGGTCGGCAACGTACATCCCCGTGTCGGTGCTACTTCTGTCGAGGTCGGTCAGGCTAAAGTATGCGACCACTTTGCCCCACGCCGCCGGCTGCCAACGGCCGGTCTGCTTGTCGAGCCGCATCGGCGCGGCCCGGAAGGCACTT
>CAWEHT010000461.1:0-7802 GCA_963808455.1 uncultured Chloroflexia bacterium | reverse complement strand
GCCGGCAGGCCGATATCGCGCGCATAGTCCGCCCTGCCGGAATTCGCAGGGGTATAGAGTCTGCCCACGGGTGAGCCCGAGGCGGTGATGAAACTATCCCGGCGCTCGGGCATCCTTGCCAGAGAGCGGCGCTGCAGGTCGGTTTCTTCCCATCGCTCGAAAGCCTCGCGGATCAGGCGGAGGGAATCCTGGTCGTACATGGGGTCGTAACTGGCCATGGCATAGCCTCGCGGGTTGCGGTCACAGGCGGATGACATCAGTCTGGCCTACAGGACGAGCCGTGCACCACCCTGACTTTGTACCCGCCGCAGAAGGCTTTTGCAGTGGTCTTTCCTCCGTTTATTGCCAGGACGGGCCGCTCCACCGCCGGTGACTGCGGCCTCGAGGCAGAGTTCCAGGTCCCCGAACCGCATCTTTACGCCGCTGTGCATGGGGGCGTAGCAGGCCATCTTGCCGGCATTCGTTGCCATGCTGCGCACGCCAAGCATGCGCAGCGGGGCCACTACGGCGCAGGTGTCGGCGACGACTTCGCCGCCGGCCGATTCGATCAAGGCCACGTGGCCGGCCTCGGCCGCCTGCCGGCGGGTGATCTCCCCGGTAGTCACCCAGAGGCGCGCCGCCAGCCTGCGGCCGCGGAGGTAATGGGCGATCTCGGGATCTCGGCTAGGCTGGCGTGCGGGCACCCGATGGCCACGAGGTCGATAGACCGCTGGTCAGGGTCGGCGTCCATCACGCGGTAGGCCTCGTCCAGGCTCGTGATCCGCAACCGGCGGGCAGCCGGCGCCAGCAGGCGCTCGCCCAGATCGCGCGCTTCGGGCGTATAGCCGGCGACGTGGAACAGGGCCACTGCGCCATAGGCGGCCAGCCCGGCGCCAAGCGTCTTGAGGCGGTCGACGGCCGGCCCGCCCGGGGCCAGGTCGGGCGGGAGCGGCGGCAGCCAGGCTGCCAGGTCGGCAAACCAGGGCACGCCGTCTCCGATGGCCTTGCCGACGAGGTAGCTCAGCGCACCGAAATCGGCCACGGTGCGCACGGGGCACGTCACCTCCACGATGAGACCGGCCTGGCGCGGCTCGTCGAGCAGGTAGCCATAGCGCGCGGTGCGCCCGGTGATGGCGGCGGCCAGCGCGCTGGGCCCGCCCTCGCGGTTGGTGCGAGCGCCCAGCACGGAGTTGGCGAAGACGACCGCGCTCGATTCCGACCAGGCCAGCAGGTCACCCCGGTGGGGTGTCTGGCCGGGCAAGAGGTAGGGCGTACAGCTCAGGACCGGAGCGATGCCCATGGCCAGGAAAGCGTCCAGCGCGCTCAATTGCGGGACGGCGAAGCTCTCGTCGATGCCCCAGGCCTGCCACCGGCCACGGTCCATGCCCATCGGGTTGAGGGTCGCCGGCACACGCGCGACGCGCGCCCTGGCCCGCCCACTCGCGGAGAAAGGCGATGCCGGCATCGCCGATGTTCTTGTAGCTGACCCCGGCGATGTGGGCGTGGCTGATGGGGGCCAGGTCGGGCGCGCCGTAGATGCGGCCCAACGCCACGACGATCTCCATCGCCTTGCGGACGCCGGGCCCATCGGCCCCGGCCAGCAGCGCGCGTTCCTCGGCGCTCAGGCTGAGCTCGGTCACATTCCCGTCCCTCTCGGGCGATCTGAAATCCAGGATCCCCGGCGCTAGCGGCGCGTGCGGTTGATCAGGTGCTCGATGCCCAGGAAGAGCACGATGCCGATGATCGCGAAAAGGAGCAAGAGCTGCCCGAAACTGGTCCTGACCAAGACCACGAACCGCAGGCGAGACCAGATCAGCCAGAAAGCTACCAGCAGGCAGACCGCCAGGATCAGGGCCCTATGTCCGCGTCCCACACGCATCCTCCTTTGGCGAGCGACGGCTCGCACTATAGCATACGGCCGGGGCGAACGCAAAGCGCTTTCGGCCCGATGCCCAGGGCTGCCCCTACCCGCGTCAAAGGCAGCGGTGTTGGGCGAGGCGGCGCGTTCATTCACAGGATTTACAGGATTGGACGGGATAGACAGGATACCTTTTCGGCCCGATGCCAGGGCTGCCCCTACCCGCGTCAAGGGCAGCGGTGTTGGGTGAGGCGGCAGGTCCATTCACAGGATTTACAGGATTGGACGGGATAGACAGGATACCTTATGCTATGCACTCGGTCCGGCAAAAGGCACGCGGGCGGGCCGCGAACGGCAACCGGCTCTCGGCCTGCCCTGAGCGCGGCCTCCCTCCTTTTTTCATCTTGCTCCAAGAAGCATCTGCGCTTCCCCCGCCCGCAACGGCGGCGGGGCGGGAGGCTCTGCCCTCCGAAGGCTGCCCTCAGTAGGCGGTTGGGACGAGTGCTCCGGGGGCGGAATTGGGCCGGTCTGGCGGCATGGCGAGCGCGCCGAGGTGAACATGGCGGAAGAAGCGACGGCGGGCGGACGGGAAACAGGGACCGCGCTGCCGGAACGGCGGGGGACCCTGGGGGCCATCCTGCTGGCGCGCCTGTCCCTCAACGCGCCGATGCGCATCGTGTACCCCTTCCTGCCGGCCATCAGCCGCGGGCTGGGCCTGCCCCTGGAAACCACCACCCTGCTGCTCACCGCCCGCGGCCTGGTCACGATGGCCAGCCCGCTGCTCGGGCTGCTGGCCGATCGCACCGGCCGCCGCGGGCTGATGCTGCTGGGCCTGGTCGCTCTCATCGCCGGCGCGCTGCTGGTGTCGGCCGAGCCGGCCTTCGCCCCGGCCCTGGTGGCCTTCGCCCTGATGGGCCTCGGCAAGGCGGGCTATGACCCGGCGATGCAGGCCTTCGTCAGCGATGGCGTGCCCTACGAGCGGCGCGGGCGGGTCCTTGCCACATTGGAGCTGTCGTGGTCGCTGTCCTGGCTGATCGGCGTGCCGGCAGCCGGCTTCCTGATCTCTGCGGCGGGTTGGCAGGCGCCCTTTCTGGCCATCGCGCTCGTCGGGCTGGCCAGCCTGGGGCTGATGGCCATCGTGATACCCGCGGGGCCGCCGAGCGGGCCGGCCCACGCCGCGCGTTCGAACCCCAACCCGCCCGTGGCGGCCCATCGGTGCCGGGCGAGCTGCGGGCGCTTGGGTGGGCCGCCTTGCTGGCGCTGGTTGTCAGCCTGTTGATGGTGCTGGCGGTCGAGAACGTCTTGATCGTGTACGGCGTCTGGATGGAGAGCCGGTTCGGGCTGAGCGTGACGGCGCTTGGGCTGGCCTCGACGGCGGTCGCCGTGGCCGAGTTCGCGGCCGAGTGCGCCTCGGCCGGGCTGGTGGACCGGATCGGCAAACACCGCGCCGTGCTGGGCGGATTGGTCCTCAACCTCCTGGCTTATCTGCTGCTGCCGCGCATGGCGACGGGCCTGCTGGGCGCCGTCGCAGGCACCTCGCTGCTCTTCCTCGCCTTCGAGTTCAGCATCGTCTCGATCTTGCCGCTGATCTCGGAGCTGGCGCCTGAGGCACGCGCGACGGTGATGGCCTTGAATGTCGCCGCCGACGCGTCGGGGCGGGTCATCGCGTCCCTGTCCGCGCCGCGCCTGTGGGCCGCCGGCGGGCTGGTTTTCAATACGAATTTCTCGGCGGGCGCGGTCCTGCTGGCCATCCTGCTCCTGGGCCTGGCGATGTGGAAGACGACGGCCCCGGCGGGGGCTGCGCGGGCAGCTCGATCGTGAAGGTCGTCCCCTGCCCCAGCTCGCTGGCCACCCTGATGCGCCCGCCGTGTGCCTGGACCAGCTGGCGGGCGATCGCCAACCCGAGCCCGCTGCCGGTGCCCAGCGCCGGGCCGGCGCCGTCCGATGCGGGCCCCGGCCCGGCACCGTCGGGGCCACCCGGCGAAGGCGCGGCCCGCGCGCGCGACCGATCGCCGCGCCAGAAGCGATCGAAGACGTAGGGCAGGTCCCCGGGCGGGATGCCTTCGCCGGTGTCTGAGACGATGATGCGCACGCCGGGCGGCGCGGCGATCGGCCCGGCGCGCAGCGCGATCGATCCACCGGGCGGCGTGTGGCGCAGGGCGTTGCTCACCAGGTTCCCGAGCACCTGGTCCAGGCGTCCGGCATCGCCCGTGATCTTGAGCGGGCCGGGGCCGGGCGCGGCCCGAGGCTCCGAGTCACGCTGGCCGGGCGGGGGGGCGGCGCCGTCCGCCTCGACGCGCAGGGCGATGCCGGCTGCATCGGCCTGGCCCCCGAAACTGGTGGCCACGTCGTCCAGGAGCTCACGCACGTCCACGGCGGCGCGCGATAGCGGCAGTTGCCCGGCTTCAGCCAGCGAAAGGGTGCGCAGGTCATCCACCAGCCGCGCCAGGCTCCGGGTCTCGTCGAGGGTGGCGCGGATGTGCTCGGGGTCCGGCTCGTAGACGCCGTCGAGGATGCCCTCGAGATTGCCCTGGATGATATGCAGGGGCGTTCGCAGCTCATGCGCCACGTCGGCGGTGAGGTTGCGCCGCTGCTCGTCGGAGCGCTGCAGCTCGCTGGTCATATGGTTGAAGGATTCGGCCAGCTGGGCGAACTCGCCCGGGCCGGCCACGGGGACGCGGGCGCTGAGATCGCCCGCTGCCACGGCATCGGCGGCAGCCATCAGGTCGGCCAGGGGGATCGTGATGTGGCGTGAGGCACGATGCCCGAGCCGCAGGACCAGGGCCAGGAAGACCAGGGCCAGGGCCACCCCACCGAAGCCGGGGAACCGCGGCGGGGCGCTGCCGTAAACGCCACTATGGGCCAGCACCCGCAGCAACACGAACGCCGGGGCAATCACGCCGCCGGCGACCAGCATGGCCAGGACGCCGAAAGTGATCAAGAAGCGCAGGAAGAGGGATCGCGACCGCCGGCGCGCGCGCCAGGGCTCGTCCGGGCCGCCCACCCAGGGTGGTGGTCCGAAACCCCTGTCCCTGTGACGCCTGGAGCCGCCCCTGTAAGTCAAGCTCAGGTCTCCTCGGTGAATTTGTACCCGATGCCGTACACCGTCAGCACATAGCGCGGTTGGAGCGGATCGGCCTCCAGCTTCCTTCGGAGATTCTTGATGTGCGAGTTGACGCTGCGGTCGTAGCCTTCGTAGAGCACGCCGTGCAGCCGGTCGAGCAACTGTTCGCGTGAGAATACCTGGCCGGGGCTCTGCGCCAGAAGGGTCAGCACGTTGAACTCGCTGGGCGTGAGGTGTATCTCCTGACCGGCACGCTCGACGCGGTGCGCATGGAGATCGATCTCCAGATCGCCTGCTCGCACCAGGCCTGGCTGGCGGAGGCCGCCATGCACCCGGCGCAGCACGGCCCGCACCCGCGCCACCAGCTCGCGAGGGGAAAAAGGCTTCGTGATGTAATCGTCGGCGCCCAGCTCCAGCCCCACCAGCCGGTCAGCCTCGTCCACACGCGCCGTCAGCATGATGATGGGCACGTCGGATGCCCGGCGCAAGGCCCGGCAGACATCCAGGCCGTCCGTCCCCGGCAAATTGAGGTCCAGGACGATCAGGTCCGGGCGGTCGCGCCGGGCGGCGGCCAGGGCCGTGGTGCCGTCGCCGGCCGCCAGGACGCGGAAGCCGTTGCGTTCCAGATAATCGCGGGCCAGCTTGACAATCTTCGGCTCGTCGTCTACCACCAGGATCGTCTCGTTCATGAACTGCTCCGCCGCCTCGTTGTATCACGAAAGCAAAGCTGCCGTCAAGCATCCCCGGCTCAGCCCTCGAAGAGGGGCTGAGCGGCGCTGGGGCTGGCCCCGCTCGCCGGCTCGACGCCAGCGTCCTCAGCTGCCGCATTTGCGGCCAGATCAGCGCCACGGCGCTCACCACCAGGATGGCAACGACCCCGCCTCCCACCACGGCGCCCACCGTCCCGAGCAGCTGCGCGGCGAGCCCGCTTTCGAAGCTGCCCAGCTCATTGGAGGTGCCGATGAAGACGCTGTTGACCGCCGAAATCCTGCCCCGCATCTCGTCGGGCGTCCGCGTCAGCATCAACGTGCCCCGAATGACAACGCTGATGTTGTCGAGCGCGCCCAGCGCGCCCAGGGCCAATAATGACAGAACGAACGAGCGCGAGCACCCGAAGATGATGGTCGCCAGGCCGAAGCCAGTCACCGCCAATAACAACGTCTTGCCGGCCTGCTGCATGGGCCGCCGGTGGGCGAGGAGCGCGGCCATCGAGAGCGCGCCGATGGACGGCATGGCCCGCAGCCAGCCGAAGCCCGTCGCGCCCACTTTCAGGATGTCGGTCGCGTAGATCGGCAGCAGCGCCGTGGCACCGCCAAACAACACCGCGAACATGTCCAGCGTGATCGCTGCCAGGATGACTTTGGTGTTCCAGACAAAGCGCACGCCCTCACCCAGCGACTTGAGCCCCAACGGCTCCCTGGCGCGCGCCCGCTGCCGCCCCCGGATCAGGGCCGCCAGCGCCGCGAAGGCGCAGCTGGTGGCCGCGCTCAGAACATAGACCGGCATGGCGCGGCCGGTCACTTCGATGATCAGCCCGGCCAGGGCGGGGCCGATCACGAAGGCAAGCTCGCCGGCGCTGGTGTTCCAGGTGGCGGCGCTGGTGAACACTTCCTCCGGCACCGTCTGCGAGAGAAATGCCGAGCTTGTGGGGTTGTTGAATGCCCGCGCCGTGCCGATGCCCAACAGGCAGACGTAGAAGAGGATGACGGCGCCCCCGGTCGCGGACAGCGCCGCCAGCCCGCACACGCAGAGAGCCATCAGCCCCTGCGCGATCAGGATCATCCGCTTGCGATCGTAGCGATCCGCGGCCTGCCCGGCCAACAGCGAGAGGCACATCACGGGCAAGACTTGCACCAGCCCGATCAGCCCGAGCGCAAGCGGATAGTGCGTCCGGGCCCACAGCTCCCAGGCCACTGCCACGGACACCATCTGCTCGCCAAGCGTGCCAAACGCGTGCCCCGCGATCAGCAAGCGAAAATCGCGGAAACGCAGCGCCCGGTAAGGGTCATGCGAGCCTGTCGCGGCTGCTCCTGTGGCGCCGGAGCGCTCGCCGGTTCCGTCTATCACCTGAGGCCGCTCATCGGGCGCCTCCATCGGGCGACCATACCCGAGATCCGAATTCGATCCCTGCCCGGTTTCTGGAAGTTCCACGCCTGTTATCTTCTATCATTGCTGCTGCTTTGCCTGCTGGTCATGGGACAACCGGTTCCGGGGCCGCGTGGTTGGAGCCACCATGGCGCTGTGCGGGGCACTTTCCGCCTGGCATGGCTGCCAGGCGCCGGGCCGAGGCCTGTCCCGGCCCGACCGCGCACCGGAGTTGGAGCCAATAGTAGCACCCGAACACGATAGCGGGCAAAAGGCGATCGAGCGCGGCTCGATCGATCCACAGAAGGCCCCATCCGGCCGTGAAAGCCGGATGGGGCCCTGGCTACTTTGTGGCGTCTCAGGCCTGGCCGCGCTCGCCCGCCGGGTTCTCAGGCCCGCCCTTCTGGGGCTGCGGTTCAGCGCCCGGATAAGGCTCGTCATCCCAGTCCCACCAGGGTGCGTGGTGGCCGTGGCGGCGGCGTGGGCCGCTGTAGTCGGCCTGCGGGCCTTGCGGCCCCTGTCCTTCGGGGCCACCCCAGCCCTGCCCGGCCCGCCAGTGCATGCAGCGGACGAAGCGGGTGAAGAGGAAGAACCCCAGGATCAGCAAGATGATGAAGCCCAACCCGCCGAAGTGCGGCCCATAGTTCGGGCCTGCGTAGCCGGGGTAGGCGAGAGCCGGCAGCTGGGCGCTCGAAGCGCCGGTGGCGCCGTCGGACAGGCGGCCGACGAGATAGCCCTGTGTCCAGGCCTCGCGCTGTGCGTTGGGCACCACCGCGCCCACGAACACGAGGAGCAGCAGCGCCACCGCGGCGATCA
>CAWEHT010000460.1:0-5751 GCA_963808455.1 uncultured Chloroflexia bacterium | reverse complement strand
ATTGTGAGCAGAGGCCGAGCGCGGCGGTGCCGTCTGCGCCGAGCCGGGGCCGCTCCGGCAGGCGCAACGTGCGGGCGCGCAGAAGCCAGTCACGTCGCGGCAGCGAGGCAGTCAACCTGGGGCTGGCGACCCCCTCCTCCGGTGGGCACCCGCGGCGCTCCCGGCCGTCGAGCCCGCCCACGGCGACGGCGCCTCCGCGCCCAGTGCGTCGCCCTTGGTGGGCGGCGGGCCCGCGGGGGCCGTGGCCTGTGGCTCGGGCAGCGGGCCGGCGGCGCCTGGCAAAGGTCGAGGGGAGGGGCGGGGTCGCAGCCAGGGCCGCGCGGCGAGCCCAGCAGCCCTCGAGCGCCAGCCCGGGGCTAGCTCCACCAGCCCGATGGCCCCCAAAACCAGCAGCCCCAGCCACATGAGCGGCACCCGCTCCGGCCCTGGCCGGTATTCGAGCCGCACCACGTGCACCCCCGGCGTGACCTTCACGCCGATGTAGCTGGGCATCAGCATCACCGTGGAGGCCTCGGCCCCGTTGACGGTCGCATGCCAGCCTGGGCTGTAGGTCTCCTTGAGCATTAGCATGCTCTTGGTCGCCACATCCACGGTCGCCTGGTAGAGCCCGTCGCCGATCGTCTCGGAGCGTACCCCGCCTGCGGGGGGGCCGGCCTGGACGGGCAGCGAGGTCATGGCCTGCGGTGCCAGGGCCAGCGGCAGCGCCTGTCCCCTCGCGCCGGACAGGTCGAGCACAGGGTGCTCGCCGGCGGGGGCCAGTCCGCTCTTGAGCCAGCTCGCCGCGGCCGGGTACCATTCACCCTTGTCGCCGGCGAAGACCGGGCCGGCGGCTACCAGCTCGAAGTAGCCACTCGTCGGGACCTGGTACAGGCTGTGCCGGCCGAAGGTGCCGAGCCGACGGAAGTAGCCCGGCACGCTGAAGTTGGAGGGCACCACGACGTAGCGCGCGTCGAACAGGTCGTACTGCCAGAGCTGGGCATCGTTGAAGAGCACTTCGACGTCGGCATTGAGCGCCAGCGCGTGGTAGAGGCAACCCACCATGTCGAAGCCGCTGCTGTTCAGCAGCGCTACATCGGGGCCGCGCCCGGACGGTGTAGGTCTTGCCCCAGTTGGCTGCCAGCCCGGCGTAGACCCGGCCGGGAGGCAGGGAGCGGAGGGCCGCGAAGAGCGCCGAGAGGTCCTTCTGCTCTGCCACATACGCCCGCTCGCTTTGCTGCGCCCACAGTTTGTCCTGCGCCATGTGGGCATAGCGGTCGCGGTAGATGGGGAACAGCGAGAGGGCCAGCAGGGCCACGCCTGCGAGAGCGATCCGCCGGTCCCGCCGTCCGAGCACCCACTGTGCCGCCGCGCCCAGGCCTGCACCGATCAGCATCAGCCCGCCGAGGTGCACGCCTGCGATCAGGCGATGGAGCTGCAGGTCGTGCCCCATGGGCAGGAGGTCCATGAGGGCGCCCCACGTGGGCCGGCCGAAATAGAGCAGCAGCCAGGCGCCGAATAGCACGACGGGAATGCGGTAGCGCTCGTCGCGCCAGCGCAGCACGCAGACCCCGAGTCCGAGGGCCAGCAGGAGCGTCAGCGTGGGAAAGCGGCCGTAGTCGAAGAGCTGGCCGGTCACCAGGGCCTTCAACGTCCACGCGGCGCCGAACGCGTCATATTTCGTTGCAGCTCCCAGACGCTGCGGTTCATATAGGCGCCGTCGCGGAGAAAAGGGAGGAAGAAATAGGCGGTGACCAGCCCCGCCAGCGCCAGAAGTAGGGCGAGGCGCAAGGCGGTCCGCTCGGGGCGGGCGCCGGCTACGGCGGGCGCCGCTGGGCGAACGGACGACCCGTCGCCGGGGCGTGCGCCGCGTGTGGGGAGGCTCCCCGCCGCCCCAGCCCCACCCCGCGGCCTGCCGCCGCGCGGCGAGGTCGCCGATCACGATCAGCAGCGCGAGAAAGACGAGGGAGGCCAGGCCGATGTACCCGAGGACCAGGTGCGACAGAAGGAGCGCGTCCAGCAAAAAGGACGGCCAGGAAGTAGCCCCGGCCGGTCTTCAGGGCCACGTAGCCCTGGGCCAGCGCCATGGGCAAAAGCAGCATGCCCCAGAGCTGGGTGTAGAGCCCCGAGCCGCTCCAGATGTAGCTGCCGTAGTCAAAGCCATAGAGGTAGTTGGTGGCGATCAGCGACGAGACCAGCGCGCCGCCGGCCGCGGCGAGCCGGTCGAACCCGAAGCGGCGCATCGACCAGTAGAACGCCAGCGGGAAGATCGCGAGAAGCAGGTAGCCGGTCCAGTTCAGGAGGCCGGGGATGGACACAGCTGCGTGAAGCACGCGGGTTCCCACCAGCGCGGCCAGCGCCGGCGCCAGGTAGGCAAAGTGCTGGTAGTAATGGAAAAGCGGGTAGCCGAGGGCAATGGTGGGCGACCAGAAATCCGTGGGGTTGCCGCCCCCCTCAAGTGCGGACACGGTCTGCGCCAGGTTGAGGCCGTGGAGCACGTAGTCGTTCAGCGGCGGGGCCTGCACGGTCACTTCGGGCGCCAGCACCCACAGGTTGAAGCCGACGGCAGCTGCGAGCAGTGCCGCCACGGGCGCCGACCCGCCCGAGAGACAGGCACGGGCGCCGGCCGAGTGCGGCGCGGGCTCGCGGACACCGTCCCCCGCCGGCCCTGGCCCCTTCAGGGAACCCGCGACGCGGGCAGGCGCGTCTGCGGCGGACGGCGTAGGACTCATGGTTCCTCCGGGGTATCGGGGCGGCGGACGGGTCGTGCCGGAGCCGCGGCAGCAAGCGCCTCCAGCACCGGTTCGGGCGTCGAGGCGCCTGGCAGGCGGCGCCGCGGGCGCTCCACGCCCCTCACGTGCCGCGGGCCGTGCACGCCCGCGGCGGCAAGCAGGAGACCCGGCAGTGCCGGCCGCAGAGCCCACGTGGCCAGCTGCCTGACCGGTGTGCCGGTGAAGGCCCAGCGGATCGCGTTAGCCTGAGATGCAGGGACAGGCCGACCGTCCCCTTCAGGTTGTCGTGGGCAAAGCACCGTCCCGTGCCGTCGTGGGAGACGGCGCGGCCGGGGGCATGTTAGATGCCGGCCCGCGCCTGGCTCGCCGCTCACGTGCACCTCTAGCCCGCGTTCGGGCAGCGGCGCACCCACGACGGTGCGCCGTTGGCCTGCTGCGGACGCGAGCGGCCGGGCGGCAGGCGATGAGGGCGCCCGCGCCACCCCGATCGGCTGGCACCGGTCGCCGAGCGGGTCCGGCATACCCTCGGCGCCGACATTCGCCGGCGCGTGGGAGACGTCGCGGCCGCCGCACCGCCAGGCGAGGCCCCTCAGCGGGAGCGCCGGCACGATCGCGCCCGCGGCCGCCACGGCGGCGAGGGCAGCCGCCGGATAGGGGGAACCCAGCCCGCGCATCCGCCAGTAGGCGAACAGCGGGAGTGCGCGGAGCCGAGGGTAAGTCAGCGCGTTCAGCAGGGCGGGCAGCGAACGCGGCATCGCTGGGGCCTTGGTAGCCGGCAGGTGGGAGGCCGCGGGCAACGGCCGGGGCATGTGCTGGTAGTGATGGAGGGCGGAGTAACCCTTGCCGGGTACGGCCGCGATCCATGGATCGGTGGCGCCCCGCCTGGAAGCCACGGCGCCGCCCCTGCGCCCCAGGGCGAGCCCGTGCACAATGCGGTCGTCGGGCGGCGCCGCTCGGATCCTCGCTTCGGGGAACAGGCAGTCGAGGTCGAAGGCCAGCGCGACGGCCAGGATCGCGAGCGGGGCGACGCCGGCCCAGCGCGCGGTCAGGCGGGCTTGCGGAGTCCCGCCGGCAGCACGGGGCCCGTAACCCTGCGGGCGCGCCCCGGGCAGCGCCGGCGGTCGGGGCCGGAGGGCCCCCTCGTGTTGGGTGGTCAATTCGAGCCCTCGCTCTGAAGGCAGGCCATGACGCAGGGCCTTGCGCCGGGGCGCGCGCCTGGGCCGTCGCGGCCCGTCATTGGGTGTAAGGTGCCAGGGGTAGCTCCCGCGGCCGGCGCGTCCATGGGACCGGTGGCAACCAGAGTCAAGACCGCGGCGGGCCTGCCGGGTCGGGCGCGTCGCATCGGCGGTGGCATCTTCGACCGCAGTCCCGGCCGGGCCTGCCCTCTGGGCCAGGTTCCGGGCACGCCGGCCCGTGGGGCCATCCCTTTTGCCCCGCGCCGGCATCCGCCCCGGGACCGGCCCGCCGGAATCTCACCTATCCTAGCACGAAAGAGCCAAAGCAAAAAGCCCAGGCTCACGCTCGAGATGAAAGACGAGAGATGAGGCAAAGGAGAAGCTCGGTGAACCTGCAATGAGGGGACCAATCACAGCAGGCGCTGCCAGCCCCTGCCGGCGGCCGGGGTAACCGGCATGTGGCCGGCCAGTTAAGCGCACGCGATTCCATCGAGCTCAGGGTGCTCGAGCCGGAACAGGATGGGACGGCTTCGCGTCCCTCCTTTCTCGGCGGCCTGCGCCGCCAACGCACGGGGCGTGGGCGCCGGCCCGAGGGCCAGCCCCACGCCCATGTTCCCCAGCCCTCCCCAGGCTGCTGCCGGTCGAGGGCCCCGCATGACGGGGCGGCAACTTCCCTGGACCGGCGCCTCGCGCGCCGCTGAAGAGCGGCCCACGGAGCCGGAAGGCCCGCGTGGGTGCATCGGCCATGCCGAACGGTCGCACCGCAACCGCGTGGCGGGTCGCCGCTGAGCAACGTGTCGCCCACGACACGTGGACAGCCACGTTGGCGGGCTGCGCCCGCATCCTGCCGTACCCTGCCGGACCCGAAACAAACGCTGGACCGCTCAACACCTGGGCAGCGAGCGACAAGGCCCGCTGCCCAGGTTCGTCACCCGTGATCAGGGCATGCAGACCACGTACGCTTGCATCGTGGCGGCACTGTCATTCACAAGCTCCCAGCCATGAGGCAGGAGGGTGCTGCTCGCCGGAGTGAACGTTGTGTTCATAGGTATCGATGTCGATATGTGCGGTGAGCTGGCACTGTCTATCCCGCCGCCTCCGAGGGCATAGTCCTCGTAATTGCACATGGCAACTGCCGTGCCAGTAGTGGAAGAGCTTCCGACCACGACGTATATGCCCGCTGCGCCCGGCTGGCCGGCGGCACCTATGTTCCAGAACGCGTAGGTACCGGAGCCGCTAGTCGTGGCCACATTGACCGTCAGCGTGTTACCGCTGTACGAGGTAACCGTGCCTTCCATGTAGTTGCTGGGAGTAGTTTGGTAGGCGACCCGCACCTGATTGCCGGCTGCGTAGCCCAAGCCAGACGCAGTGGTAAAGGATTTGCTGCCCGAGCCAATCGTGACAGAGCTCGCGGAGGTGGCCAGGTAGCCGGGGGTGCTCAGGCTGGCCGGACCGCTCGGTCCGCTCGGCCCACTGGGGCCGCTTAGCCCACTCGGACCCTGGATGCCGCTCAACCCACTCGGACCCTGGATGCCGCTCAAGCCGCTCGGACCCTGGATGCCGCTCAAGCCACTCGGGCCCTGGATGCCGCTCGGCCCGCTCGCCCCCGTTGGGCCCGGCAGCCCACTCGGGCCGCTCGCCCCCGTCAATCCTTGCAGCCCACTCGGGCCACTCGCCCCCGTCAATCCCTGCAGCCCGCTGGGCCCGCTCGGCCCCGTGTCGCCGGTCAGACCCTGCAGCCCGCTGGGCCCGCTCGGCCCTGTATCGCCGGTCAGACCCTGCACCCACTGGGCCCGCTCGGCCCCGTATCGCCGGTCAGACCCTGCAACCCGCTGGGCCCGCTCGGCCCCGTATCGCCGGTCTAACGT
>CAWEHT010000459.1:0-4643 GCA_963808455.1 uncultured Chloroflexia bacterium | reverse complement strand
GTATCACCGTGGATCGCGGGATACCTCACCCTGAACAGCCGCCGGTTTGTGCAGGTCCCCTTGCTGCCTGTGGGGCCGCGCCGGTTTGTGATGGCCGAGGCGCAGCCCGCCATCCGCGTCGACTTTGACCCGCCGCAGGCCGGCGAAGTGGCGACCGGCTTCACGTTATCCCTCGACCGGGCCAGGAACGTGCGCTTCGTCAGGGCTGCCGCCGGCCCGGCTCAGGAATCTCTGCCCGGCACCACCGGGCCTTGAAGCGAGTGCGCCGCGCCGGTCATCTGCGCTCCAGCGCTCCATTCTGCGGCAGCACGCGGCCACGTAAGATACGTCCCGTTATGCCAGCCTGGGGGCCGGCTCCTGTGACGCGCCCGGCCCACGACCACGGGAGTCCGAAGGGACCCTTTCGCGACTTTCGTGTTCGCTTACGTGTTTCACGATCCAAAGCGTCGTTTCGCGCCTTTCGTGATCCAGACCGCCGGCCACCCGCGCAAAAGCCTGGCCGCTACCAAACTCGTCCCCCCGAGTTGCCGGTTCTGGTGTATAATGGCAGC
Source organism: uncultured Chloroflexia bacterium (assembly GCA_963808455.1). Lineage (GTDB taxonomy): Bacteria > Chloroflexota > Anaerolineae > CG2-30-64-16 > CG2-30-64-16 > CAWEHT01. Next base: position 4,092 of record CAWEHT010000459.1, on the reverse strand, counting down.
AACGACAGCAGGCGAGCACGGGTATCGAAGTTTTCCTGATCAGGAGGTTGCGCCAATGGAACTGCAAGGCAAGGTGGCGATCCTCACCGGTGTTGGGGGCGACGGGCAGATCGGGCAGGCGGTGGCCCGGGCCCTTGCCGGCGAAGGGGCCAAATTGATCCTGGTTGCGCGTAACGCAGAGCGCCTTCAGGCGCGGGCCGATGAGATCAAGGGGCTGGGCCACGAGGTATTGGCCGTCCCGGCCGATCTTACCCGAGAGGAAGATGTGGACCGCGTGGTGCGGCAGGCGATGGACAGGTTCGGGCGGATCGATATCCTGGTCAACCTGGCCGGTGGCCTCACGAAGTACAAAGGCATCGAAGAGCACACGCTCGACGACTGGAACAGCGAACTCGGCAACAACCTCCTATCGGCCTTCCTGCTCTCGAAGGCAGCCTTCGGCCCGATGCGGGAAGGCGGAGGCGGCAGGATCATCAACTTCGCGGTGGGCCGGCCAACCCCAGGCCAAAATGGCGGCCTACAATTGCGCCAAGGCGGCCGTGGAGGCGCTGACCCGCACCCTCGCCCTGGAAGGGCGGAAGCACAACATCACGGCCAACGCCGTGGCGCCCGGGCTTGTCGATACAAAGAGCAACGTGGATGGGATGAAACCGAAGCCCGAAGACCTGGCCAAATGGCCGACGCGTGAGCAGATCGCCGCGGTCGTCACTTTCCTGGCTTCGGATGCCGCATCCGGCATCAGTGGGCAGGTGATCGCCGTGCAGGGCAAGACGCTCTGAGCGAGCATACCAGGCGAGCTGGGCGAAGCGATGGGCCAAACCAGGGTTGGTGTCTGACCGTGCGGGCCTCTGAGAGGGCCAGGGGGCCGGCCGCAGGCGCGGGCGGCGCCTGAGCACCGGCCGGGCCGCGCCGAGCAGCTCGCCGCGGCGAACAAGACCGTGCCCGACGTCATCGGGACGGGTCTGCGTGTGCTCTTTTCCGGCATCAACCCGAGCCTCTACTCGGCGGCCGTCGGGCACCATTTCGCGCGGCCCGGCAACCGCTTCTGGCCGGCCATCTACGCGGCCGGCTTCACCGACCGGCTGCTGTCGCCATTCGAGGACGGCCAGCTGCTCCGGTACTCCTGCGGTGTCACGAACCTGGTCGCCCGCGCCACGGGGGGCGCAGACGAGCTGGAGGCGGAGGAGCTGGCCGAGGGCGGGCGCCGGCTGCAGGAAAAAGTGGCGCGCTACGGCCCTGCCGTCCTCGCCGTGCTGGGTGTGGACGCCTACAGGCGGGCTTTCCGCCGGCCCGCGGCGGGCCCCGGCCGCCAGGATACGATGCTGGGGGCGACACGTGTCTGGGTTCTGCCCAACCCCAGCGGGCGGAATGCCCACTACGACCTCGCCGGCCTGGCCCACTTGTACCGAGACCTGCGGACCGCGGCCGAGGGCTGAGGCGCCGGCCGGGCATGCATCCGCTCTCTGAGGAAGGGACCCGTTATGACAGGTGAATTGGAAGCCCGGCTGACCCAGGAGCAGCGCCGGGAATTGGCCGGGCTGACCGCGCCGGCAAAGATACAGGCTTTTCTCGACGCGATCCCGTACGGCGCGGAAAATGCCAACCGCTGTCCGCTGCGCGTGGTGCAAGAGCGCCGGGCACATTGCCTGGACGGCGGGCTGCTGGCTGCCGCCGCCCTGCGCCGCCTGGGCTACCCGCCCTTGATCGTCGACCTGCTGCCGGAGCCGGGCACGGACGACGATCACGTGCTGGCGATCTACCGGCGCGATGGCTGCTACGGTGCCGTCGCCAAGTCCAACTTCTCGGGCTTACGCTCCCGCGAGCCGGTATATCGCAGCCTGCGCGAGCTGGTGATGTCGTACTTCGAAGTCTTCTTCAACGTGGACGGCTTGAGGACACTGCGCGCCCATACCAGGGCCTTGAACCTGGCCACCATGGACCGGCAGGGCTGGGAATGGCGGGATGCCGGGGCGGATGCCGTCGAGAAGCGCCTGGCGCGCTTGCGCCACATCCCGCTCATCGGCGCCTCGGCGGCCGCCGGGCTCTCCTTTGTTGACCCCCTGTCGTACCGGGCGGGCACGCTCGGCACCGATCCGGAGGGCCTGTTCAAGCCGGCGCCGCAGGCCCAGCGCTGACGAGCCCGTGGGCAGACGAGGACTTCGGTGTTGGATCCTGGAATTGTGAACCTCGGCCGGCCCGTGAAACAGGCCCCTGGAAAAGCCGTCCTCTCGCTCGATCGTCAGCCGGTGCTCCCGGCGACCGGTGCCGCCGGAGGCGGCGCAGATGCGCCCGGCACCCGGTCGGCGGCGTAGCCGCCGGCCTGCGCGTGGGCCATCATCTCGTACCATTGCTCGCAATCCTGGCCGCGGCAGGTGAAAATGGGCCAGCCCCGAGCCCGCCGCCGTGATTTCCAGATGGTCCTCGTTTTTGAATAGCCCGCGTTTGCCGGCCGTGACGTTCTGGACCTCGCCCAGGGACGCCTGCCATAGGAGCTGCTGGACCATCTGTTTTTGCGTGGCGACAAAGAGGATCTTCTTGGTCGCGATCTCCTGCTTTTGCTCGAAGAGGGCGCGTTGGTCCGTCAGGTACAGCACACCCTCTGGCTCGTCTTTCCCACCGCGCTGCCACTGGGCCTTGACCGCCATGATCGGCGCCTCGCCGGCCTGCCACGCAAACTGCGCCTGGGCCGCCTGCGCCAGGGACCAGTCGATCCGGTCCAGCAGGTGCACTATGGGGTCCAGCTGGCCTTCGAACGGGCCGTACCCATCGGCGAGGCTCTTTTCGACCGCGCCCAGCCTCATCTTGAAGCTCTCGAGGGTGGACCGGCCCTGGAACAAGGCGCCTTGCGCTGCCGCAGGATTCATGGCCGCCATCTGGGAGAGTTGCTGCGCTTCGGAGGCCAGCGTGTTATAGCTCCACTCCAGGTCGGGACCTTGCAGAGCCAACTGTTGGCTGAGATTCGCATAGGAGTTGGCCCAGCTCTGGGCCAGTTCGTTGACCTGGTTTTCCAGGGTCGGCTCGAAAACGTAGCCGCCGGCGCGCACCTGGCCCACGCGCCCGGGGCAGCCCGGCAGTCGCCGCCTGAAGCGCCTGGATCTTGCCGTGGGGCCCATCGAGCCGGGCACGGCCACGTAGCCCTTCGACCTCTCCCTCGAACTGGTGGACCTGGTTCGCGATACTCGGCATTCGGATCTTCGGCAGCCATCAGTCTCCTCCTCGCCGCAGCGTGCGGACCGCGGGCATTATCGCGCCGTGAGCCCAAGGCAACAAGCTGTTTGGCAGGATGATTCCATCTGATATAATGCATCAGGTCCTTGCAAGGCGGGGGAAAAAAGGGAGCGAGCAACGCATGCAAGACGAGAGGCCCGAATGGCTGATCGGCGTCGGGGCGCGAGTGGAGGTTGAGCTCGTTGACGAGGCCGGCCGGGGCGAGCGTGTGGCCTTCGATATCGTGCCGGACGAGCAGGCCGATTTCGCCGCCGGTTTTCTGGGTGCCGGGACGCCGCTGGCGCGGGCGCTGGCAGGCCGGCGGGCCGGCGAGAGCGTAGCCTACAGCCAGGCCGACATCAGCGAGGCCAGGGTCATAACCGTGGCGCCGAGCCAGCGCCGGCCGGGGGCGGAGGCGGCCGAGCGCCGCCAGGCTGCCGCGCGCGCCGAGCGCAAGGCGAACGTCGAGGAGTCCATCCAGTTGGCCCTGACCGTCAACGTCAAATGGGGCGACTATGACCCGGAGGGGCTGGAGGCCGGCTGGGACAAGCCCGGCCAATGAGCCCAAAGCTGCCGCGGATCACCCCCTTTGACTTGAGGAGGTTGTTGTGAGACAGTACACGATCCTGCTGACGCCGAACTTGGATGAAGGTGGGTACGTGGTAGACGTGCCGGTATTGCCCGGTTGCCATACTCAAGGCGACACGCCGGACGAGGCTATTGCCAACGCGCGCGAGGCCATCGCCGTGTGGATCAAGTCCGCCGACAAGGATGGCGAGCCCATTCCAGAGGAACAAGGCCACACCCAGGCCCTGGTAATCGAGGTTGCCGCGTAGCTGATATGAAAAATGCTGACGACAAAATAGCGTCCGATTCTGCCAACGG
>CAWEHT010000458.1:0-22690 GCA_963808455.1 uncultured Chloroflexia bacterium | reverse complement strand
GGCTCATCCGATCTACCCAGTCTCACCAAGGCGCTCAAAATGGAAGTAAGCGGCGGTTATATCATTATCTGACCAGGCCGAATCGATCAAGGTTCATCACCTTGCTCCAAGCAGCTATGAAGTCACGGATGAACTTCGTCTCTGCGTCCGAACTTGCGTAAACCTCTGCTAGAGCGCGAAGCTGAGAATTCGAACCGAAGACGAGATCGACACGGTTCCGTTCATTTGATTTCGCCTGTTTCGCGATCGCGCCCTTCCAATAGGCTTTTCCTCCGATTTGCCATTTCGGAATTCGCCCATGTCGAGAAGATTGACGAAGAAATCGTTCGTCAATGCGCCGGGCCGCTTGGTGAACACGCCGAGCTGAGACTGGCCGAAGTTAGCGCCCAGAACTCTCATGCCGCCGATGAGAACCGTCATCTCGGGAGCGGTGAGGGTGAGCAGTTGGGCTACGATCGAGGAGCAGCTCGGCGGCCGATACTTCCAGTCCCTTGCAGGTAATTGCGGAAGCCGTCCGCGGTGGGCTCGAGCACGGCAAACGCGTTCACATCGGTCTGCTCTTGCGAAGCGTCAGTGCGCCCTGGCGCAAATCCAACCTTCACGTTGTGGCCAGCCTTCTTTGCAGCTGCGTCGACGGCTGCGCATCCGCCAAGAACAATGAGGTCGGCGAGCGAGATCTTCTTGCCGCCTTTTTGCGCAGCGTTGAACTCCTTCTGGATGCCTTCGAGTTTCGAAAGCACTTTCGCGAGCTCAGCCGGCTGGTTGACTTCCCAGTCTCTTTGCGGGGCGAGACGAATGCGCGCGCCGTTGGCGCCGCCACGCTTGTCGCTGCCGCGGAAGGTTGAAGCCGAGGCCCAGGCGGTTGTGACGAGTTGAGAGATGGAGAGGCCGGAAGCGAGAATTTTGGCCGAGAGAGCCTCGATGTCTTTGGCGTCGATGAGCGGATGGTTGACCGCTGGAACCGGGTCCTGCCAGATGAGCTCTTCCTTCGGCACCAGAGGGCCAAGATAGCGCGAGAGAGGACCCATGTCGCGGTGCGTTAGCTTGAACCAGGCGCGGGCAAAGGCATCGGCGAACTCCTGAGGGTGCTCAAGGAAGCGGCGAGAGATTTTTTCGTAGGCCGGATCAAATCTCAAAGACAAATCGGTGGTGAGCATTGTGGGCGGGTGGGTTTTGGAGGATACGTGCGCGTCAGGCACGGTGCCTGCGCCAGCGTTGTCCTTGGGCGTCCACTGGTGAGCGCCGGCCGGGCTCTTGGTGAGCTCCCATTCGTAGCCGAACAGGTTGATAAGAAGTTATTGCTCCAGCGGGTCGGCGTTGTGGTCCAGGTGACTTCAAGGCCGCTGCTGATGGTATCGGCGCCATGGCCCGTGCCAAAGCTGTTCTTCCAGCCCAGGCCCTGCTCTTCGATGCCGGCTCCCTCCGGTTCGCGACCGACATACTGAAGCGGGTCGGCAGCGCCATGAGTCTTGCCGAAGGTGTGACCGCCGGCGATGAGGGCAACTGTCTCCTCGTCGTTCATCGCCATGCGCAAGAAGGTTTCGCGGATGTCACGCGCGGCGGCGATGGGGTCGGGATTGCCGTTGGGGCCTTCCGGATTGACATAGATCAGGCCCATTTGCACGGCGCCGAGAGGATTATCTAGCTGACGGTCGCCCTTGTAGCGTTCGTCTCCCAGCCACTTGGTCTCCGATCCCCAGTAAATGTCTTCATCCGGCTCCCAGACATCCACGCGGCCGCCGCCGAATCCGAAGGTCTTGAAGCCCATGGACTCGAGAGCCACGTTGCCAGCGAGGATGATGAGGTCGGCCCAGGAGATCTTGCGGCCGTATTTCTGCTTGATGGGCCAGATCAGGCGGCGCGCCTTGTCGAGGCTCACGTTGTCGGGCCAACTGTTGAGGGGAGCAAAGCGCTGCGCTCCGGAACCTGCGCCGCCACGGCCATCGTGAATGCGGTAGGTGCCTGCGGAGTGCCAGGCCATGCGGATGAAGAAAGGCCCGTAGTGACCGAAGTCCGCCGGCCACCATTCCTGCGAGTCGGTCATCAAAGCGCGCAGGTCCTTGATTACCGCGTCGAGGTCGAGGGTCTTGAATTCCTTAGCGTAATTGAACTCCTGGCCCATGGGACTGGACAGTTGAGAATGCTGGTGCAGGATTTTCAGGTTCAGTTGATCGGGCCACCAGGTCTCGGGTCCGTCGTTCCACCTTCGGCAATAGTTATAGGTTTCTTTGTCGTTTCATCGTTTTGTGGCATGTTCTTTTTGTTAATCTTGCATTGTTCCTTTATTAGTAACTTCCGCAAGAGTCTGTATTATAAATTGTTAAGGTTGGATGGGGGCTAAGCCAGCAAAACTTTCTACTATTGATTAGTTCTACTCCCTAAATTCGCGAAGTATAACCTTTTATATGACCACTCCTTTCGAGAATTTGCTCTTTTGAGCCGATGATGTTCGATGAAGATGTCATTGTACATTCGAAGGAGGTAATAAAATGGCAAAATCCATATTTGTGCCTTCGAAATGCCGAAGGGCTGCAAGACAAGGCTTAACGAGATCGTGGAAGTCGCCCGGATACCGGAAAGTGAAGAACGTGACGAACGAGATTACCAAGCTCGTCGAGCGCGGCCAGGCGGTCTTCGTCGTCATGGCCGAGGACGTTCAGCCTCCGAGAGATCCTGGCGCATATGCCGATGCTCTGCGAAGAAGACCAATATCTCCTATGCCTACGTGGCATCCAAGGCCGAGCTGGGAACGCCTGCGGACTGGAGAAGCCCACCGCGTCCGTCGCGGTCACCGAGGCCGGAAAGGCAAAGCCGTTGATCGACTCCCTGACCGAGCAGATCAAGAAATTGAAGAAGTGAAGGAAAGGTGCTGTAAATGGCTGAAGGAGATGACAGCATTCCCTGCGAGCTGGTCGAGATAATCGGCCGCACTGGCATGACCGGAGAAGCTACTCAGGTCAAGGTCAGGGTGCTCGAGGGTAGAGACAAGGGGCGCATCATAACCCGCAACATAATGGGCCCGGTGCGCATGGGCGATATCCTAATGCTCAGAGAGACCTCGCGTGAGGCCAGGAAACTGGCCCTTCGCTAGACAAGGAGGCTGTTCCAATGGTTGAGATGAAAGTCTGCTCGTTCTGCGGTCGCGAGATCGAGCCCGGTACGGGTAGTATGTATGTCAAGAAAGACGGCTCGGTCATGCTTTCTGCACCAACAAGTGCTCGAAGAACATGATCGACATGGGCCGAGTCCCGCGTAAGATCACTTGGACCCGAGCTTACGCTCGAGAGAAGGACGTGCGCATGAAGGGGCCGGAGACTGAGGCCAAGCTGCTGAGGAAGGAAGCGAAGAGGGCGGCCGCCAAGGCCGCTGCGAAGCCGGAAGCGAAGTCAGCGGAGGCACCGGTCGAAGCGGTCCCTGTCACGGCCGAGGTCGAACCTGAGGTCAAGGTGGAGGAGAAACCTGCGCCTCGTTCCTGCAACGGCAATGGTGGTTGTCTACTCGTCGGTTGGTCTTTCTAAGCCTTCCCCGGCCGAGGCCGCCGCAATCCTCGGCGTTCACAGACCTTACCTCGAGCACGACTACCGAGTTTCGATCGCCGCGAGTGCCATACCGGCGGCGATCGGCATGGCCAGGCGCTACGTTGTGGGGATGCCACTGCCGGCTTCGGCCCTGGCAGTGCTGCACCGAGCTTGCGCCCTGCTCAGGGTCGCCGGCCAGAACCAGAGCGCGCTCCGGCCGGGAATCCGGGCCGATTTCAGCCTGGATGACGACGACGTGGCCGTTGCGGTCAGCGCCATGACCCGCATCCCGGTCAGCAAGCTCGGCGTGGACGAGCGCGGCCGCTACGCGCACATGGTCGAGGCGATCCACGCCCGCATCGTGGACCAGGAAGAGGCTGTGCTGGCCGTAAGCCGGGCTGTCAAGAATCGCGCGCGTAGGCCTCAGAGATTCCAGGCGCCCGATCGGGTCGTTTCTGTTCCTTGGGCCAACGGGCGTCGGCAAGACCGAGCTGGCCAAAGCCCTCGCCGACTTTATGTTCGGCGATGAGGATGCCTTGATCGTCCTCGACATGAGCGAGTACCAGCAGGACCACACCGTCAACCGGCTGCTCGGAGCGCCTCCCGGTTACGTGGGCTACGAAGGCGGAGGCCAACTGACCGAAAAGGTGCGGGCGCGGCCAAGTTCAGTGGTGCTTTTTGATGAAGTGGAGAAGGCGCACCCGCGCGTTCTCGACGTGCTCTTGCAGGTCCTGGAAGAAGGGCGGCTGACCGACGCTCAGGGCAGGGCGACCTCTTTCAGCGATACGGTCCTTGTCCTCACCAGCAATGCCGGCTCCCAGTTCCTGGCGCAGCCGGTGCTGTCCGACGAGATGCGGGCCAGGGCTATGGATGCCGTCCGCACGACGTTCCGGCCGGAGTTTCTCAATCGCCTGGACGAGATCATCCTCTTCACGCCGCTATCGCCCGAGCACTTGCGCCGCATCCTTGATCTGATGCTGGATAAGGAGACGGGGCTGCTGGCGGACCAAGGCATCACGATGGAGGTCAGCGACGCTGCCCGCGAGTGGCTGCTGGCCCAGAACGATCACCCAGAATGGGGAGCTCGCCCTCTGCGTCGCATCATCCAGAAGAACCTGCGTGAGCCGCTTGCCGACCGGCTGCTGGACGGTAGCGCCGCCAGGGGCGCTCACGTGCTCGTAGATGCCACCGATAGCGGTCTGGTTTTTGGGTAAGAGGCGGCAACGCGCTCACGGTTGCGGGTGCCATGCGTCCTACATCTGGTCGAAAAGGTCCGGGTAATCCGTGCCGATGCTGTCAACCCCCATCTGGGCAAGGATCTTGATGGTCGGCAGGTCATTGGGGCACCACGTGCTGATGGCCAGGCCGCTTGCATGGGCCGTCTCCACCACGTCAGGGGTCACGAATTGCCACGCAGGGTGCAGCGCAGCGGCGCCGGCGGCATGCGCCGCGCCCACGGGGTCAACCAGCCGCCCTACGTACAACAGCCCTGTGGTCACCTCAGGCGCGAGCATCCTGGCCTCGCGCAAGACCAGGTGGTCGAAGCTGATCAGGATGGCCTGGCGCAGCATGCCGTAATCGCGAAGGAGCTGGACGATCTTGCCGGCGATGCCAGGGTAGTAGAACGGTCCATTCTTGATCTCTATGGCCAGCGGGACCCGATCGCACGCCCATTTCAGCAGCTCGTCGAGGGTCGGGATGCGTTCGCCGGCGAACTTTGTGTCGAACCAGGTGCCGGCGTCCAACTGCTTCAGCTCGGCGAGGGTCATGTCTTTGACATAACCGTGACCGTTTGTCGTCCGGTCCACTTCGTCGTCGTGAATGACAATGACTTCGCCGTCACGTGAGAGGTGCACGTCCGTCTCGATGACGTCGACACCGAGCTCCAGGCCTTTGGCAAAGGAAGCCAGTGTGTTTTCCGGGGCGTGCCCTCTGGCTCCGCGATGCCCTACGCGCAGGACCGGTGCCCCGGTGGGGCGCATAAGTGTAACTTGCATGGCTTACGAACCTTTCACCGCATAGCCCGGCAGCCACCTTGTCAGGGACGCTTCGCATCGCCGTGGCGGGCCATGTCGTCAATGGTACTTGTCAACCTGAAACCTGAACATCTCCAAGGGTTGATCAGGAGCGATCCAGGCTTTCTGGCGCGCGATCTCGACCTGGGTCACGGCGTCGTCGATGCCTTCGATGTCCGGCAACAGCAGGCCACGCCGCCGGCCATGCTGCACGATCACACCGTAGCGGCGCGGGTCGAGCTCTTCAAGCGAGGAGATCTTCTCGGCTCGGTGCAACACGCTGACCTCGATCTCGAGGTCGGGCAGCTCTTCCGGCCGGACGGGTGGGAAGCGCGGGTCGCGCGCCGCTGAAGAGATGGCGTTCTGGATGGTCTCGGCTGCCAATGTGGGTTCGGTGGCCTGGATGGTGCCGATACAGCCGCGAAGTTCGCCGCTGTGCCGGTAGCGCAGTGTGACGAATACACCGGCCGGATGGCCTGTGACCTCACACGAGACTTCGGCAGGCTCCAGAACCCGGCCTTCGCACACGAAGGCCTGGATCGCCGCGCTGGCCAGTTGCACGAAGGGATGATGCTCTTCTCCGGCTGGCATATTTTCCTCCTTCGCTCCCCCTCAATCTTACAACACGTTACGCGAGATGACCAATCGCTGGATCTCGCTGGTCCCTTCCCCGATCGACATCAGCCTGGCATCACGATAGATCCGCTCGACAGGGTATTCGCGGCTGTAGCCGTAGCCGCCATGGATCTGGACCGCGTTGCGCGCCGCTCGTTCCGCCGCCTCGCTGGCGAAAAGCTTGGCCATGGCGGCCTCCCGGGCATACGGCTGCCCGCGGTCCTTGAGCCAAGCTGCATGATAGGTGAGCCACCGCGCGGCCTGGATCTCGGTGGCCATGTCGGCGATCATAAATGCCACTGCCTCGTGTTGCGCCAACGGCTGCCCGAAGGCGCGTCGCTCCCGCGCGTAGCCGCAGGCAGCTTGGTAAGCTGCCTGTGCCAGGCCCAGGCTGAGCGCGGCAATGCCGACCCGTCCCCCGTCGAGCACCTGGAGCGTCTGCGCCAACCCGTTCCCTTCGCGCCCCAGGATGTAATCCTCCGGGACGCGCACATCCTCCAGGCTCACCGAGTAAGTATGTGAGCCGTGCAGCCCCATCTTCTTCTCCGGCACGCCGAAGTGCACGCCCGCAGTGCCTGTGGGCACCAGGATTAGGCTGAAACCGGACAGCGGTGCGGCAAAGGAGCACTGCCACTCCCGCTTCAGCTCCGTTTGTGAGCCACATCTTGCTGCCGCTGACCACCCAGTGGGCGTTTTCCCGCACCGCTGTGGTGCGAATGCCGCGCAGGTCCGAGCCGGCCCCCGGCTCGGTCAGGCCGAGGCAGCCGAGGATCTCGCCGAGGGCCAGGGGCACGAGCCACTGTTTCTTCTGCGCTTCGTTGCCGAAGGCGAGCAGCGCGGCGCTGGCCAGCCCGAGGTGTGCCGCGACTGCGAGCCCGGTCGATCCACAACCGCGCCCGAGCTGCTCAAGCAAGAGGGCCGCGGCCAGGCTGTCGCCGCCCGCGCCGCCATAGGGTTCCGGGATGTTGAGACCGAGGTATCCGAGCGGCGCCATGGCGCGGATGGCATCCCACGGGAACGCGCCGCTCTCATCGATTTCCCGTGCGCGCGGCGCGACCTCCCGATCCACAAAAGTTCGCAGGGCATCCTGCAGCAGCCGGTGCTCATCGTCAAGCTCGAAGTCCATCCTTCATCCCTCTCTCACGCTGCGTTTCGGATCGCCTCCACTGCCCCGGGGTTTTCCAACGAGGTAACATCGCCCGGATCCTGTCCCAGGTAGGCCGCCCGAATAATGCGGTGCATGATCTTGGCGTTCCGCGTGCGTGGCAGCGCCGCTACAAAGCGGATCTCGCGAGGCTTGAGCGGCTTGCCCAACTGGACCACCACCCGTGCCATGAGCTCGTCGCGCAGCGCGTCGCTGGCCTGGCGGCCGGGCGCCACCACGCAGAAGCACACGATCTCCTCGCCTTTGATGGCGTCGGGTGCGCCAATGGCCGCCGCGAGCGTGATTGCGGGGTGGCTCATGAGGGCGGCCTCGATCTCCGCCGGGCCGACGCGCCGGCCGGCCACCTTGATCGTGTCGTCGGAGCGCCCCGCAATGTACCACTGCCCGTCGTTGTCGATGGCGGCCCAATCCCCGTGCACCCAGGTGCCGGGACGGCGCGACCAGTAAGTGGCCAGGTAGCGCTCGGGGTCGCGCCAGAAGCCGCGCGTCATGCCGATCCATGGCAGGCGCACTACCAGCTCGCCCACTGCCCCGCGCAGCGGTTGGCCAGCCGCATCGATCACGTCGGCTGCCATGCCCGGCGAAGGTCCCGCGAAGGCCGTCGGCTTCAGGGGGCTCAACAGGTTGCCGCCCAGAATACCACCGCCGATCTCGGTGCCTCCGCTGTAGTTCAGGATCGGCACGGCGCTGTGGCCGGCCATTCGGAACAGCCAGAACCACGATTCAGGGTCCCAAGGAGAGCCCGTCGAACCAAACCAACGCAGCTTGCTGAGGTCGTGCGACCAGACCGGTGACTCGCCGTGCGGCTTCAGGGTGCGGATGAGCGTGGGCGAGACGCCGAGGCCGGTCACGCCGTGGCGTTCGGCCAGCGACCACAGGCGGTTGACGGCAGGAAAATCGAACGTGCCGTCGTACAAAAGCATCGTGGCCCCGAGCAGCAGCGTCCCGAATACCAACCACGGCCCCATCATCCAGCCCATGTCCGTGACCCAGAAGACTGTGTCCCGCGGGCCGGTGTCGAAGCTGTACGCCACATCGGCCGCGGCCTTGAGCGGGAAACCGCAGTGGGTGTGCACGGTGCCCTTGGGCCGGCCGGTGGTGCCGGAAGTATAGATGAGCATCACGGGGTCCTCGGCCGACATGCGCTCGGTCTCGGCCTGGGCCGGCTGGCGTGCCGACGATCTCGTGCCACCAGTGGTCTCGCCGGGGCGTCATCGGGGCCGGGTTGGGAGTGCGCTGCAGCACGATGGTGTGCCTGACAGTGGGCGCCTGCGCCAGCGCCGCATCCGCCGCCTCTTTCAGCGTGACGTACCTGTTTGTGGTGGAGAAGCCGTTCCGCCGTGAACAGAGCCACCGCGCCCGCATCGGTCAGGCGCGAGGCCACCGCGGCCCTCGCCGTACCCCGAGAAAAGCGGCACGAAGATGCCCCCGACCTTGGCGATCGCGAGCAGCGCCACCACGATCTCCGGGGTCATCGGCATGAAAACGCCGATGGCGCTGCCGCGGCCGCAACCCAGCTCGCGGCAGGGCGTTGGCGGCACGACCGACCTCATCCGCCAGCCCGGCGTAAGTGAGCGCGGCGGGTGCTGCCTTCCTCGCCTTCCCAACGCACGGCGAGGTGCCCGGCGGCCGGCCCATCGAGCCACCGGTCAAGGCAACTGCTGACAATATTCATCTGTCCGCCGACGCACCAGACAGGCCATTCGATGCCGCGGCTGAAGTCGGCGATTTGCGTGAACGGCAGTTCGAATTGGATGGCGAGGTCCTGGAGCACGGCGCGCCAATACCGGCTCACGTCCTCCAGTGAGCGAGGGGTCAAGTCGGCCAAGTCCATGTAACCGTAGCGGCGCATGAAGCGGGCCAGGTTTGTCCGCTCTGCCGCTGCCGGGTCGGGCCACCAGACGAAGTCAGCCTCGAAGGCAGAAAGGGGCATGGCACCTCCTGATCCGCCCACAGAATGCCAGCACCTCCGGCGATGCCGCTCCGCCGATAGGTGTTGGCCCTCCCGGTGCGTCCCGGCGCCGCCTAAGCTACCCGGCGATCCGTCCTGAGGCCGGCGCTGGCCTCCATTCCCACCAGCATGGGCTCGCCCCAGGCTGCCCAGGCCCAGTGATGGTCGCCCAGGCCATCCGTGGCGAGTGTCAGGCGCAGAGCATCCCCGGCCTGCAGCGGCAGTGCGATCTCCACCGGGCTCCAATGGGTGGGGCGAGCGGCACGGCTCCAGACCTGGAACCCCCCCACCCGTACCCGGAAGGCCACCAGCCGCTCCTGTTCAGGCGGTGGCCCGTCGCGAATGCCGATCGCAAACTGCAGGGCCAGGCCGTTTAGGCCAGCAGGGATCGGCACCACGAACTCCACCTGGGCCTCACCGCTGATCGGCGGATGCGCGAGCAGCGCCGGCCTCCGCTCTCCGCCTACCGTTGCCTCAGCCGCCTTCACCTCCATGCCGCCCTCGTGCTCGCTCGAGCGGACGGAGGCCGAGCCGAAGTGCTCCACCAGGTTATATTGCCAGGCGCCGGCATTCCCTGACGGCAGCTCCCGCAGCCCACGGCCGGCGCGCCACTTCAAATAGGCGACGTATTCGTGGACGCACGCCAAGTCTTCGGCGGGCAGGCCGGCCAGCTCACGCTGAATATCATCGATCCCAACCATTGCCTTGCTCCTCCTCCATCCCAATGCTATCATAGGAACTCGCCAGACGAAGGGACCGTGAATACCGTTCGGGAGGAGTAGGGAAGCCGTGCCCTCGTCCTGAGGACTGGCCCCAAACCACGCTCCCCACCCGGGCGCAGCAGGCCGAAGGCTCCGTTTCGTGCGTTCTCGGCCAAACCCCAAAGGAGGTAGACTCATGCTCGATTTCTTCAGGGAAGACCTGGAAGCGCTGGACCCCGCCGTCGCCCGGCTGATCGATTTCGAGGAAGAGCGTCAGGCCCGCAAGCTGATCCTGATCCCTTCTGAGAGCCAGGCGCCTGCGGCTGTGCGGGAAGCTCTGGGCTCCGTCTTCCAGAACATCTACGCTGAGGGCTACCCTGCCCCCAGCTTTCATGGCCTGGCCGAGCAGGATATCCTCGACTACGAGGTCCAGCTGGCGGGTTACCGCCGCAACTCCGACCAGCGCTATTACAAGGGCGTGGAGTACGCCGATATCCTCGAAGCTCTGGCCCGCCGCCGGGCGGCCGAGGCTTTTGCCGCGAACGGTGTCGCGCCCGAAAGCGTGTGGGCGAACGTCCAACCGCTGTCCGGCTCGCCGGCCAACAATGCCGTCTACACTGCCCTTGTGCCGCCCGGCAGCACCGTCATGGGCATGGACCTGCTGCACGGCGGGCACCTTACGCACGGCAGCCCTGCCAACCGTTCAGGCAAATGGTACAATATCATTGCCTACGGCATCGACCCATCGACTGAGCGCCTGGACTACGATGCCGTCGAAGAGATGGCGCGCCGGCACAAGCCTCGTATGATCATCGCCGGGTTCACGTCTTATCCCTGGATGCCGGATTGGGCGCGCTTTCGCCAGATCGCCGACGCCGTCGGCGCGTACCTCCTCGCCGATATCGCTCACATCGCCGGCATGGTGGCAGCCGGCGCCGTGCGCAGTCCCGTGGGCTACGCGGATGTGGTCAGCTTTACCACGCACAAGACCCTCTACGGTCCCCGCGGCGCCTGCATCTTGACTACGGACAAAAGGCTGGCGGAGAAGATCGATGCAGCTGTGTTCCCGGGCGAGCAGGGTGGGCCGCACGTCAATGCCATCGCCGGGATGGCCGTCGCCTTCAGGCTGGCCTGTACGCCGGCCTTCGCTCAGCTGCAGCAGCAGGTCGTGGCCAACGCCGCGCACCTGGCCGACGCGCTGGCTCGCCAGGGCATGCGTATTCCCTATGGGGGCACGGACACGCATATGCTGCTGGTGGATTGCAAAAGCATCCGCGCGCCCAGCGGCGTAAGTCCCGACGGCAAGAGGGGCACACCGCTCATGGGTGATCCTGCGGCCCGCATCCTCGATCTGGCCGGCATCGTTCTGAACCGCAACACCATTCCCGGCGACAAGAGCGCTCGCTCCCCGAGCGGCATACGCCTCGGCACGCCATGGATCACGCAACGCGGCTTCCACGACGCCGAGATCGAGCGGCTGGCCGAGATCATCGCGCGCGTGCTGAAAGGCTGTGAGCCGATGGCCTACGCCGGCCGGCACGGGCCGCTTTATCACGCCCGGCTGCCCTTTGACTTGCTCGAGAAGGCTAAATGGGACGTGGTTGACCTTGCCAGCCACGTCAACCTGGGCCCCGACTATGTGCCCAGCGGATATCCACACCACTATTTCCTGTACAAGCCCACGAGGGACCCGGGCGGCGAATGGGACGTGATCGAGATCGAAGGCGCGCGTCGCCGCGGGTTTTGCAACGTGGCCATGACCAACGATGTGTACGCACTGGGCCCAGGCCAGAGCCAGCTAACCTGGGTGCTGGAGGCCGGCGGACGCCCGATCTGCGGTGCCGTGCTCAAGCGCCCTGGACCCGAGCCGACCCGCTTCCAGTTGCTCGTCCGCAAGGCCGACGAGCCGCGTGCCGCGCATTGGCTCAGGGCGCTTTCCGACGGTTTCGTGACGATGGACCCCGTCGATCGCTTCGTCAAAGCCCCGGGCCCGGTCGTGGTGCGGCGGCTCCCCCACCAGCTGGCCGAGAGCTGGTCTGAACGCCCGCCGGCCGTAGAATGCTTCCAGGGGGAAGGCTGCGGCTGGGCCCTGCACAAGCCGTACTGGGTCGGGCTCAGAGGGCCGGCAGCAGGGAATGAGGGGCAGGGAGCCGGCAACGGGGAACTAAGAGCAGGGCACAGCGTGGATGCCGAATCACTCGCCTCCGGCGGCCTGACCCCGCTACCGGCTTTCTCCTGGGAGCCCTCGGCGAACGCACCAGTGCGGCATACGCGGCTTTACGAGTGGCACCGGGCAGCTGGCGCCAAGATGGCGCCCTTTGCCGGGTACGAGATGCCCATTCAGTACATAGCGGCGCTCGAAGAGCACCTCGCGGTGCGGCGCGCTGCCGGTCTGTTCGATGTCAGCCACCTGGGGTTGTTCGAGTTCGGCGGAGAGAACGTCTATCTCTTCCTCAACACGATCGCCAGCAACGATGTGTCTCTCATCGATGTGGGGGGATCGCAATATTCCTGCCTGCTGGCGCCCGATGGCAAGGTCATTGACGACGCCTGGATTTACCGCCTCGGCCGGCAGCGCTATTGGATGGCCGTGAACGCGGCCAACAACGACAAGGACTGGGCGTGGATCAGCGCGGTGCATGCCGGCGCCGTTTCCATCGATCCGAAACGCCCCTGGTCCCACGCCCTCGCCACCGAGACCGTCACCGTCCGCGACCTCCGCGACCCGGCGGCTGGAGCCGGGATGCGGGCGCAGCTCGCGCTGCAGGGGCCGGCCTCCCGCGATGTCTTGCTGGCGCTGGCCGGGGACGATGCCGCGGCCCGCGACGCTCTGGCCGGCATGTGCCGGACCCAGGCCCTCGAGTTGTGTCTGGCCGGCCACGACATCTGCGTGACGCGCACCGGCTACACGGGTGAGCCGCTGGCGTTCGAATTCTTCGTGCATCCCGACACGCTCGTCTTCCTCTGGCGCGATCTGCTGCGAGCAGGCAAGCCGTTCGGGGTTCTGCCTGTGGGCCTCGCGGCGCACGATAGCCTGCGCATAGAAGCCGGCCTGCCACTTTACGGCCACGAGCTTGCCGGCCCGCTAGACCTCAACCCGGCCGACGCCGGAATCGCGCCGTACGTGAAGCTGGCCAAGCCCTTCTTCATCGGCAAAGGTGCCTACCTGGCCCACGAGGCCACGCGCCGGGGCCGGCTGGTGCGCTTTCACGTGGACGATGCCCATACACCGGTGCCCAGCCTGGGAGATGTGATTGTGAGTCGCAAGGGGCGCGTGGTAGGCACCGTGACCAGTTGCTCGAGCGACAGCGAGGGCGGTCTCGTGGGCCTGGGCTACGTCGAGGAAGGCAATCACGAACGTGGCACGCGCCTCGGCGTCTACCGGTTGGCCGGCAAACACTGGGGCCATGATTCCCTCACTACTTTGCAGATGGGAGACCGGCTCGAGCTGCCGCTCGATATCACGATCATCGAGAGATTCTTGAACAAGAAGTGATGTGATCCCCCGGGGCCCAGTCCCATAAGCGCCGACCCGATCCCGGCAAATTCTCAGAGTACGCGGCCCGAACGTTCGTCTTCCACACCCTGCCCCTCCCTCGCCGCGGCGAGGGAGGGGCAGACTCTCTCGTGACCTTCTCCAGACCTTTACCTCACCTACACGAGTCGCTCAGTGCCCTCTCAGCGTTCTCTCGGCCTTCTCTCAGCGTGCGCTGTTAGCCTGGGCAGTGTGGGACCACGACTACGCCCCCCAAAAGCTTGAAAGGAGCTCAATCCTATGAAGGTCATGGTGAAATGTATGATCGTGCTCGCCGTGCTGGCCCTGACCGGCACAGCCCTCACCGCGGTGGCGGCCCCGGCTGATCAGATGGCGATTGGCGCAGGCCCGGGTGGCCCAGGTGGCGGCCCTGGCGGCATGGTTAACGGCAAGGTGACGGCCGTCGGCACGAACAGCCTGACGGTCCTGACAGCTGCCAGCAAGTCGGTCACGGTGGTCACCAGCAGCAGCACCACGGTAACTGTGCTGTCCACGGGCGCGAGCAGCAGCCTGAGCGCCGTCGTCGTGGGCACCGAAGATCGCCGTGCAAGGCGCGCAGAACCAGGATGGTAGGCTGACCGCCCAGTCGATCACGATCCTGCCCAGCGGCGATCGGCTGAATGGGCGGGTGACGGCCATCAGCGACCTGACGATCACCGTGCAAACCCCCGGTGGGACTACTGCCACGATCGTCACGACATCGTCAACCATATTCCGTAAGGGGCAGAGCTCGACCGCGCTGAGCGACGTCGCGGTCGGCCAGAACCTGCAGGCCTTCGGCACGCTGGAATCCAGCACCTCTCTCGACGCGACGGTCGTGGTGATCCAGGCCGCCATGATGGGCGGCGGGGCCGGCGGCCCTGGCGGCGGGGTGAGCGGCAAGGTGACGACCGTCGGCACAGACGGCCTGACGGTCCTGACGGCTGCCGGCACGTCGGTCAAGGTGATCACAAGCACTACTACCACGGTGGCAGTGCTGACCACCGGCGCGAGCAGCAGCCTGAGCGCCATCGTGGTGGGCACTGAGATCGCTGTGCAGGGCGCGACGAACCAGGACGGCAGCGTGACCGCCCAGTCGATCACGATCTTGCCCAGCGGCGACCAGCTGGATGGACCGGTGACGGCCACCGGCGACCTGACGATCACCGTTCAGATCCCAGGCGGAACCTCCGCCACGATCGTCACGACATCGTCGACCACGTTCCGCGAGGGGCAGAGCTCGGCCGCCTTCAGCGACATCAAGGTCGGCGACACCCTGCAAGCCTTCGGCACGCTGGAATCCAGCACTTCGCTCGACGCGACGGTCGTGGTGATCCAGGCTGCCGCGATGGGTGGGGGCCCTGGCGGGAACACTGCCGGAACGGCCACTTTTGGCGGAACCGCGAACGGGGCCAACAATGGGGCCAATAGCGGAACAGCTGGCGGGCCCGGCGGTAGTGGCCTGGGCGGCTCCGGCGGCGGGCCCGGCGGCGCCGGTGGGCCTGGCGGCGGCGCCGCCGGGCCTGGCGGCTCCGGCGGAGGGATGCCGTTCTGAGGTCGTAGACACTCCAGTGGGACGCTGCCGGCAACGGCAGCGTCTCGCGCGCAGCCCCTTGGACCCGACCGAAGGCGCCCCTTGCCCCATGAGTTGAACACTTCGACGGTGTTCGAAGAGCAGCGTTGACCTGTTCGCCGGCGCAGCGTCGATGTGCTGCAAGGCAGTGGGCTTACCTGGCCGCCAGCGCCGTGCTCAGATCCAGCGATAGCTCGGGGCCATTGAGCGTCAGATAAAAGCGGTTGAGCACATCGCGGCCCAGGATCGCGTGGTCGAGGCCGGTCAGGATCACCTCAAGCCGCGGGATGACGAGGCCACCTGCCGCGAGCTGGACAACGTACGAAAGGACCACACTGCGTTCGCCAGCAAGGTCTTCCAACTCCAACCGGCTGATGGGATAAAGATGCAGATCGGACACAAAATGACTGGGGATGGCGGTGACGTCGGAGCCGGTATCCAACAAAGCGCTGACCGTGTGCCGGCGCCGCCGGCTCGTCACGTTGGCCAAGCTGATTTCCACCATGGGGGCAGGCGGATCGGGATTGTGATCGTAGGCCATCAGCGAGCGATCCAGGCGGATGGCAGACTCACGCGGCGGGCCGACGATGGTTCCACCGAGTCGATGTAGCACGTTACGGGGCCGCACTTCTGCAGGACGGCCTCGAAAACTGCCATCTTGTCCTCGCCGTTCGCCACGACTTCGCCCTGGTAGATGGCCACCACGCGCCCTGGGAACTGCTTCCTGAGGTCGGGCCGCATGCGTTCGAACGCGGCCGCTTCGGCCCTGAAACCTGCCGGGGCCTCCTCCTCGACCTGTAGTGAGAGAAGCAGCTCGCGGAGCTGGCTGATCTTTTCCGGTGGAAGCCGGAGCAGCACCTCCAGGATGTCACGCAGCTCAGAATCCATGTGCTACCTTTCGGAGACGTGCTGCCGCTGCAGGCAGCGCGTCGCGTGCCGGTCGGCGCAGCCAGGTCAGGCTCCGGCCGGTCCTACGCGCGTCGAGCTGCTGCCGCGCGAGCCAGCCGCAGCCGAGGATGGGGGCGTCATCGGCCAGTGTGCCAGCCACGATCCGCGTGCGTGCGGCAACCGACCGGTAAGCATGTTGGGATAGTGCCTGGCGCGCCGGGCCCAGCAGCAGATCGCCGGCTTTGGCGACGCTGCTGCCCACCACGTACAAGTCGATATCGAGGATCATTGCCAGAGACCCGACGGCAGTGCCCAAAGCCTCCCCGGCACGGGCCATGACCTGAAGGGCCAGCGGATCGCCTTGCTGCGCCATGCGGTCCACGAGTTCACCGGTGATCTCCGGGAGCGCAGGCAAGCCGGGGGGTGTCAGCTCGGGCGTCTGAACTAACAAACGTCGGAAAGCGCGCGCCAGGTTAGGACCGGAAAGGAAGGTCTCCACGCAGCCGACGTTGCCGCAGGCACAAACTTCGCCTCCGGGGTCGATGGTGATGTGTCCGACTTCGCCGGCCAGGTTATGCTCGCCGCGGTAAATCTCGCCGTTGACTACGATCGCAGCGCCCACTCCCGTGCCCATCACGACATAGACCATGCTGCGAGCCCCGAGAGCCGCGCCGAAATGGTACTCTCCCAGGGCAGCTGCCTTGGCATCGTGCTCCAGCACCACGGGGAGCTTCAGCTGCTCGGAGAGCATCTGCCTGAAAGGAACGTTGCGCCAGCCGTGCAGATTCGGAGGATCGAGGATCATGCCGGTCTCATGGCTCAGGGGGCCGGGGCTGCACGCCCCCACGCCGGCAATGCTGGCGCCCGCACTCAGGCTGGCCTCCATCCCGGCGACGCAGGCGGCGATGCGCTCGACAGCCACCTGCGGCCCCTCGGCGGCTTCCGTGGGGAATCGGCACCGCGAGACGACGTGGTTTTGGGGATCGACCAAGCCGAGCGCGATCTTGGTGGCGCCAAGGTTGACGCCAACTACCCAGGATTCCATGTGGCCTTCCCTCATAAGGACCAAGGTTCCCGACGGAAGCCGGTGCCGCAAACCGAACCGGCAGTAGCCCGCAGCATGGGAACGCATATCCACCTTGCGGGTAGTGGGGACAGAGCGTCAGGCCACGGGCCGCCCACGTCGAGGGTGGGCACACGTATTGTCGCGCCAGCAACGTTGCAGCGCAACCCAGACATCGGGCGAAGATCCCGCATGCTCGGCCAGTTGCCTTAGCGGCGTTGGTTCGTCATGGATAGATGTATGGCTTTTTGAGGGGCTCCACCTTGGGCCGCGCCCTGAGCATTGGGTACCATTGACTAATCGGACGCATAGCCATACTATATGCTGAAAGTGACCTTGCCGGAATGTGCGCGCGTCATTTGACGCTCATGCGGCGGCAACACCTTGCCGGTCCATCGCACCAGCGGTCCGTGTGGACCCGGTGTGGGCTTGGTGGCGCGAAGAGAGAGGTTGTTGGAGGGCGAAGACATGATCTGGCCCCCTCCGCTGTTCGCTGTGATCGTGTTCGCCGGCGGCCTAGTCACGGCTGCGGTGGCCGGCTACCTTTCAGGCTACAGCACAGATAGGAATTCGTCAGTGGACCGCGTGGGAATTCGCGGCCTTTGGGGCTGCGCGGCGTGGATCCTGGGCTATGCCTTGGAACTGTCGAGCGCGAGCCCGGGCATGGCCGCGTTCTGGATCAAGGTCGAATTCGTGGGCATCGCCTTCGTGCCTGCCAACTGGCTTATCTTTGTCATGCTCTACGTGGGGCGCCGGCCCTGGGTGAATCGCCGCTCAATCGCCGCGCTGGCGGCTTTTCCGCTGGTTACGTTGCTCCTGGCCTGGACTAACGAATTCCATCACCTCATCTGGACCCGCCTATGGCTGAACCCGGACGGCACGCTGGTGCCCAGGCCCCAGGACTTTGGGCCGGTCTTGTGGCTCTACATAGTCTATGCGTACTTTCTAGTCCTCGCGAGCATAGTCCTGCTCCTCCAGGCCTTGCTGCGTTCGGGCAAGCTGTACAGGTGGCAGGCCAGCGCGCTGCTCCTGGTCGCAGGTGTGCCCTGGCTGGCGAGCCTGGTATCAGTGCTCATCGGCAGGTGGCCCTCCTCGGCCGTTGACCTGACACCTCTGGCGCTGGCGCTCAGCGCGCCGGGGATAGCCTGGTCGATGTCTCACCTGCGCCGCGCACGACATCGTGCCGGTCGCGCGAAGGGCCTTGCTGGATGATCTGGACGACGCGGTGCTGGTTCTCGATTCTGACAGTGGCATCGCCGACAGCAATTCGGCGGCTCGCGGCCTCATCGGCGGCACGGGCCGCACCAATCTTGTGGGCAGGCAGCTTCAGGACGTGTGGCCGGTGTGGGCCGGGCAGGCAACGCGCTTGCAGAGCGATGGCCAGGCCGAGATCCGCATCGGCGCGGGCGAGTCTGCGCGATGCTTCGAGGCGCGTCTGTCGCCGGTAAAGGACTGGCGTGGCCGGACCATGAGCCAGATACTGGTGTTGCACGAGGTCACCGAGCGGAAGCATGCCGAAGAGACAATCCGGCACTATGCCCATGAACTGGAAGAACGGGTCGAGGAACGCACGGCGGCGTTGCGACAGGCCAACCGGGAGCTGCAGGAGCATGTAGCCGAGCGGCAGCGCGCCGAAGAAGCGCTGGCAGCCACCAACGCGCAGCTGCAGAGCGCTGTGGTTTGGGCCAACGAGCTCGCGGTCATTGCCAATGTGGCCGCGCAGGCCAAGGCTGAATTCCTGGCCAATATGAGCCACGAGATCCGCACGCCCATGAGCGCCGTCATCGGTATGACCGGCCTGCTGCAAGATACACCCCTCTCGGCGGAGCAGCGTGAATACGTCGAGACAATTCGCACGAGCGGCAACGCCTTGCTCAGCGTGATCAACGACATCCTGGATTTCTCGAAGATCGAGTCGGGCAACCTTGAGCTCGAACGGCAACCCTTTGATCTGCGTGCCTGCGTTGAGGAAACACTCGACATGTTTGCCTTCCCGGCGGCCGAAAAAGGCCTCGAGCTGGGCTACGTCCAAGAGGAAGGGGTGCCGACCGTAATCGTGGCCGACGCGACGCGCGTGCGCCAGATCCTGGTCAATCTATTTGGCAACGCCGTTAAATTCACGAGCCAGGGCGAGGTGATCATCACCGCGACGGCCGAAAAGCAGGCTGGTGACCGGTGTGAGATCCGGTTTGCTGTGCATGATACCGGCATCGGCGTCCCCGCTGCCCGCATGGACAGACTCTTCCGCTCCTTCAGCCAGGTGGACGCCTCGACCACGCGGCGCTACGGGGGCACGGGCCTGGGCCTCGCCATCAGCAAGCGCCTTTGCGAGATGATGGGCGGCACGATGTGGGTGGAAAGCGAGGGGGTGCCTGGCAAGGGGTCAACGTTCTACTTCACGATGCAGGCCGAGGCCGCGCCGGTTGGGGAAGGCCTATCTCAACCCGGCGAGCAACCCGAGCTGGCCGGCAAGCACGTCTTGATTGTCAACGACAACCGGACGAGCCGGCGGGTCCTGAGCACGCAGGTAGCGCGCTGGGGCATGCTGCCGACGGCCGCTGCTTTGCCGTCCGAAGCCCTCGCCTTCCTTCGCCGTGGCGATCGCTTCGACGTGGCGCTGCTCGACGAGGAAATGCCGGAGATGGATGGCCTGGCCCTTGCCGACGAGATGCGCAAGGTCCCCGGCGCCCGGGGCCTTCCGCTGGTGACACTGGCCTCCGTGGCAACGCGACCCGCGGCCGCGCGCGGCGCCCAGGTGGATGTCGCCGCCCACGTAACCAAACCGGTCAAGGTTGCCCAGCTTTGTGAGGCCCTGCTGCGGGCCATCACCGACCGGCCGGCCGGGCAAGCGCCTCTTCAGATGGAGTTCGACGCCGGCATGGCCCGACGGCTGCCCTTGCGCATCCTGGTGGCGGAGGACCACGCGATCAACCAGAAGCTGCTGTTGCGTACGCTGCTGAAGCTTGGCTATCTGGCGGACGCCGCGGGCAACGGCATCGAGGCGTTGGCTGCCTTGCGCCGCCAGCAATACGACCTGGTCTTGATGGATGTGCAAATGCCGGAGATGGACGGGCTGGAGGCCACCCGCCAGATCGTAGCCGCGTGGCCTGAAGGCAAGCGGCCCGCCATTGTAGCGATGACCGCGGCCGCCACCCCCGAGGACCGTGCGGAATGCCTGGCTGCCGGCATGGATGACTACGTCAGCAAGCCGGTGCGTACGGCGCAGTTGGTAGCCGCACTCGAACGGCAGGGCCGGCGAGTTCGGGGCCAGGTGGGCGGAGGTGCTGCTGAAACGGCGCTCCAGGGCCCGGCAGGCGCAGGCGCTGCGGAGACGGTGCCCCAGGGCCAGGCGGGCGTGGGCGCTGCGGAGACGGTGCCCCAGGGCCAGGCGGGCGTGGGCGCCGCTGAAACGGCGCCCCTGGACCCGGACGTTGTGGCCGAGCTGCAGCGGTTGGGCCAGGAAGATGACCCTGCCATCGTACGAGAGTTGTTCGAAGGATACCTGGCGACCACGCCGGCCCGGCTGGATGCGATGCGCTGCGCAGCCGAGACGGGGGACGGCGAGGCCTTGCGATTCGCGGCCCATGCGCTGAGGGGTGTCAGTGGCTCTCTGGGCGCCGTAGTCATGGCCACATTGTGCGAAGAGATCGAGTGCCGGGCGCGGAAGTCGGACTACCGCGGGACGATGCCTACTGTCGAGCGGCTCCGCGCCGAGTTTCCGCGCGTTCATACGGCGGTGCTGGAGGGGGGCCTGGCGTGAAGCCGCCGGGCGGGCCGCTTCCCCCCGTCGTAGCTGTTCTACCTTAGATCCCACGTAAAAAGCCGCCCGCCAATGGTTCATCGTCGCTTGCGGTGAACCAGGCGGGCGGCTTTTAGTGGGCCTGCCCGAACCGGTTATTGTCCCGGCGTGGGAGTGACGGTGGGCAGCCCGAATAAGGCGTTTGCCCCAGGCGTCGGGGTCGCCGGCAGCTGCAGGAAATCGCTGCGTTTCTTCTGGATCATGTCATCGACGTTGTACTCGCTCACCGTGACATAGTAGGGCGAGTCTGACGATTTTACGACGTACGTGTTGTCCTTCGTGTTCTTGTTAGCGCCCACGGTCAACGTAACCGTCTTGCCCTGGTTGTTCTCCCTGGTCTGCACGATCAGCACGGCGCCCGGATGGGCCATGCCGTAGTCCGGCTTGTCCGCCGTGCCGAGCGGCGCGCTCATGTTCAACGACGCCACCAGGCCCAGCAACGAAGTGACCGCGCTCTGATTCATGTTCTCGCTGGGCTTGCGATCGGAGAGCGTCCAGTTGCCGCTGCTGTCCTTGCTGAACGCCAATTGGCCGCCCGCGTTCTTGAGCGTGAAGCTGCTGACGTCCGTGGTCGTTACGGTCAGGTAGGTCGGGTTGATCCAGGCGCCGGCTTCGGCGCTGGCGTCGGATGAGTTCAGGTTTTGGCCGAGGTAGACGTTGGACTGATCTCCAGCGCGCACGTTGACCTCACCGCTGCCGGGAGACGAACCCATATACAGCGTGCGGGTGATGCCGTCCGTCGTCTTGACATCGACGCGATGCACGTATTGATCGGGCGCGACCTGGAGCTGTGCCTGGCTGGAAGCATTCGTTGCGATCAGCCGGTCCGTCGTGATGCCGATGATCTTCGTCAGCAGGCTGGTGATCTTGCTGCTGTCGGCCGGGAAGTTGCCGGCGTCGGGCAGTACCCACTTGTCGCCTTGCTTGGCCAGGTTGATGCTGGTGTCGGCCTTGTCGAACACGGTCAGTGCCGTGACGTTGCTCGCCGCCAGCTTCGGGAAGAGCGGGCCGCCATTGCCGTTGGCGCTCGTGGACCTTGGCCAGAGCGTGAGCGCGGCCAGGGCCAGTTGCAGCACGAGGACGCCGAGAAGTATCGTCTGGGTTCGTTTCATCGTTGTTCCTCCTCCCTATGCCTGCTGTGCCACGGTCCCCTTGTCCGCCTGATGGCCGGGCGGGACCAGGGGCAGCGGCTTCTCGCGCCGGCGCCGGACTGTCCAGTAAATGCCGATGGCACCCAGCGCCAGAACGGCGAGGATGTAATTCAGCACCTCGTACGACGTCTCTTGCTGTGGTGTGAGCGGCGTCAAAACCCGCGTGTAATCGCCGCGCGAGCGGATCGTGAGCAGGTCGGTGTCTTCCACTGACCAATCGACGGTGTTCTGCAGGAATTGCAAGCTGTCCAGGGAGGTGTTCTGGGGCATGCTCTGCGCGATCTGGAAGACGGCGTCATCCAAGAACTCGGTGCTTCCGATCACCACCAGGCGGGCCGTGTCAGGCGATGACTGGATCGTCCCGCTGGTCAGCGGTGCCGGTGTGGGCGTCGGCTGGGCCGCCTGAGACTGGTCAGTCGGCGCGGGGCTGGACTGCGTCAGGGGCGACGGCTTGCCCTTGAAGTAGCTATCGAAAGAGCCCTGGATGGCAACGGCAAGCGGGTGGGAAGCTCGCTCCCCATCCACCGGGAAGCCCTGTTCCGGGTATTCCTGGAGATTGGGCTGGATGTCAGTGCTGGTGCGCAGCCAGGATTCGGCCGTGGACTTGAGCAGCACGTCCACTTTGCGTCCTTGGTTCTTGACCGGGTCGATGGTGAGAGAGAGAGAGAGAGAGAGAGAGAGAGAGAGAGAGAGAGAGAGAGAGAGAGAGAGAGAGAGAGAGAGAGAGAGAGAGAGAG
>CAWEHT010000457.1:0-6322 GCA_963808455.1 uncultured Chloroflexia bacterium | reverse complement strand
GAGAACTTGCATGGCGGGGCCACGGCCGTTATCGACAATCAATACCTGCACTGCGCCCGAGGCAACGACGACGCCGTGTGTGAGGCCGCCTCCAGGATCGGCATCCGGCTGTTGTTGGCCAGGGGCTGGTCGGATCGCAATGTGCCGGAGGCCTTCTGTCAGGCACCTGGCGAGATCCTTGCCGAGACCGAACGGTTGCATAGGACCTGGCACAACCAGGGAGCCGGCCGCATCCGCGTGGAGTTCGGCCCCGGTGCTCCCTGGGCTTGCAGCGAAGAGACCATGAGACAGACGCGCGAGCTGGCCGAGAAGTTGGGCATCGGCATACACATGCACGTGGCGGAGACCCGCGCCGAGCTGGAGATGGACCGCAACCGCACGGGAAAGGGCCATATTGAATGGCTGGCGAGCCTGGGCATGCTGGGGCCGACGACCCAACTGGTGCACAGCGTCTGGATTTCGGATGAGGAGATCGACCTGATTGTCGAGGCCGGCGCTATGGTGGTCCACTGCCCGGTGAGCAACATGTTCCTTGCCTCCGGCATTTGTCAGGTTGGGCGGCTGCGCAGGCGAGGCGTCCGGTGGCGCTGGCCACCGACGGGGCTTGCAACAACGGGCAGGGCATGATCGATATACTCAAGACCGCTGCGAATCTACAGAAGGTAGCAGTGCTCGATGCATCGGTCTTCACGGCCAATGATATGCTCGACATGGCCTGCTGTTGTGGCGCAGCTGCCTTTGGCCAGCCCGAGGCGCTGGGCAGCCTGGAGCCGGGCAAGAAGGCCGATCTCGTGCTGGTGGACTTGAACAATTCACGGCTGGCGCTGGCAAGCCCTGTCCCTTCCGCGCTGGTGTACACGGCGAGCAGCGCTGACGTGCACACGGTCATTGTCAACGGCGAGATCCTGCTGCAGGACAGGCGCGTGACGGTTCTCGATGAGGCTGAGCTCGTCGCCGAGGCGAAAGCTGCGTGGGATGGGGTGCTGCGCCGCGCCGGCGTGGCCGGATAGATGAAGACCTACGATGTGATCGTTGTCGGTGGTGGGTTCATCGGCACTGCGGCTGCCTACTATCTGGCCAGGAAGGGCGCGTTGGTGTTGCTGGTGGAGGCCAGAGGGCTGGGCACCGGTTCCTCCGGCGCCTGCGCCGGACGATGCCAGGTCTCGGAAGCGCACCCGGGCCTACATCTCGACCTTGTGCTAAAGGGCCTGGCGCGCCTCGAGGGATTGGAAGAAGAGCTCGACTATGGCTTTGGCTGGCGTCGCTTCGGCAACATCATGCTGATCCGCCAGGACGAGCATTGGCGCTATTGGACCGGCCAGATCGCCCATCTTCGGGGCTGTGGTGTGCCAGCTGAGATGCTGGACCCGGCCGCGCTGCGCTCGGCCGAGGCCGGCCTGTGCGTCGATGATTACCTGGGCGCCGCCTGGTGCCTCGAAGGCCTCGTGAACCCGCTGAAGTTCTGCTGGGCCTACGCTCGCGCTGCCCGCCGGGCCGGCGCGGTCCTGCGTCCCCAAACGCCCATCACCGGGTTCCAGACGGAAGGGGGGCGCGTCATCGCCGCTCTCACGAAAGACGAACGGCTTTGCGCCGGCGCCTTCCTGGTGGCCGCGGGTGCCTGGTGTGGGAAGGTTCTGGAGCTGGCGGGCGCGCCGCTGCCGTTGGGTTTCAGCAACGCCGAGGCCTTGATCACCGAGCCACTGCCCCCTGTGCTGCACAATCATGTGGGCATGGCGGACTTCTATGAGACGATACATCACCAGGCCAGGGCCGTGTCGCTCGGCGTATTGCAAGTGGAGAACGGCGCGCTTTACGCGGCTGAGGCCGTCGAAATGGCAACCGAAATACGCCGGCAGACCAGCTCCTGGGGTCCGCCGGGCATAGCTTCAGAGCTGCTGCGGGTCATACCGCGGTTCGCAGGCGTGCGGGTCCTGCGTTCGTGGACCAGCGTGACTTCGTATCTGCCCGACGAGCAGCCCGGTCTTGGCCGGATGCCGGGCATGGACAACCTGTATGTGGCGACCTCCTTCCACCTGACTTGCACCACCGTGCCGGTGCTCACGGAGATGATGGCTCAGATGATGCTCGGGGAGCCGGTCGAGCCCTCGCTGGAGAGCTTCAGCCCGGCCCGTTTCAGCAGCCAATGAGAGGTAACGCTTTGGAGCAGTACAGTGTGAACCGGTCCGCCGTGGCGATGATCAAGGACGCGATCGGCGCCGCGGACGAGTTGCAGATCAAAGCCTGGCGCGCCTCATGCGGAGCTACTTTGGTCGACATGGGGCTGACCTGCCCGGGCAGCTGGAAGGCCGGACAGGTATTCGTCGAAGCCGGGTTCGGCGGCCTGGGAAGGGCTACCTACGGCACTTTTGGCCTCGACCCGTTTCGCCTGCCATCGATCGATGTGTGGGTTGACCATCCGGTGATCGCCGTGGTCGCCTCGCAGGCTGGCTGTTGGGAACTGGGCCACGGAGAATTTGCGGAGATCGGCTCCGGCCCCACGCGCGTGCCGCGGCCCTGGCCGACCGCTGGTCGGGCAGCGGTTACGCGGACCATGCCGATGAGGTGGTGGTGCAGTTGCAGACGCGGCGCGTGCCCGGAGATGAGCTGTGCTGCCAGGTCGCCGAGGCCTGCCATGTCAAGCCTGAGCAGGTGTACGTTGTCTTCGCCCCCACGGCCTGCCTGGTCGGCGCGATCCAGGTCGCCTCTCGGACGGTCGAGCAAGTCATGATCAAGCTGTTCTTGCGTGGCTTTGACATCCATACCGTGCGTCATGGCTTCGGAACGGCCCCCGTGGCCCCGCTGACCCAGGACGAAGGCGAGGCCATGGGGCGCGTTAACGACTGCCTGTTTTACGGCGCGACGACGGTGCTCTACGCCGACGCCGCCGACGAGGCCATCGAGCCGGTGGTCAAACGCCTGTGCTTCGACGTCAACTCGGGCCAGTTCTGGGGCATGCCGTTTGCGCGCGATCTTCGAGCATTTCCAGCACAACTGGTTTGCGGTGCCGGACCTGATCGACTCTCCGGCTCACGTAATCATCAATAGCTTGCGGACCGGCCACTCGTTCTCGGGCGGCCAGATCAACCGCGATGTGTTGCGTGTTTCGTTCTTTGGGGGCGGCCCCGCGGCTGCCTAGGGCTACCAGCCGCTCAGGCGGGTCCAGTTCACTGGTCGTGGCAGTTGCCGCCTGTCCACATGCGTCGGAGAGGGGGTGAGGATGGCGCAGGAGGATCTCGACACGACGTCCTTCCCGGCACAATCCACCGATCCGCTCGGAGCCTGTATCAGAGAACGGCGTCTGGAGCGCGGCATGGGGCTGCGCGAGCTTGGCCGGGCGACCGGCTTGAGCGCCACATTCATCAGCAAGCTGGAGCACGGCGAAGCCAACCCGACCCTTGGCACCCTTCGCAAGATTGCCAACGCGCTCAACACGTCTCTTTTTCGCCTTCTGGTTGCCCCGCCGGCGCAGAGCCCCGTTGTGCGAAATGGCGGGCGCCGGCGCCTGGCGTTGCCGGCAGGCCACATTGCCTATGAGATATTGACGCCGGACGTCTCGCATAAGATGGTGCTGTTCGAAGGGCGCGCGACCTCCAACGACGGCAATCTTGTCGGTCCGCGCCTGGCCGTCGATACGGAGGAGTGCCTTCTTGTGTTGAAAGGCCGCCTCGAGGTCACGGTCGCCGACAAGAGCTACGAGCTGGAGGCAGGAGATAGCATCTATTTCGAAGGGCGTGACCTGAAAGCGATCTGTGTTGTCAGCGAAGGCGAAGGGAGGTTTCTGTCGGCGATGACGCCGCCAGCGTTCTGAGGACGTCTGGGGCGTTTGGGGGACAGTGCCCGGTGTGCTATGCTTGGTACCGCAGCCTGCCGGGCGCCGGCCTTGAGTAAGCCAGGGGCTGTCCATTGACGCGAACAAGGGCGTTTGCCGCGGTGGAAAATCCAACATCACTCTCAAAGGGGGGATCACTCAATGGCACACAAACGGTCTCTGCTCAATCTTCTCCTGATTGCCGCCGTTGTGTTGGCGGCTAGTGCCGTTTCGGTCGCAGCGGCTACCGCCGCGCCGGCACCCCAAACGGCCATCACCAGCACGTCTACAATCTCCGGCACCTCGGCCATTACCAGCACGGAGGCAATGACCAGCACCTCGGCGGTCACCAGCACGGAGGCGATGACCAGCACAGTGCCCGTTACCAGCACGGCAGCGATGACCAGCACTGTGCCCGTTACCAGCACGGCGGCGATGACCAGCACCGTGCCCGTTACCAGCACGGCGGCGATGACCAGCACGGTGCCCGTTACCAGCACCTCGACGATGACCAGCACCGCGCCCGTTACCAGCCCTTCGACGATCACCGGCACTTCGGGAGCGGCAGGGGGCCAGACCTTTACGACCTGGTTCCAGTACGACCAGACCAACACCGATCCCAAGGCCGACGAGCATGTAGGCAATGCCTTCCTGGCGGCGGCCATCCCGCAGTTCAATCAGCAATTCGCCGGCAAGTGGAACTGGGTGAACCAGCCGCAGGCGTTCGACAAGATGCAGGCACTGCTGATCACGGCCGTCCAGTCGGGCGGTGAGGTGCCCGATCTCTTCGACGCCGATAACATCCCGATGAATTCCTTCATCAAGAACGGGGCAGCGCAAGACCTGACCGCCTGGGCCAAGCAGCAATCATGGTATTCCCAGCTTGACCCCAGCGCCCTCAGCACCTGCACGGGGCCGGATGGGGAATTGTACTGTATCCCTGTGGCCACCCAACCCTACGTCGTGTTTGTGTGGAAGGAACTCTGGCCCTTGGGCTATCCAAAGACGCCTGAGTCGTTCATGACCGAAGCCGCGCGCCTCAAGACCCAGGGTCACTTCGCCATGACCTTCTTCGGTTCCACCGACTTCGAGGGCGAAGCCATCAACCGTTTGATGTCGATGGCGGTCCTCTCCTATGGCGGCACCTTCGATGACGGCAAAGGCAACATGCTGCTCAACACGCCCGAAGATGTGGCGGCGATTCAGATGCTGCGCACCGCCGTGGGGAACGGTTACGTGCCCGAGATCGCCTTTGCGGGGCAGTTTGCCGAGGAGAACGCCATCAAGGATGCGTCGGCCGCCTCCTTCCCCACCGGGCTTTTCGGCTATCGCTACCTGAACCCGCTCACGGCGCCGGACGGCACGCAGTATAACACGGGCACCGAGCAAGACATGCTGAATGCCATCAACGCCGGCCAGATCTACCTTGCGCCGTTCTTCGCTCCTGACGGCAAGAAGGCGAGCTGCAACCTGGGGGCGGACAGCTTCGTCATCCCAACCGGCGCCAAGAATGTGGACGCCGCTCACGATTTCATCAACTGGATGATGGACCCCGCACAGAATCCAACCTACGTGACCGGGCCTGGCGGAGGCTTCCCGGCGCTGAAGTCGAGCCTGGGCGCACCGGCATTCCAGACGCAATTCTACAAAGAGGCAGCCGACGTGCTTGCCCAGAGCAGCTGCCGCCCGTGGTATGGCTCGCTGGTAGACGTCCCGAGAGCTCAGAAGGAAGTCGTAGATACCATCTACAACTTGATCAAAGCAAACCCAAGCCTGGACATCGCGACGGAATTGCAGAAGACACAGGACCAGTACAACGCGGGCAACTGATACCCGACCTTAAACTCGAGTGCCAGGGCGGCGCGCCAGCAGTCAGTCAGGAAAGCGCGCCGCCCCGGCCAGCCAACATTTCTCGTCCGTCGGGGACGCCCGCGACGGACGAGAAAGATTTCTTCGCCTCGCAAAGGCCAAGCTCTATATGGATCAGACATCGGCTCGCCTGGAACAGGCTGCGACCCCGGCGCGTGACACGGCCGTCCGCCGGGCGGCTCGGGGCAGGCCGCTCGACTTGCTGCCTTTCTGGTTGATTCTGCCCACCGTGCTCGTCTTGTTGCTGGTCCAGGTCTACCCGGCGGTGTACACGGTATGGCTGAGCCTGCAGGATCGGCAGGGGCTGAAGTGGATTTTCATTGGCTCCAGCAACTACACGCATCTGCTGCACAGCACCGAGTTTGCCGAAAGCATCGGCCACACCCTCATCTTCCTGGTCGGCTATGTCGCCTTGACGCTCGTTGCAGGATTCTTCATTGCGCTTCTGCTCAACCAGAAGCTGCGCCTCTCCGGCTTTTACGTGACCGTGCTGTTCCTGCCGTGGATCGTCGCCGACATGATGGCAGGCGTGATCTTCCGCTTGCTTGTCCTGCCCGACTATGGTGTGCTTGCCGGCATCCTGCAGAACCCGGCCATTATCCCGCCGCATGGCCTATCGGTGCTGACCCAGCCGCCGCCCCACCC
>CAWEHT010000456.1:0-4255 GCA_963808455.1 uncultured Chloroflexia bacterium | reverse complement strand
CGGATGGCTTCGTCCTGACGCACGTTTTCGAGCCCGTCGAGGTCTTCGACCAGCCTGCCATCGACGCTTTCCTGCCACCCTACGAACCGGTCCACTACCTGTCGCCGGATCGCCCGATGGTCTTCGGCTCCTTCACCGACGAGGCGAACACGCTCGAAGCGCGCTACATCACCCAGGAGGCAGCGCTGCGCGCGGCGGCCAGGGTCGAAGATGCCGCGCGCGCTACCAGGCGCGTTTCGGCCACTACCACGGCGGGCTCGTCGACGCTTATCGCTGCGACGACGCCGAGATCGTGCTGGTGGCCATGGGGTCGGTGGTCGGCACGCTGCGCGAGGCGGTTGACCGCCTGCGCGCCGAAGGGGTCTCCGCCGGCGTGCTCAAGGTGCGCTGCTTCCGGCCGTTCCCGGCCCGGCAGGTCCGCGAGGCGCTCGGCGGCGCCCGGGCCGCGGCCGTCTTGGACCGCTCCCTCTCCATCGGCGCAGCGGGCGTGCTGGCAACCGACGTCAAGGCCGCGCTCTACGACTCCCCCGAGGGCCGGAGGCCGCTCGTCATCGGCCTGCTGGCCGGGTACGGCGGGCGCGAGGTGACGATCGACACGGCCCGCGAGATCGTGGACGAGGCGCGCCCGCGCCCTGGGTGCGGCAGGGCCGCCGGCCGCGCGGCGTCGTTCGTCGGGCTGAGGCGGGAGCTGCTGCCGAAGGAGCGCCCATGAACGATACGGCCGAGGAGATGTACGGCGCGTCCCTTTATACACCCGGACATCGGGCCTGCCCCGGATGCGGCGCATCCATCGCGGTCCGGACCATCCTGGAAGCGACCGGGCCCGAGGTGGTGGTCGTCACGGCGACGGGCTGCCTGGAGACTTTCACCTCGCCTTACCCGTACACTCCCTGGGGCGTGCCCTGGCTGCACGTCCTGTTCGAGAACGCCGGCGCCGTGGCCTCGGGCGTTCAGCTGGCCCTCAAGCGGCGCGGGCTGGGCGGTCGAACCAAAGTGGTGGCCATCGGCGGCGACGGCGGCACCTTCGACATCGGCCTGGGCTCGCTGTCGGGGATGTTCGAACGCGGGCACGACGTCACGTACATCTGCTACGACAACGAGGCCTACATGAACACCGGCGTCCAGCGGTCGAGCGCGACGCCGATCGGCGCCTCGACCACCACGAGCCCGCCCGGGGCCCGCACCTGGGGCGAAGATCGGCCCAAGAAGGACATGCCGGCGATCGCGCTCGCGCATGGCATCCCCTACGTGGCCACCGCTTCCGTCGCTTACCCGCAGGACCTGGCCCGGAAGGTGAAAGAGGCGCTGGCCATCGAAGGGCCCAAGTACCTGGAAGTGCATTGCCCTTGCCCCATCGGCTGGGGGTTCGACCCATCGCAGACCATCGCGCTGGCCAGGCTGGCAGTGCGGGCCGGGCTGGTGCCGCTTTTCGAGGCGCGCCCCGGCCAGCCGCCCAGGGCACGCAAGATCGGCCGGCCCTGCCCGGTGACGGAATACCTTGGGGCGCAGAAGCGCTTCCGGCATCTGTTCGAGCGCGCCGATGGCGCCGAGCACATCGCAGCCATCCAGGCGATCGCCGACGCCAACGTGGCGCGCTACGGGCTGTGAGAAAGGAACAGGCTACGATGACAGACCCCGCGTTGAAGCTGATGATCCCCGGGCCTGTGCAGGTCGAAGATGACGTCCTGGAGGCCATGGCGCAGCCAATCCAGCCGCACTATGGGCCGCGGTGGCGAGAGATGTACACCGAGACCACGGGGATGCTCAAGACCGTGTTCGGCACGCGCGGCGATGTTTTCCTGCTGGTGGGCTCGGGCTGTGGTTCGATCGATGCCTGCCTGGGCAGCGCGCTCGGCGACCGGGGAAAAGCTACTCATCGGCGCCAACGGCTTCTTCGGCGACCGCCTGCGGGCCATCGCCGAGAGCTACGGGCTCGATCCCGTGCCCGTGCCCGCCGAGTGGGGCCGGCCGCTGCGGCCCGAGGATTTCGACGCGGCGCTGGCGCGCCACCCGGACGCGCGGCTGGTAGCGGCGGTCCACGTGGAGACCTCTACCGGCATCGTCGACCCGATCGCCGAGATCGGCCAGGTCGTACGGCGGCACGGCGTCCCTTTCATGGTCGATGCCGTCTCGTCGCTGGGCGGCCTGCCCGTGCGCATGGACGACTGGGGCATCGACCTGTGCGCGTCGGCGTCGCAGAAATGCCTCGGCGCGCCCCCGGCCTGGCCCCGGTTGCGGTCGGGCCGGGCGGCTGGGAGGCCATCGATCGCCACGCCACCGTAGGGCACGGCTGGTTCCTCGACCTCCGGGTGTGGCGCTATTACGCCAGGGAATGGGCGAGCTGGCACCCTCACCCGAGCACCATGGCCGTCAACAACGTGCTGGCGCTGCACACCAGCGTGAAGAGCCTGCTGGCCGATGGGATAGAGAGCCGGCTCGAGCACTACCGGCGGCTGTCGCTGCGGCTGCGGCAGGGGCTAAGGAGCATCGGCATGCCCCCGTTCACGCCCGACGAGATCTCGGCGCCCGTGCTGACGGCCGCCTATGGCCCGCCCGGCGTGCCGACCGGCCAGATCGTGGATTACCTCGCCGAGCTGCACCACATCAAGATCGCCGGCGGCCTGGGCGAACAGCTGGTCGACAGGGTCTTCCGCGTCGGGCACATGGCGCCGGTGGTCGGCGAAGCCGACATCGACAGCGTGCTGGCGGCGCTGGCCTGCTTCCGGCGAGATAGAGGGCTCAATTGAGCAAATCCACGGTGGCGATCGTCAAGACAGGCCCCGCGCCCGGCTATCCTCAGGTGCGGGCCGCTGTGGAGCAGGCGTTGGGCCTGATCGGGGGGATCGGCGATATCGTCCGCCCCGGCAATCTCGTGCTCATCAACCCGAGCTGGGTGGCGCCCCCGGTGGAGCGGGAGGCCGGGTGCATCACCCTCCCGGAGGTGCCGCGGGCCCTGGCCGATATCATCAAGGAGCTAGGGGCGCGCCCGGTGATCGCCGAGTCGTCGGCGGTGGGCGTGGATACGGAGAAGGTCATCCAGGCGTCGGGCTACCGGGAGCTGCGGGAGTTGGGCTACGAGGTGGTCAACCTGGAGAAGACGGCGAGCGCCGGGCTTCCCGTGCCGGGCGGGGGAAAGGTCTTTTCGGAAGTGGAATGCTTCGAGCTGGCACGCGAGGCCGACGTCATCATCAGCGTGCCCAAGCTCAAGACCCACGATCAGACCGAGATGACGTGCTCGATCAAAAAGCTGAAAGGCCTGCTCACCCAGCGGGCGAAGCGGGCCATGCACCAACAGGGGTTGTTCGAGGGCGTGATCGACCTGCTGGCGGCGACCAGGCCCCGGCTGGCGGTCGTGGACGCCATCATCTGCCAGGAGGGCGTCGGCCCGGTCTACGGGCGGCCCGTGGAGATGGACCTGATCGTTGCGGGCAAGGACCTGGTGGCGGTCGATTCGGTCTGCTCGCAGATCATCGGCTACGAGCCGTGGGAGGTGCCGCTCACGGTCAACGCCCACGCGCGTGGGCTGGGCGAGATGGGCCCCGACGCGCTCGAGATCGCCGGCGAACCCATCGCCGGGGTCAGGCGCCGCTTCCTCCGCTCGGTGGAAGACAACCCGGTGCAGGTTGACGGGTTTGCCGTGATCCACGGCGACATGGCGTGCACAGGCTGCCGCAACACGGTGCTCAGCGCGCTGGTCGACATGCGCAACGCCGGCCAGCTCGGCTATCTGCCCGGCGTCACCGTGCTGACGGGCGGGGCGCGGCCTCCCGCGGATGCCGCGCCCGAGGGCATCGTGACGGTGGGCATCTGCATGCCCAGGGAGCAAAGGGCCCGCCACGTCAACGGCTGCCCGCCCAACAATGCCCAGGTCGTCCAGGCGATCATCGGCGACCGCGCCCAGGCGAAACGGATGTACGCGGAGGATACGCTGGAGAAGACGGATGGGTGAAACCGCAGCGCCATCTAATGGATCGAGGCCACCATGCTTTCGACCTCGGCGCTGTTCCATTGACTGACCGGGTTCATGAACACGAGCATGGCAGGGCCGTTCTTCCCCACGAAGGTGACGAACTCTTCTCGGGTGCGCTGGCCGTCCTTGCTCGTGCCGTCGCTGAGGACCACCTCTGCCGGCTGGCCGCGCACCGTAATCTCACGCCGGCCGGTCTCGGTGAAGCCGGAGCCCTGGCCGCGCTGC
This sequence comes from uncultured Chloroflexia bacterium, assembly GCA_963808455.1. Classification (GTDB taxonomy): domain Bacteria; phylum Chloroflexota; class Anaerolineae; order CG2-30-64-16; family CG2-30-64-16; genus CAWEHT01. The sequence goes on along the minus strand of CAWEHT010000456.1, from coordinate 60 downwards.
TGCCCAGGCGCGAGCCGATCTGCTGCACCATCTGCTCGTTCTGTGCCTGCGACGTGCCGA
>CAWEHT010000455.1:0-5674 GCA_963808455.1 uncultured Chloroflexia bacterium | reverse complement strand
ATAGACGGGCCCTGTCTCGCGCGTTCGCACGTAGGACATCCCACCGATCTGGCGCACCAATCCCTTCAATTCCATCAGTGCCAGTGTGCTCGATACCACAGCGATGGGCAAATTCGCAGCCCGTCCCAGGTCATCGACGTGGATCGGCTCCTCGCCAAGTTGCGTCAGCAACAAGGCTTCCGTTTCGTCTGCCGGCAGGATTTGCCGCGCTTCAGCATGTTCAAAAGCCGCCGCCATGTTCAGTTGCTCGAGGATGTCGTTCGCGCCCAACAGCGGTCGAGCACCTTCGCGTATCAAGTGATTTGTGCCCTGGCTGCTGCGATGGAAGATGCTGCCTGGCACTGCGTATACATCACGTCCTTGCTCGGCAGCGTAGTCAGCCGTAATGAGGGCTCCGCTACGCTCTCCGGCTTCCACCACGACGACCGCCCGGCTCAACCCGCTGATGATGCGATTCCGGGGAGGGAAATTGCTCGCCTCTGGCTTCGTGCCGAGCGCATACTCGCTGATCAGAGCGCCGCGTTCTTTGATCTCTGACGACAGCCTCTGGTGCTCCCATGGATAGATGATGTCGAGCCCCGAGCCCAACACGGCAATAGTGCGGCCATTGGCGTCCAGTGCCGCTTTATGCGCTGAGGCATCGATACCGCGCGCCAACCCACTGACAATGGTTACGCCGGCCTTGGCCAGGTCCCCGGCTACCTGGCGTGACACTTCTTTGCCATACACTGTGGCGGATCGTGTCCCGACCATGGCCACTGCCCAGTCGTCGGCCGTGCACAGGGTGCCGCTAACGAAGAGTACCGGCGGTGGGTCGCTGATCATTTTCAGCCGCTGAGGGTACTGCTGGTCTTCCCAGGTTAGAACTTGAATGCCCGCCTGGTTCAGCCTGGCGAGCTCGCGTTCTGGATCCCAGGTACGACGCAGCTCACACAGATTGGCGAGCGACCGGCGATCGAGACCAGCCTCCCGCAACGCGACCTCTGGTGCTTGCCAGGCCTCTTCGACGTTGCCGAAGTAATCCAGCAATGCACGCAGGCGTGCCGGACCGATGCCACGCACACGATTGAATCCGATCCAGTAACAAAGCGGGTCCACACCGGCTCCTTGGTTGTTGCATGTCCGGCGCGCTCGGGGCTCGGGGCTGCCCCAACGCGAGGGCAACTCGCGTCAAGTAGATGGGCCAGGCCTCTTGCTTCCCATATGAGGATGGTCTCCGGGCGGGAGCATACCCGATGCCATGCCTTTTGTCAAGCATATCGCGCTATGGTCATGCCATCCCGCTGGGCAGGCCGCAATGGGCTGACGAGCCTTCCAGGGCTTGCCGAGCTATTCCAGCAACCCGTCCGGCAGCACCACCACCATGACGCCCGATGAGAGGTCCACGGCCCGCACCACGTCGCGCAGCGCGGGGATGAGCACTTCAGTCTGGCCCTCAGGCCTGGACACAACATACACATCGTTGGCGCCCGTCGCCAGAATATCTGTGACCTGCCCGAGGTATCGGCCGTCTGATGTTTCCACACGCAGCCCTAGCAGATCATGAGCATAGTTCTCATGCTCACCGAGGGGCATCATTTGGTCCTCTGGGATCATCAGCAGCAAGCCCACCAGCGTCTCCGCCACGTTGCGGCTATCTACCGCCGCGAACTTTACAAGCAAGGACTGGTGGTGCTGACGCACTGCCGCGATCTCCATCGTCCTTGCCATTCCCTCTGTGCCGATCAGCATCGTGGCGCCCGGCCGGAAACGCTCAGGATAATCTGTCAGAACTTGAACCTTCACTTCCCCGCGTATCCCGTGCGCTCCGGTGATGCTGCCGACGGCCACAAACTGCGGCCTTGCCTCGCCCTCTGCCATACGCCCATGGTCTCCATACAAAGAGCAACGTAACACAAAGCGGAGGCACCTGAGGCACCTCCGCTGTCAACCGCCCCACTATTGTGATGTGCCCGAGGGCACCGACGCGGGCCCAGCCACATGGGAAATGCGTTTGTCAGACGATCTCCAGCACCACACGCTTCTCGTCACGAGTGGCAACCCGAAGCAGGGTGCGTAAGGCATTGGCCACCCGCCCATCCTTGCCGATCACCCGTCCCATGTCCTCACGCGCGACGTGCAGTTCGAGGACAGTAACACTGGAACCTCGAATTTCCCTTACCAAGACGGTCTCTGGTTGCTCCACCAATGACTTGGCCACAAACTCGACGAGTTCTTTCTCTTTCACTGTCAGCCCCTGCTATCGATTGGCGATGCCCGGTTCGATGGAAGAGCCTAGACGACCCGCAGGCCGCACTGAGCTTCAGGCTACAGCGGTATAGACTCCTGCAGCCTTCAGCAGCCTCTGTACTGCCTCACTGGGAGATGCACCAACGCCTAGCCAGTAGCGCGCCCGCTCGGTGTTGATCTGCAACGTCTCAGGGTCTGTCCGCGGATTGAAGAACCCAATATTCTCGACGATACGCCCATCACGCGGGGCACGCTGGTCGGCTACTACCACCCGATAGGTGGGCTGCTTCTTTGCGCCTTGTCGGCGCAGACGGATACGAACCATGCCTGAATGTTCCTCCTTGTCTATCTGAACATGTCCATCAGACCGCCCCGCGGACCATGCCCTCCAGATCCCATCTGCTTCATCAAGCGTTGCATCTGCCGAAACTGGTTGAGCAGATCGTTCACATCCTGTACTGACGTGCCCGAACCACGCGCGATTCGCCGCTTGCGGCTGCCATTAATCATCTTGGGATCTCGGCGTTCTGGCAGCGTCATGGAGCTAATGATGGCCTCGATGCTCTTGAATTGTTTGTCGGTCGTCTCCGGTGCCAGGTCCTTGGTCAGCCGGCTCAGCCCGGGGATCATGTCCAAGATCTGTCCCAGCGGACCCATGCGCTTGATCTGCTGCAACTGCCTCAGGAAATCCTCGAGATTGAAGTCGCCCCTCACTAGCTTGCGACCGATGCGCTCGGCATCTTCCCGATCAACCGTCTCGCTCGCTCGCTCGATCAGGCCCAACATGTCACCCATGCCCAGGATGCGGGTGGCCAGACGGTCGGGGTGAAAGACTTCCAGAGCATCCAACTTCTCACCCACGCCCAGAAACTTGATGGGCACGCCGGTGACCTCGCGCATCGAGATGGCAGCCCCGCCGCACACGTCGCCATCCACCTTGGTCAGGATTAGCCCGGTCAGCGGTACACGGTCGTGAAAGCCTTTGGCAACACTTACTGCTTCCTGCCCCGTCATGGCATCAGCCACCAGCAGAATCTCTTGTGGCTTGGCCAATGACCGTATCTGCTCGAGCTCCAGCATCAACTCATCGTTGATTTGCAGGCGACCGGCCGTGTCCAAGATCACGACATCGTAGGCCCCTTCGCCGCGCCCGCCTGATGCCATGTTCGACGATGGCTGGCGGGGACACCTTGGTGCCCTCACTAAACACGGGGATGTCGAGTTGCTTGCCAATGACTTCGAGCTGAGTGACGGCAGCCGGCCGGTAAGTGTCGGCGGCTACCAACAACGACCGCTTGCCGCCCTTGCGCAAAGTGAGCCCCAACTTCCCCGCTGTAGTTGTCTTGCCAGACCCCTGCAGCCCGACTAACATGACCACATGCGGTGCCGCGCCGGACAGGTCCAGCCGGCTGGCTTCTCCCAGGGTCTTGAGCAACTCCTCATGAACGATCTTGATCACCGTCTGAGCCGGCGTGAGGCTCTGCAAGACCTCAGCACCGACGGCGCGGTCCTTGACGCGCCCCACTAACTCTTTGACAACTTTGAAATTGACATCCGCCTCGAGCAAGGCCAGACGCACCTCTCTCAAGGCCACATCGACGTCAGCAGCGGTCAGACGGCCGTGAGATGCCAATCTTTCAAAGACGGCATTCAGCTTTGTTTGCAGATTCTCAAACATCAGCGTATTCTAAAGTGGATTGGGAGCCTAGTCAAGTCTGTGCTATAATTGCGACAGCTTGTTCGTCTTGTCGGGTGTCGTCTTGGGTCGGAGGACTCATGATCTATAAGGAACCGCTGCCAGATGGCCAGCACGTTCGCGTGACCTTCGAGCTGCCTTCTGCCATATGGGCCGAGCGCGTGAATCTTGTAGGCGACTTCAACGACTGGGACAGCACGCGCGACGAGATGCGGCAGGAGGGAACTGACGGCAATTGGCGCATCATCCTGACGCTGGCGCTAGGACGTGAATATCAGTTTCGCTATCTCGTGAATGGCCGGGATTGGCACAATGACTGGCGCGCTGACCACTATGCCCCCAACGAGTTTGGCACCGACAACTCGGTGGTGGTTACCTGATCAGAGGTGCGATGCATTGGTCCTTTGCTCGGCTCCGCTATCGCCAGGCCGTCATCTGGGCCGTGTTGGTTTCGTTGCTAGCAAGTTGTGTCACGCCCGCGGTCACGGGCTCATCGGTCGAGAGTACCACTTCACTCCCTGATGCCGTGGAAGCCTATATGGCTGACCTGCCGGGCCCTTCGCCCAAGCTATTCCTCACCACGCGCGTCTACGACCGCAACGGCGCCCTGCTCGGCGAGTTCTGGGACGAAGGGCGCCGCTACTGGGCCACCCTGGACCAAATCGCACCGGCGGTACGGCAGGCAACGATCGCGACAGAGGACAAGACATTCTATACCAACCCCGGCGTGGACTGGACAGCAATTGCTCGTGCCGTACTGCAGGATGCCAACGAAGGTGGCCTTGTGTCCGGCGCCTCGACCATCACGCAGCAGCTTGCCCGCAACATCACGATGCCTTACCAACAGCGGATTGAACAATCGCTTGACCGCAAGCTCAGCGAGACGGTAATCGCCCAGGATCTGACCCAACGCTTCACAAAGGACGAGATCCTGGAAATGTACCTCAACGTGGTCAACTATGGACACCTGGCGTATGGCATCGAGGCCGCCGCAAGGACCTACTTTGCCAAGGATGCTGCCGAATTGACTTTGGCAGAAAGCGCCATGCTCGCGGGCCTGCCGCAATCACCCGCAACACTTGACCCGCTCCTGCCCGCGAATCGCCAGAACGCTAAAGCTCGCCAGGGCCTGGTGCTTGCCCTGATGGCACACGATGGCTACATCACCATGGATCAAGCCCAGGCCGCCTTCGGCCAACGATTGGAATTCCATTCAGAGGCTGCTCCCACATTGGCGCCACATTTCCTGCAATATGTTCACGACTACCTGGTGGCCAACTACGGTGCACAGACTGTCAGCCGAGGCGGGCTGTCCGTGTACACTACACTGGACCTCCGGGCTCAACAAGGCGCGGAAGCAATCGTTCGCGCACAGATTGACGCGGTCCGCACACGATACAACCTGACTAACGCGGCGCTGGTCGCGCTTCAACCAGGCACCGGTCAGATTCTAGCCATGGTCGGCAGCGCCGATTATTCCAATACTGCTATTTCTGGCCAGGTCAACGTCGCCATTAGCCCCCGCCAACCCGGCTCCGCCATCAAACCGGTGCTGTACGCACTGGCATTTACTCACGGCATGAGCCCCGCCAGCCTTGTCTGGGACGTGCCGGCAGTCTTTCCGTTGCAGAATGGCCAGGTCTACCGGCCCACTAACTATGACGGCCTCTTCCATGGTCCGGTTCGATTGCGTCAGGCCCTTGCCAACTCTTACAATGTACCGGCCGTCGAGCTTCTAAAATGCGCTTT
>CAWEHT010000454.1:0-36468 GCA_963808455.1 uncultured Chloroflexia bacterium | reverse complement strand
TATTGCCCTCTACTGGTTTAATTACGTATTGCTCAATCGCTCCATTCGAACTCAATGGCACCGATGTGAACGGTATCACCCTCAGCCACGCCGGCAACCTGCAGAGCCTGCGTGATTTCCAACGCCTCCAGGATGCGCTGGAAGCGCATGACGGCGGCGTAGTAGTCCCATTTGGTCATGGCGACGATCTTCTCGATGTATGGACCATGAACATGCCAGACGCCATCCGGCCTGCGCTCGATCGTAAAGCTCTTGTCCTCTGCCGGCAGCAGCAAGGGCCGCGCCATGGGTTGGGCCGCAGCTTCCGGCGGCAGTTCCGCCAGGGTGCCGGCAACACGACGCAGGAGCAAATCGAGGCCCTCGCCCGTAACCGCCGAGATGGCCTGGGGGTCAACGCCGCACGCCGTAGGGCACGCGCTACCCCCGGCCAGCGGCCGCTCACATCCGGCAGGTCCATCTTGTTGAAGGCCACGACCTGTGGCTTGCCGCGCAAGGCCGGATTGAAGAGCTCGAGCTCCTCATTGATCGCATCGTAGTCGCCCAGCGGGTCTGGGCTGAGCCCATCCAGGAGATGGATCAAGACCCGCGTGCGCTCGATATGGCGCAGGAATTGATGCCCCAGCCCGGCGCCCACGTGCGCGCCCTCGATGAGGCCCGGGATGTCGGCCAGCACGAGGTCGTGGTCCCCGACGATGGCCACGCCGAGGTTCGGCTCGAGGGTCGTGAACGGGTAGTCGGCGATCTTGGGGTGGGCGGCACTGACCTTGCTCAACAGCGTGGATTTGCCCGCGTTGGGCACACCCACGATGCCGGCATCCGCCAGCAGCTTCAGCTCCAGGCGCACCCACAGCTCCTCGCCCGGCTCGCCGTTCTCTGCGATGCGCGGGGCCTGGTTGGTCGAGGAACGGAAGACCCGATTGCCGCGGCCACCGCGGCCGCCGCGCGCCAGCAACGCGCGGGCATCCCGCTGGGCCAAATCCACCAGCAGTTCGCCCGAATCGGCATCGTAGGCTACCGTGCCGACCGGCACCGGGATGGTCAGGTCCTCGCCCGCCGCGCCCGTCTGATTCTTGCCTCGCCCGTTGCCCCCGTTCCGCGCCCTGAAATGCGTCTGCTTGCGGAAAGCGAGCAGCGTGTTGATCGAGGCATCGGCAAGCAGCCAGACATCGCCACCCTTGCCGGCATTGCCGCCGCTCGGGCCGCCCCTGGGCACAAAGGCCTCCCGCCGGAACGCCACCACGCCGTCGCCACCGTCGCCGGCCTTGAGATAAATCTTGGCTTCGTCAAAAAACATAACCCCCGCCCTAAATCCTAAATCATTCGCGCTTGGTCCTGCCCGAGGATACTCTCTTTCACGGGGGCTGTCAACGCACCCTGTCGCCGAACCCAAGGGGCTCTCTCACACTCTTCTAACACTAATCCAACATGGGTCTAACGCCGCCCCCTTATTGTGGCTAAGGTAAGCAAGGGAGTTCACGAGCGATTGGGTTGAGTCGATACGAGAGGGTTTTCTTCCACAGTCAAGGAGAATTACGTATGCCGAACTATATCAGCGGTTGGGACCCGTTCCGGGATGTGGTCACGTTGCGCGAGGCGATGGACCGTTTGTTCGAAGACAGCTTTGTACCACAGCGCCAGGAGGGACCCGCGCCCACTGGCCGGCCGGCCCGCCTGCCTTTGGATGCCTATGTGACCCCCGACGAGATCGTGATCGTTGCCAACGTGCCGGGCGTCAAGCCCGAGGACGTGGAGATCACGATCGAGGGCGATTCGTTGACCATCAAAGGCCAGCGGCAGCCGTTGGCCAAGGACGTAAACTATGTGCTGCAGGAACGCGGCTTTGGCCCCTTCCAACGCACCCTGAACATCAACGTGCCTGTTGACCCGAACCGCGCCGAGGCACACTACGAGAATGGCGTGCTGACGCTTCACATCCCCAAGGCCGAATCGATGAAGCCAAAGACGATCCAGGTGGTGAGCCGGGAGCAAAAGGCAAGCCAGGCGGCGAAGTGATGCGTGGGCGACCATGAAAGCCTTTGTCACCGGTGCTACGGGGTTCATCGGGGGCCGGGTGACGCGCAAACTCCTCGAGCGGGGCTACGACGTTACTGCGTTGTGCCGCTCGAGGAGCGGAGCGGCAGCGCTGGCAGATGCGGGCGCCCACCCGGTGCCGGGTGATCTGGCTGATACCGAGGCGCTGCGCCTGGCCATGCGCGGCTGCGACGTGGTATATCATATCGCCGGCTGGTACAAGCTCGGGACTCCTTCAGCCGCCGCGCGAGCTGAGGCCGAGGCTGTCAACGTCGAAGGCACGCGCAATGTGTTGAGCTGCGCACACGTCGAAGGCGTCCCTCGCATCGTCTATACCAGCACGCTCGCCGTATTCGGCGACACGCACGGGGCGCTGCCTGACGAAAACTTCTGTGTGACAGCCCCTACCTTCGCTACCGAGTATGATCGGACCAAGTGGCTGGCGCACTACGAGGTGGCGCTGCCCATGCTGCGCGAAGGCGTGCCGATCACCATCGTCATGCCCGGCGCGGCCTACGGCCCGGGCGACCCGAACTTGATCGGCAGCATGCTGCGCTGGTTCTACCTGGGCTATCTGCCTTTTGTGCCCGGCCCCACCACGGTGCTCACCCTGGCGCATGTTGACGACATTGCCGAAGGGCATATCCTGGCGGCCGAACGCGGGCGCGTGGGCGAAAGCTACATCCTGGCCGGGCCGGCCTACTCACTTGACGAGCTCTATGAGCTGTGGGCACGCGTGACGAACTTGCCCATGCCACGCCTGGAGGTAGGGGCAGGGGCTATGCGCCCGTTGGCGCCTCTGGCCGGCTGGCTTGGCAACCATCTATCTCTTCCCGATCTGTTCACCGAGGAAGCGATCCGCATCCTCGGCATGACGTACCTGGGGAGTTCGGCCAAGGCGCAGTCGGAGCTCGGCTGGAGCGCCCGCCCAACCCATGACGGGTTCGCGGAGACGTTCGCCGCTCTGGCCAGCGATCTGGGCCCTCCCCCGTGTGGCTGGGCGGCGCGCAACAAGCCGGCCCTCGCCGCCCTGGCAGCGGCGGCCGGCCTGGCCATCCTGTTGCGCAGCCTGCGCCGGCCCCTCCAGCAGAACTGAATCAGGGCTTCCGCGAGATGGGCGCACCTTGCAGCGCCTCCATGCGGGCCTTGACCTCCTCCGGCAGGGGGATCGACCGTTGGGCAGCATAATCGTAACACACTTGTGTGCTGGAACCTTCGGCGATCAGGCGCCCCAAGCGCGTTTCCTCGATCCGGAACTGGAAAATGAAGCTCTTCTGACCGACTTGGGACACGTACACGCTGGCCTGCAACGGGTCGTTGAGCTGAGCGGGCGCACGATACGTGATCTGCAAGTCGGCCAGAATGAACTGAAAATCACGCGGCAGGGAGGTCTGTGGGTCGAGTTCGGCATCTTGCGGAAGCATGGCCTGCAGGTAGGCCATGCGGGCCACCTCGAAGTAGCTCAGGTACACGGCATTATTGATGTGGCCGAGTGCGTCAAGGTCTCGCCAACGTACCTGGATAGGGACAATCACCGGTCTGGGATCAGGCATGCAGCGCCTCCTTCGGCAAGATTCTACGGGCGCGAGGCGCAAGTGTCAAAGCCATCTGTTTGGCATAATCGTTGATCGCGTGTACAATGCCTCTACGCAAGGGAGAGAGCATGGATTTCCGCGCGTACCTGGACATTTTGCGGCGCCGGGGCTGGATCATCCTCCTGGCAGCGGTGCTGGCCGGCGCCGGCGCCTTCGGTATCAGCCTCAAACAGACCAAGATCTGGCAAGCAACGGTCCGCATCAGCGCCGTGCCGGCCCGCCCGGATTGGGGCCTGACGAACACCGCGCAAGACCTTCTGCGCAACTTCGTCAACAATATCAACACACACGATATGGCCAGCCAGGTGATCGCCAAGGCCCAGCTCGATATGACACCGGAAGATCTGCTGAGCAAGATCACCGTCAGCACCGTGCCCGAAGATTTCCTGATCCGCATCGACGGGCGCGATCAAGACCCACAGGTCGCCACGCAGATCGTCCTGACCATGGCGCAGCTCTTCACCGACGAACGGGTGGCCTACTATAACACCCAGGACAAGGCCGACCGCATCGAGGTCAAGATCGTTGACAGCGTGATCGAGCCCGTCGTCTACAAGCCCAAGCCTTTGGAGAGCGGCGCGGCCGGCCTGGTGCTGGGCGCCCTGATCGGCATCTTGATCGTGCTTGGGCTGGAATGGGCGGAAGGTGATATCCTGGCCACCTCTGAAGCCATCCAGCGCCATCTGGGGCTGCCCGTGTTGGGCGCGGCGTTGGCGGCGAACGGTGCCACCCGCCGATCGCGGTACGCTCTGGGTGCAGTCCGAGGCGCCCTGGCCAACAAAGGCACCTACATGACAAAGACCCTGGTTTCTCTGACCGATCCGGCCTCACCGGCGGCGGAGGCTTTTCGCCGGCTGCGCATCAATCTCGGCGTCGGCCGCAACGCAACCGGCCTGAAGACCCTCCTCGTGGCCGCGGCCGGGCTGGCCGACGACAAGGCCAGCGTCGCCGCCAACCTGGCCGTCGCCTTCGCCAGGATCGGCAAGCGCACCGTGCTCGTCGACTGCGACCTGCGCCACCCCGGCCAGCACGCCCTGTTCGGCTTGCCCAACCAGGCCGGCGTCAGCAGCGCCCTGGAGAATCCGGGCGCGCCGCTGCCCCTACAAGAAAGCACCGTCCCTTGCCTGCGCGTCGTGGGCAGCGGGCCGGCCGTCCAGGTCCCATCAGACCTCATCGCATCCCCCCAGATGGCGGCATTGATCGGGCGGCTGCGCGAGGAGGCCGACGTGGTAATCTTCGACGCGCCGCCCGTGGTCGTGGCCACCGATGCTGCCGAGCTGGCGGGCCAGGTCGATGGGGTGCTGCTGACGGTCAGCGCCGGGCAGACGAAGCGCCAGGAAGCCCAGCGGGCGAAGGAAATGCTGGAACGGGCAGGGGGGCACATCGTCGGCGTGGCACTGATCAACGTGGCTGAGGACGCGGAGTTACGGAAATACCTCGCAAATTGAGGCAGGGTGCAACGGGGAAGGCACAGAATGCTGCGCGGGTTGCTAAACGCGCCGCGCTTGGGGCTCTTCTCTAACCGGGAGCGCGTCAAACGGTCTGTGCTCGAAGCAGCTGTCCTGGAGGCCGTGGGCGATGAAGGCATTGATTCTCAGCGGAGGCAAGGGTTCGCGCCTGTACCCTATCACCTACACGAACGCTAAGCAACTGGTGCCGGTAGCCAATCAGCCCGTGCTTTTCCGTGTCATCGAGGCGATCCGCGCGGCGGGCATCAGCGATATCGGCGTGGTCGTCGGCGTAGATGACAACGCCCGCCAGATTTGCGAGGCTGTGGGCGATGGGCGCCGGTGGGAGGCGCGGGTAACCTATATCCCCCAGGAAGCCCCCCTGGGCCTGGCGCATGCCGTCAAGATCAGCCAGCCATTTCTGGGCCCCGACCGCTTCGTGATGTTCCTCGGCGATAATGTGATCCAGGGCGGCATCAGCGACCTGATCCGCCGCTTCGAGACCAGCGAATGGGATGCCCAGGTAGTGCTGACCCAGGTGAGCGAGCCGGAACACTACGGCGTGGCTGAGTTGAACGACGAGGGATGCATCGCCAGGCTCGTGGAAAAGCCGCGCCATCCCCGCTCGAACCTGGCGCTGGTAGGCATCTACATGTTCAGCCCCTGCATCTTCGATGCTGTCAACAGCATCGCGCCGTCGTGGCGGGGTGAACTGGAAATCACAGACGCCATCCAGTGGCTGATCGAACACGGGCACCGCGTGGAACCTTACATTCACCGGGGCTGGTGGATCGATACCGGCAAGCCGATCGACATGCTGGAAGCCAACAATCGCGTGCTTGACGAGATGGAGCACCATGTCATCGGCTACGTGGATCGCGAATCAAAAGTCAACGGGAAGGTGACAATCTCCAAGGGCGCTGAGATCATCAACAGCGTGATCCGCGGCCCGGCCGTCATCGGCGAAAGCACGCGCATCGTCAATTCCTACATCGGCCCATTCACCTCTATCTACCACGATTGTCTGATCGAAAGCAGCGAGATCGAGCACAGCATCGTGTTGGAGAACTGCCGGATCGTCAACATGCCGGTGCGCATCGAAGACAGCGTGATCGGGCGCAATGTGGTTGTAACACGCTCGCCGATCAAGCCGACAGCCCACAAATTGATCCTGGGTGACAACAGCCAGGTCGGCATCTGCAGCTGAGGGTCAGGCATAGCATCCGGAAGGCGGTTCTCGATGAAGAACTTGATGATCACCGGCGGGGCCGGGTTCATCGGCTCCAACTTTGCTCGCCACATGCTGGGCCAAAGCGGCGTTGAACGCGTCCTGATCTTCGACAAGCTGACTTACGCCGGCAACCTCGATAACCTGCGCGACCTGAGCGGGGACCCGTGCTACAGTTTCACGCAAGGCGATATCTGCGATGCGGGGGCCGTAGCCGCGGCCATCCGCCAACACGACATCGACACCATCGTCAATTTCGCCGCGGAGACACACGTCAACCGCTCGATCATGGACCCCGACGCCTTCATCCAGACGGATGTGTACGGCACATACGTCTTGCTCGAAGCCGCCCGCCGCTTCAAGCTCGAACGCTTCCACCAGATAAGCACCGACGAAGTCTATGGTCACATCGAAGGCACCTACCGCTCGCTGGAGACGGATCCCCTTGCCCCACGCAGCCCGTACGCGGCCAGCAAGGCCAGCGGCGATCTGCTGGCGCTGGCCTATTACATCACCTACGGCCTCCCTGTTACGATCACGCGCGGCGCCAACAACATCGGCCCGTACCAGTACCCCGAGAAGGTGGTCCCACTTTTCGCAACCAACAGCCTGGACGGTTTGCCGCTGCCTGTGTACGGGGATGGTCAACAGCGCCGCGACTACCAGTATGTGCTTGACCACTGCGAGGCCATCGCCCTGGTGCTGAAGCGTGGCGTGCCGGGTGACGTCTACAATGTCGGCACGGGAGCCGAGATGACCAACCTGGAGATGGTTCAGATCTTGCTCGATGAACTCGGCAAGCCGGCCAGCCTGATCCAACACGTCGAGGACCGCCCGGGCCACGATCGGCGCTATTGCCTGAACGTGGACAAGATCAAGGCATTAGGCTGGGAGCCACGCTACAGCCACGAAGCAGCGATCCGCGCCACGGCGCGCTGGTACGCCCAGAATGAGTGGTGGTGGCGCAAGATCAAGTCCGGCGACTTCAAGGAGTATTATGAGCGCCTGTATGGGCAGCGGAAGGTGATCAGCCCAGCGGCCAACCCCACTCGATGACCACAGGCCGGTGATCAGAAGCGTGGCTGATGGTGGAGTGATCGACGGTGGCAGCTGAACGCAGGCCGCCCGCCCAGCAATTCGGCAAGAAGAGGAAGTCGAAGCGCACCAACGGGGCGCTCGCCGGAAAAGTACGGCCGTTGCCGGTGCCGACGGCCACGAACGCATCCTGATAACCGGCTTTCTGCAAGCGCCGCAAGACGGGCGGCAACAGCCGCCGCGAGCGTGGGCCTAAGAAGCCCGGCGTGTTGAAATCACCCGCCAGGAAATGCGGTGCCTCCGCCTGGCTGATCATCTCGATGGCCCCTTTGATTTGGCACAGGCGCGTGCCTTCCCAGGCATGATCCAGGTGGGTGACGTACATGACGAGCCCGCAGCCCTGGCCCGCCGAGAGCGCTGCGCCCAAAAGCGAGCGTTGCTTGCTGGCCGTATGACGTGGCAGCCAACGATTCGTCACATCCGTAAGAGGATATCGGCTCAACAACGCATTGCCTACGGCCCCCTGCCAGCCGGGAGCGTAATCGATCCAGCCGCTCGGGCCGAAGGCATAGGTCATACCCAGGCGGTCGGCCAGTTCATCGAGTGGCTTGTGAACCCTCAGGCCGGTCGTCACCGGGTGCAAGACCTCGTTCAAAGCCACTACGTCTGCGCCGGCCGACCGGATCACGCCGGCGAGCCGTTCGATGTCAAGGCGCTGATCTGCGCCGGCCCAGCGGTGAATGTTATAGGTCATGATCCGGATAGCCGGACCGCCAACGCTTCTCTCCAAGTCGCTCTTCCTTGCTCGCTGGGGGCCGGCATGCAGCCGCCCCTGCAGACGAGTATCCGCAAGCGGTGAGCTCGCAAGGCCAGTATAGCATTCCCCGCACTGCGTCACAAAAGACACGTCGCCTCCCCTATCCATTGGCTACGAGGACAAAGCTGGGGATAACCACCGCACTGGTCCACAATTGTCCCCAGAGCCTCTGCCGTCCCCAGGCCTTTCGTCGTGCTCGCCACGGCTTGTAGGGCCTGTGCCGGGCAAAGCAGCCGGGCCCTACAGGATCTGGCCCCTCGCGACCCGGCACCTGTCCGCCGCCCATCCCCAGGGTTCGCACATCACAGCGTCGGCGGCTCGCCCATATGCAGGCAGCACGCTGCCTCCACCCCCAACCCCTAGGGGCAAGCTCGCGGATCAAGCCCGGTTACCCACATATCCGCAACGCCTACGACTACTGTAATGATAATTACACTCTTTGATGAAAGATTATCTAACAATACGCTACACGGCTACGCACCACAAGGTACGATTGCCTACAAAAAAAGCCAAATAATTCGAAAAAATGCTTGACATATCGCTCGAATTGTGCTAGATTCATGTTGCCAACGAGAAAGCAGTCGCGTACACGAAAGATCGACGCCGGAGCCCTTCCGGCCCGGAAGTCAACCGGTTCCGGCCAACACCGAATGGACCGGTGACATTCAAGAAAGCGAGGTTTTCTGGATCGACTGCTGGATCAGCGGCGAGGGAGCCCCGAGAAATCCGGAGGCGCACTTTTCCTGAATGCTACCTGAAAAATCAGGAACTCGCTGGCTCGACCCGATACTGCGCATCACCTTCACAAGATGCATGATGGACGGGGCGAGTTGCATGAATGCGGGCTATATAGCAGGAAAGACAAGTGGTGGTTCGCGCCGGTCGGTTGCTTGGGGCCCCTTTTTTGTCGGCAGGCTCCCCTTTGCTTTGCCTCCACAGCCCGAATGCGGAATTGCCATCAGCTAGGTTTAGGGAACCAGCGCCTGGGGGCGCAGCTCGGCGATGTAGGGCAGGTGCCGGTACGCCTCGCGATAATCCAGGCCATAACCTACAACAAAGCGATTTGGCAGGTCGAACCCCTTGTACTTCAATGGGATATTCACCAGGCGGTGCTGAGAGCGGTTCAAGAGCACGCACACTTCCAGGCTGGCCGGCCCACGCGTCTGAAGCAATCGCAATAAATAGCTCAGCGTCAGCCCCGTATCGATCACGTCTTCCACGAAGATCAGGTGGCGCCCATCGATCGTTTCTTCCAGGTCCTTGGTCAGGCGGACTACTCCGCCGGCTTTCTGTTGCGGGCTGTAGCGTGAGATGGCCATGAAATCGACGTTAACGGGTATAGTGATCGCCCGCAACAAGTCTGTCATAAAGAAGATGACGCCCTTGAGCACACCGATCAGCAGCGGGTTGCGCCCGGCGTAGTCCTGGCTGATCTGTGCGCCTATCTCACGCACGCGCTGCTGGATCTCATCGGCGGTGAACAACACGCGTCCGACGCCGGCCGTCATCGGGGTGAGAGGCTGCGTGCCCGCGGGCTGGACGGGCGGGACCGGTGCGGGCCCCAGGGTTCCTTCGGTCGCCGAAGATGGGTCGTCCATGTCTCCTGGTTCCCGGTCCAGGTTGGGGAGAAGCGAGGCTCTCCCCCGTCCTGAGCTCACAAGTGGTTATCCAGGAACTCTGGAAAACGTTCCAGGCCGTACTTCAGGAGCAGGGTGCGAACGTCGCCGCGCTTGAAAAGCTTGATGTTGATCTCTGGGTAGAGCGTAGCCAGGCGACGCAACTTGCGATTCTTGTGCCGGATCTGGCTGGGTTGCATGGTTGTGAGCTCGACGAATAGATCCTGGTCGGGCAGATAGAAATCCGGGGCAAAAGCTTCCGTCACATTGCCGCCGTCGTCTCGGCTCAAGACGAAGGTGCGGGGCTCATACTGCCATGGGATGCCGTAGAAGTCCAGGATGCGAGCGAACTCGGCTTCGATGGGGTGGGCGAAAGTGCGCGCATCGCCCTTCTTCATGGACGCTCCTTGGGCTGCCATATGGGCAGTTGTAGCGCCGCGCGACAGATTGCCTCGACGGCGGTGGCCGGGTCAAGGCGGGACGTGTTCAGGATGATCGCGTAGAGCTCCGGATCGTCCGCATTCCGCCCGTGGTATTCCTGGACGTAGGCAGTCCGCGCCTGGTCGCGCGCTGTCAGCTGCGTGGCGGCAGCGGCCTCGGGCAGCTGATAATGCTCGGCGATGCGTTGGGCCCGCCAGGGAAAGGGTGCAATGACCCGCACGTGAAGGACGTCGGGGCGCTCCTGCAACACTGCCTGGCCGCCGCGGCCCAGCAGCAGCACGTTGCCGTTGTCGGCCCAGCGGCGGATGATCTCGGCGACCGTCGCGGCGTAGCGCTCACGATCGCCGCGCGAGGGTTTCACGCCCAATAAGCCGAGCTCGTCGAGCGCAGCCAGCGCCACTTCGGGGGTGCCGGCCTGGCGCGCGGCCTGGTTGATGATTTCGCTGCCCACCAGGCGCAGAGCAAGCCGGCGCGCCACGCTTTCGGCAATCTCATCCCCGCCGCTGCCCACCTGGCGAGAGAGCGTGATAACTGCCATACGCACCTTCGATCTGGCCCGCGAAGACGTGCCTATAGTACAACAAACCCGGCGCCTGGCCGAAGGCCAGGCGCCGGTCTCTCACGCTCGCGTGCCTGGCCCCTGCGTCAGACCGGCAGGGACAGGCACACAACTGCCCCGGCGAGCGTCGTGCGATACCTATCGGCGGCCGCCCCATCCATAGTTGGTGCGATAGGGGCCGTAGTAGGTCGGGCTGGCATGCGAGTAGCCCACGCCGTAGCCGCGGTAACCGGGGTTCCCGTAGTAGGGCTGCCCGCCGTGCGGGTAGCTCACGCCGTAGCCCTGGTACCCGTAGGTGCTATATCCGTAGGTTTGGAAGTTGTACACATAGCCGCCGCACGAAGTGCACCCACCACAGCCGCCGCACCCGTAGCCGCCAGAGTAGGCAGTCGAGTAAGCCGGCACGCGGATCATTTCGCCGGCGAAGACGCAGTTAGGGTTGGGCAGCCCGTTCAGCGATGCCAGGTACCACGTGCTCGTCCCATAGGCAGCCGCAATCGTTGAAAGGGTATCGCCCCAGTGGACCTGATACAACACATACCCGTTTGCCGTCGTCTGATAGCCACTACCGCAAGGGTTGCAACCGCCACTATACCCCCACCCCGAATAGCCCCAGTTGGAGGGCGCCGCCGACGCGCTCGCTGGGGCCAACACGAAGGCCACAAGCAGCGCGAACATCACAGCCGCGAGGATGAACCGCGACTTTGCCATAGAACCTCCTCGACCAGAAGAGAATAGGAGGCCCCCCGGCAGACCTCCGGCGGAGAATATCCACCATCGAGTAACATGCTGGCACGTGCCCCTAGCAAGTTCTGTAAGCCGGCATACACTAAAAAACGCGCACGCCTGTAAGGATCTCGAAAAGGGCCGGGCTCCTGGTCCACGAGCGGGGCTCAGGGCGAACCGAATGGCCCCAAGAGAGGTCGTGCGTTCACAAGGGAAGGCCTCGAGCGACCCTTCCTCCGCGGCCTCTTCGGCAGCGTCAATGCATGAGCCGTTGGGCCAGGCCGCTGAATCGGTCCTGAGCGCGGTGGTTGCCGATGGCGATCGCGATGGCACGCGGCGATCCGACGAGCACCACCAGCTGCCGGGCGCGGGTCACCGCGGTGTAGAGCAGGTTGCGCTGCAGCATGACGTAGTGCGTGGTGAGCATGGGTATCACCACGCTGGGGAACTCGCTGCCCTGGGCTTTGTGGATGCTGATGGCATAGGCATGGGTCAATTCATCAAGGTCGAGGAAATCGTAGTCGATCCGGCGCTCATCCACCGTGGCGGTCAGCACCTGGGCCTCCTGATCGATGGCGGTCACCTGCCCCATGTCACCATTGAAGATATCCTTGTCGTAATCGTTGTGCATCTGCAGCACGCGATCGCCTATGCGAAAGACCCGCCCGCCGAGGCGATGCTCGGGCGCCCCGGCGCGAGCTGGGTTCAGCGCCTCTTGTAGGCGAGCATTGAGCTCGGCCACGCCCACGGCGCCGCGATGCATCGGGCTGAGCACCTGAATCTGCTCCGGACGCAGCCCGAACTTGCGCGGGATACGCTCTCGCACCAGCTCCACGATGAGGTCTGCCGCCTTCTCGGGATCTTCCTCCTTGAATAGAAAGAAGTCGCGCGCGTTGCGGTTGTCGAGGACCGGCATCTGGCCGAGGTTGATGCGGTGCGCATTGACGACGATGTAACTGCCTTCCGGCTGGCGAAAGATCGTCTGCAGCCGCACGACGGCGGTACCGGGCAGGCGGGCCTTCATCAAGGGTATTTGCGGTGCCCCGTGTCCCATCCCCTCGGCTGTGTCTTCCTGGCCCTCCATCGCGGCGATGACGTCTTTCAGCACATTGCCGGCGCCGACGCTAGGCAGCTGATCGACATCGCCCACGAAGAGGAGATGCGCTCCCAGCGGCACAGCCTTGAGCAGGTGGTTGGTCAGCAAGAGGTCGAGCATGGAGCTCTCGTCAACGATGACGAGGTCCGCCGCCAGCGGGTTGTCTTCGTTGCGCTGGAAGTTCATGCCGGGCCCAGGCTTGAACTCGAGCAGGCGATGGAGCGTTGTGGCCGGCCGGCCGGTAGCTTCGCTGAGGCGCTTGGCCGCCCTGCCCGTCGGCGAGGCGAGCGCGACACGTTTGCCGGCCACCTCGGCCAGACGCAGGATGCTGTGCACTGTGCTGGTCTTGCCGGTGCCGGGGCCGCCGGTGAGGACGGCGACGCGGCAGGTCAGGGTGGCCTGAACGGCGTCCTGCTGCCCAGGGGTCAGGGCCAGCCGGGTCTGCGCGGCCAGGGCGGCAAACGCCGCTGCCCAGTTGAAATGCTGGAACACCGCCAGGCGATCTGAGGGCGCGTCGAGCAACCGGCGCAGCCGGTTGGCGACACCCAATTCGCCATGAGAAGAAGGGGGTGAGATGAACTGCCCGCGCGCGTCGGCGAGAGCCACGCCGGGCCTGGCACTCTCAGTCGCACTGGAGGGACGAGCTCCGGCTGCAGGAACAGGCTCCGGCGAGCGGCCCCCCAAGGGCGGCCCCGCGGGCCCGGTGCCGGCCTCTACCATTACCTGCTCCTCTTCGGCCAGTGTGGCGATGCCTTCCGCGGCCTGCTCCGGCGCGACCTTGAGCAGTTCGGCCAGCGCGCCGCCAGGTCGGCGGCGGGCAGATACACGTGGCCCTCGTCGGCAGCCTGGCTCAAGACGTAGGCAACCCCGGCGGCCACGCGCTCGGGCACGTCGGCAGCGATCCCCAACTCCCGCGCGATCTTGTCGGCCGTGAGGAAGCCGATCCCGTAGACATCGCGCGCCAGGCGATAGGGATCGTGCTGCACGACAGCGATGGCCTCGTCGCCATATTGTTTGTAGATCTTGACCGCCAGGCCCGTCGAGACGTTGTGGCTTTGCAGGAAGAGCATCACCTCTTTGATCTTCTGCTGCTCGGCCCAGGCCTGGGCGATCTGTCCCAGCGCGTTTCTGCCCAACCCCCAGCACTTCGTGTAAGCGGGCCGGCGTCTCCTCGATCACTTGCAGCGTCGCGAGGCCGAAGTGGCGCACGATACGCCGGGCCGTGACCGGCCCGACGCCTTTGATCAGCCCGCTGCCGAGGTATTTCTCGATGCCGGCGATGGTGGCCGGCAGCACGGTGCGCACGTTCTCGGCCACAAACTGGCGGCCGTACTGCGGGTGAGCCGTCCAGCGGCCGCTCATCTGCACCGATTCGCCCACATGGATGCCCAGCATGTTGCCGATGACCGGCACGGTGTACGGCTTGCCTTCCGGAGTGAGCTGGGCCACCGTGTAGCCGTTTTCCTCGTTATGGTAGGTGATGCGCTCGATGATGCCGCGCAGTTTTTCGGTGTGGGCTGAGTTCGCCTCGTTGGCCACGCTGGCTGCACCCGTTGCGGCGTCAGGCCGTGATGCCGAGCGCGACCCTCTTCTTGGCGATGCGCTCTTCGAAACGCGCCAGGTCGATCAGCGCGCGTACGTGCGTGCCTTCGCCCACGGTGTCCACACCATCGGACGCGGTGACCCTGAAGGTAAGGCGACGCCTGTCAACGCCCACCAGCTCAGCGTGCGCCGTCACCGTGGCTCCAACGGGCGAGGCCGCCAGGTGCTGCACGTCGACCAGCACCCCGACCGACTGCTCACCCGGCCCCAGCCGATCAGCAAGAGCGTGCACCGCGGCCTGCTCCATCAAACGCACCAGTTCAGGGGTGGCAAAGACCTGAACGGCGCCGCTGCCCATATGCCTGGCAGTTACGGCAGGCGTCACCGTGATGGTCGCCGTGCCGGCCAACCCGATGGGCAACCGTTCGCTCGCGTCTGGCATTCTTCCCTCCACAAGGTCGCCTACTGCATCTGCAGGGGACATCGTCGGTAGCGGCGGCTGTCATTCGGTCCGCCATGCCGTTGCGGCGGCACAGGGGCACCCACGAAACCCTTGGACTGTCATTCTGAGACATCCATGACCCCGCAGGGGGCCATGTGGCACACAAGAAACCTATGGACTGTCATTCTGAGCGGCCGTGCCAACAAGGCCTGTCAACGACGTGCCACAGCGAAGAATCCGTCTGTGCCCCACCGAAGGCGTCCCCTGTTTCTGCACTACGGGCCCTCCCAGGACATTCTTCCTGGTTCGGGCAAATACAAAGGTTGGACGGTCTCCGTCCAACCTTTAGCCTTGCGTCATCCCGCATGTGTGGCACGCCGGCGCGGCGGCAATTCAGGCCGGCGCGGGCGCCGGGTTCGGTGATTGGCCGGGCCGCCCGCGGCCCTGGGCGTCAGCCGGGCGATTGCCCTTGGGCGCCGGGTATTGCGGTGGATTGGGCTCGTACTGGCGGGCCGGCACCCCCGGCACATCGGCGAAGAAGGTCTCGAATTCTTCGGCGTCGATCGTCTCCACCTGGATCAGCCGGCGGGCGATGGTGTGATGGAGGTCGCTGTACTTGGTCAGGATCTCCTTGGCCTGCTCGTAGGCCGTGGCCACGATGCGCCGCACTTCCTTGTCGATCTCTCTCGCGACGACTTCGCTGTAGTTGCGCTGTTCGCCGATGTCGCGGCCCAGAAAGACCATCTCATGTCGTTGGCCGAAGACCATCGGCCCCATCTTGCTGCTCATGCCATACTGGGTCACCATGGCCCGCGCCAGGCGCGTGACCTTGTCCAGGTCGTCAACGGCTCCGTTGGTGATGTCGTCGAAGATAGTCTCTTCGGCCACCCGGCCGGCCAGCATGGCGGACATATCGTCCTCGAACTTGGCCTTGCTGACCAGCACGCGATCGGTCTCGGGCAGCGCCATCGTGTAGCCGAGCACCATGCCCCGGCTGATGATGCTGATCTTGTGCACCGGATCGCACTTGGGCAGCATGCGTCGCACCATGGCATGGCCTGCCTCGTGGTAGGCGATGATCTCTTTCTCTTTGTCCGAGATCAGCCGGCTCTTGCGCTCCGGCCCCACGATCACCCGCTCCACCGCCTCCTGAAATTCCTGCGTCCCGATGCTGCGCTTGTTGCGCCGCGCCGCCAGGATCGCCGCCTCATTCACCAGGTTCTCCAGGTCCGCACCCACAAACCCCGGCGTGCCCCGCGCCACCGTCTCCAGGTTCACGCTCGGCTCCAGCGGCTTGCCCCGCACGTGCACCTTCAGGATCTCCTCCCGCCCCCGCTTGTCCGGCCGGTCCATCACCACCTGGCGATCAAACCGCCCCGGCCGCAGCAACGCCGGGTCCAAAATGTCCGGCCGGTTGGTGGCCGCGATCAGGATCACGTTGGTGTCGGTGTCGAAGCCGTCCATCTCCACCAGGATCTGGTTCAGCGTCTGCTCCCGCTCGTCGTGGCTGCCGCCCAGCCCCGCCCCCCGCTGGCGCCCCACCGCATCGATCTCGTCGATGAAGATGATGCAGGGCGAGTTGCGCTTGGCCTGCTCGAACAGATCGCGCACCCGGCTGGCGCCCACGCCCACGAACATCTCGACAAACTCCGAGCCCGAGATGGAGAAGAAGGGCACGCCGGCCTCACCCGAGATGGCCTTGGCCATCAGGGTCTTGCCGGTGCCCGGCGGCCCCACCAGCAGCACGCCTTTGGGGATACGGGCGCCCAGCGAGGCGAACTTCTGCGGCTCCTTGAGGAACTCGACGATCTCCTGCAGCTCGGCCTTGGACTCCTCGGCGCCGGCCACGTCCTGGAACGTGACCGTCGGCTTGTCTCCGGTGAACAGGCGCGCCCGGCTCTTGCCGAAGTTCATGGCCTGACTATTGGAACCCTGAGCCTGGCGTAAGATCAAGAAGAAGAGCCCGGCCATCAGGACGACCGGCAGCAAGGTGCCGAGGATCGTGAGCCAGCCGGAAACGTCATTGGGAGGCGATACCTTGATATCGACGTTGGCCAATTCGGCCTGGGTGACGCCCAGGCTCAACAAGGACTCCGTCAACCCGACGCCGGCCTCTTTGTGCGAGACATAAGAACGGCTGTCGCCAAACAGCTTGATCTGCAACTCGTCGCCGACCACGTCGAGGCTTTGGACCTGTTTCTGTTGGATGAGCGTGGCGACTGCCGTCAGATCCTTTTCCGGCGGCTGGGATCCGGGACGCGAGGCACTATAAAAGAGCGCACCCAGCGCTATCAGGATCAGAATATACACCAGCCCATTTCTCTTCCAATTGGTGGGGTTCACCGTGTTTGCCTCCAGCCATAGGCAGGAAAGAGGGACACCCTACAACCCTTTCTATACGATGTGATGCAGCAGTGTGCAAAGAAATACAAAACTTGCCCTATTATACCACGCAGGGCCGCAAGAGCGCTAGGCGGCTGGCTTACATTGGCCGGGGGGAATAGGGAGCAGGGGATGGAGAGAATGCCTGTTCCCCCCGGCCTATAACGTGCTCCCTGTAGGGCCGGTGCGTGCGCCCAGGATGCCCTTGATATGGCGCAACGCCCAGGCGTGGGCGTCCGGGTCGAACGATGCCACGCAGTCCGAGGGCACCCAGACCGGATAGTCCCGGTTCCGCGCGTCGGCTACGGTGTGCAGGACGCAGATATCCGTGCAATCTCCCACCACGATGATTTGCTCCGGCCCGAAAGAGGCCAGCCGTTCGGCTAGGTCCGTTTCGAAGAAGGCCGAGTAGCGCCGCTTGGGCAGCACCGCGTGCTGTGCGGCGAGGCCGGCGAGCTCCGGGATGATCTCCACCTCGGGCGTGCCGGCCACGCAATGGGGCGGGAACATGGCGAACTCTTTGTCGTCGGGCGCGTGCGTGTCCGCCGTGAAGATGACCAGGGCCCCTTGCCCGGCCTCGCTTTCGATCAGCCGGCGGATGGGGGGAATGATCGCACGGGCGGCATCCCCGCAGTACAGCGTGCCACCGGGCGCCATGAACCCGCGCTGCATGTCAACCACGATCAAAGCATTGCTCACAACACGCCTCCCCAGGTTTCAGAGCAGTCTTCCGATCCTCCGTGGAGCTCGGCCGTGCTTATTCCCGCACCCGCTCGATGTGGGCACCCAGCCCGCGCAGCTTGTTGTCGATGCATTCGTAGCCGCGATCGATCTGGCCCACGTTGGCGATCTGGCTGGTGCCACTGGCGGCCAGGGCGGCGATGAGCAGCGCCATGCCGGCGCGGATGTCGGGGCTGCTCATTTCCTGGCCGTGGAGCGGCGACGGCCCCACGATCACGGCGCGATGTGGATCGCACAGGATGATGCGAGCGCCCATGGTGATCAGCTTGTCCACGAAGTAGAGCCGGCTTTCGAACATCTTCTCGTGGATCAGGACCGTGCCCCTGGCCTGTGTGGCCACCACGAGGGCGATGCTCATCATGTCGGCGGGGAACTGTGGCCAGGGCGCATCGTCGATCTTCGGCACCGCCCCACCGATGTCATCACGGATACTGAGCTCCTGCTCGTCGGCCACAATCAGCGTTTGATCCTGCATGTGCATGCGCATATTGAGCCGATCGGCGAAGACCATGTTGATCATGCGCATGTGGTCTGGCACCACGCCATGGATGCGGATCTCGCCCCGCGTCATGGCGCCCAGGCCCAGGAAACTCCCTACCTCGAGGTAATCCGGCGAGATCGTGTGCGTCCCGCCGTGCAGCCGTTCCACGCCATGGACGGTCAGGATGTTGCTGCCGCTGCCTTCGATCTGGCCGCCCAGGATGTTCAGGAATCGGCACAGGTCCTGCACGTGTGGCTCCGAGGCGGCGTTGCGGATGACGGTGGTGCCGCGGGCCAACACGGCGGCCATCACGGCGTTCTCCGTGGCCGTCACGCTCATCTCATCGAGCAGGATGTCAGCGCCGCGCAGGCCGCCGTCGCAGCACATCTCGAAAGCGTAAGGGCTGACGTCGATGTGTGCGCCCAGCGCCTCCAGCGCCTGTAGGTGTGTGTCGACGCGCCGCCGGCCGATGCGATCTCCCCCGGGCAGGGGCAGGCTGGCGCAATTGAAGCGCGCCAACAAAGGCGCGGCGAGCAGGATCGAGCCGCGGATCTGCTGAAACAACTCGTGGCGCATATTGGCCGCGCGCGCCTCGCGGGCGCAAAGGTGCAGCGTCTGCCCCTCCTCGCCAACCGCGACCCCAAGCTGGTCGAGAAGGCGGACCATCGTGGCGACGTCCCCGATGCGCGGCACGTTGTGGAGGGTGATCTCCTCGTCGGTAAGGAGCGCCGCCGCCAGGATTGGCAGCGCTGAATTCTTGTTGCCCTGGGGATACACATCCCCGGTCAGGGGATGGCCGCCTTCGATAACCAGCTTTTCCATCGGGACTGCTCCTCGGTTCGACCCAGAAATCCCTGCGGGGGGATTGGGGTGCCCCTCAGGCTGGCAACAGGACCACCGGCTCGCCGGCTCCCACGCCGAGACTGGCGGCGGCGTTGCCTTCGCGCACGGCAATCTCGAGCGTGCCGGCGCTGGAGACCAGCGCCAGCAGCGCGCCGCGTTCCGCTTCGCTATAGGTGACGCTGAGCCGGACGATGCTCTGGCCGGCGATCCGGCACGACCAGCCGCGCCCCGACAGCCAGCCGCCGGGGATATCGGTGATCAGGTTGCCGAAACGGTTGACGTGGACGACCCGCCCGCCGAGGCTGCCGTCCGGAAGGCGTCTGGGAGCAGGCTCCGGCGGCAAGCGCACCGGTGTGCCTGCCGGCGTTCCCAGCTCTTCAGGCCGCCGGCCCCGTGCCAGGTACGCCGCGAGTGGGGCAAAGATATCGCGCCCGTGGAACGTGTGGCTTGGCCCCGGCAGCCAGAACTCGGGCCGGTCGGCGGCGTAGACGCGGGCGTTCGGGTCTGCCAGGGGCTCGCTGAAGAGGCCATTGTCGGGCCCGACGAAGAAAGACCCGAGCGCAGCGACGATCAGGGCGCGGCGTGAGCCGCCCACCCCCGGGTTGACGACGGCCAGGTGCACCGTCCCATCCGGAAAATAGGGTGTGGCCCGGGCCAGGACGGCGCCGGCATGCCGGATATCCTGCGCAGGCACCTCGTGGCTCAAGTCGACAATGCGGGCCTCCGGCGCGATCCCCAGGATCACACCTTTCATGATGCCCACGTAGCCATCGGCGAGCCCGAAGTCGGTGGTCAGGGTGATGATCGCCATGATCGATGCTCTTGAGCTCAGTCCCGCCATTCTACCGCAGCCGGCCGAAACCCGTCAAACGCCATCCATCTGCCAAACCTCATCCGAGCCAGGCCACCGCAAGATAAGCTTATGACGCGCGTCATTGTTTACGTGGTCCAGGTCGATTACCATCGACATTGGGAAATGTCCTCCCGACCACGTGGGCCCCGCGCCTTTTGGGGCGGCTGTGGTCCGGCGGGTGTGCGTCGAGTGCTTCCCCGATTTGTCTCGCTTGATGAGTTCCTGTAATCTCCCTGCCGCCCCCTTCACAATGTTAGTGAGGAGGTCATGGTTCAGGCGCGATCGATTGGACGGCGAGCATTTCAGGTCGTGAGCCGGGCCCCGCGCTGTGGCTCGCTTCTGGCCTGCTTCGATCGCGTGTGGGATCTGGCTGCTGATGGCGGCGAGATCCTGGCGCTTGCCTGGGAGCCCATGGTCGAAGGGCCATTCAATATTCTCCTCGCACGGGAACCGGGTCCTGCGCTGCCAGCAGGCACCCGGTTTTTCATTTCGGGGACCCATATGAGCTTCGGCGCCCCGGCGACCTGCCCGATCGAGCTGAACGGCGCGCAGCTCTGGGAGCCGCGTCCGGATTGGGCCGCGTTGCGAGCGCGCGCCGGCGCGGTGCACGGGCACCTGCCCGTGCTGGCAGCACTGCTTGCCCTCGAAGCACATGAACCCGGCCGCGCGATTTCTGCCGGCCGCATCAGCTTGGCCGGTGGGGGTTGGGTCCACAGCTACGAGCGCAGGGTCGCTGGGCTCACGGGGCAGGTCCTCGCGGCCCATAGCGACGGCGACGGCAAGGCTCTTGACTCTGCGGTGGCGGCACTCTGCGGACTCGGCCCAGGCCTCACTCCAGCCGGCGATGACTGGCTGGCTGGCTGGCTGGTGGCCCTGTGGTTGGCGGAAGATTCTGCATCTCGACCTGGCCCGGCAGGCCGTATCCGGCGCCGCGGCGCGCACGACCCTTCTGAGCGCGGCTTTCTTGGACTGCGCCGTCGAGGGTGAGGCCGACGCGCGCTGGCAACAGCTGTTGGGCGCCCTGGCCTGGGGCACGGACGATCAGGTGGCGATGGCCGGCCGGGCGATCCTCGGTCAGGGTGCCACCTCAGGCCAGGCCATGCTGGCCGGTTTCCTGGCCGGCATCCGGCCAGCGCCGGCAGCATCTCCATCCGCATATCTGAGCTCCACATCCTCTTATTCGCCGCAAATCGGGATGATTTCAGAGGTGCGGGTCAGGAGTTCTGGCTACCACCCATCTTTTCCCTGGAGAGGAGGGCTTCGTTGTGAAGGCAATCGATCTGACCATACCCTTGGGCATTGCGACGCCGCCGTGGCCGACCTATGAGCCGTTGCAGGTGAAGTATTTCAAACGGCTCGCACCCAACGGAGCCAACGGCCAGCTGTTGACGCACTCCAATCACCTCGGCACGCATCTAGACGGCGAGATCCACTTCCATACGCCCGGGAAGGACATCGCCCAGCTGGACTTCGATTTTCTCATGCACGAGGGTGTCGTCGTTGACCTGTCGGATTGCGTTGCCGACTATGACATCTATACCCCTGATATGTTGGAGTCAAGGGTTGAGGTCAAGACCGGCGATATCCTCATCATTCATACCGGCTTCCACCATTTTGGTTGGGACATGCCGACAGCCGACGAGGTGCGCTACATGGTCCAGCACCCCGGTCCGGACCGGGATTTCGCGGTGTGGGCGAAGGACAAGAAGATCCGCTGGATCGGCGTGGACTGCGGCAGCGCCGACCACCCGATGAACACCATTATCCGGCAATGGATGCCACGGCAGGCCAAGCAAGCCGACGCCTGGTTCCGCCGCCGGTACGGGCAGGCCCTGGAAGAGCGTTTCGATGAGTCAAAGTACCAGCTGATGCACATCGAGATGTTTCCCTACCACATCATCCATGCCGAGTGCCTTGGGGGAGAGATCGATCTCTTGATCAACCAGCGCGTGCAGATCGCCTTCTTTCCCTGGCGATTCGTGGACGGCGAGTCCAGCATCGGCCGCTGCGTGGCCTTTGTGGACGACGAGCGCTACGAAGCGCTGATGCAGCGGAAAGCCCAGATGCCGTTGACGAAGTTCGGCGACGCGTACGACCCGGCACACGTGGCGAGCCTCAACCGGCAAGTGGCCGCGTGATCTGTGACCAAATGCTCTTTCTCTGAGCTGAGTACCGCCTTCCAGGACCTTTTCCTTTCTCCCACGAGATACCCTAAAACCACTCACGAACAGGAGACACTCTACCATGCGGATCCCTACCCCCGAACGTGTTACCAAGGATAAGTTCACTTTTGATGCCCAGGAAATCGAGCCGTTCCTGCGCGCCGGCCATGCAGCTGCCGCCCTGGCCCAATGCCATGATCCCCATGGGCGGAGGCCGCACCATGTTCCTGCGCGTGGCCCGCAAAGACGAAGTCCCATCCATACTGCCGTACCTGAAGAAGGTCATGGAGTGCGACCATGACTTCTACGATATCGTCGGCGTGCGCGTCTATGCCGAGCTCCTCGGCTGGTATCGCGAGCGCCTGAAAGATCCCTACGTGATCCTGGGCATCATCGACGGTAAGCTCGCCGGCCTGGCTAATGGCCGGATGTGGAACCGTGAGATTTGCATCAGCCACCACACGATGACCTTTCAGCGGGCAGCCCGCATCGGCGTGGTCATGTACTACGCCAAGGCCTACTACGCCTTCGAGGTGCTCGGCTGCCAGGAGTTCTGGTCCACCTTCGAAAGCTACAACGGCTTTCGCATGGGTTTCCAGATGTGCCAGCCTTCCTACACCTGGCCGGAGCACCAGCATGAGCTGGGCGGGGCCGCCATCTATTACGTGACCCGTGACAGCTGGAACGAGCGGATCAAGGGCTATTGCCGCGAGATGATGGGCAGCGACCTGATCTTCGATGGCATCCCGGCGGAGCTGGTCCAGGCCAGCGAACACATGCAGGTGCCGGAAGAAGTCGCCCTTTGATGCCGGCTGGCGAATCCGCTCTCGATACTGGTTGAGGTACCTATGACAGCTGTGGTGGTCGAGATTCGCGCCGGAGCCTACTATGATTCCGTGGTGCTGATGCAACTGCAGCGTTCGCTGGCGGCGCTGCCCGGCATCGTGGACGCTGGCGTGGCCATGGGAACGCCGGCCAACAAAGAACTGCTGGCGCAGGGTGGCTTGCTGCCTGTTGATGCGGGGCCGCTGCGCCCGATGACCTGATCATCGTCGTCCGCGGCGACGATGCGGCCACGGCGCAGGCAGCGCTGGCCCAGGTGGGCGAGCTGCTCAGCCGCCGTAAGCCTCGGGACGCCCAGGAGTACCGCCCGCAGAGCCTGGAGACAGCCTGCCAGATGCTGCCTGGCGCGGCCTGGGTAATGATATCGGTGGCCGGGCGCTACGCCGCGGGGGTGGCGCGCCAGGCGTTGCGCCTCGGCAAGCATGTATTCCTGTTCAGCGACAACGTGTCGGTCGAAGACGAGATCGGCCTCAAGCAGATGGCTGTCCGGGCCGGCCTGTTGGTCATGGGGCCTGACTGTGGCACGGCGCTTATCGGCGGCGCGGGTCTGGGCTTTGCCAACCAGGTGCGGCGGGGGCCAATCGGCGTCGTGGCGGCCGCGGGGACCGGTCTCCAGCAGGTGACGGCGCGCATCCACCAACTCGGCGGTGGCGTCAGCCACGGCATCGGGACGGGCGGCCGCGACCTCTCCGAGCGCGTTGGCGCCGTCACTTTTCGGCAGGGCATCGACCTGCTCAGCCGCGACCCCGGCACGCGTGTGATCGTCCTGGTCTCCAAGCCGCCGGCGCCGAAGGTGGCCGATGAGGTGCTGGCCATCGCCCGCGGGGCAGGCAAACCGGTGGTCGTTGATTTCATCGGCCGCACGCCGGGCGCCCGCTCCCTGGATAACCTCTTCTTTGCCACCGGGCTCGACGACGCCGCCCGTCTGGCCGTCGATCTGCTTGCCATGCCGCCCGGGCCTGCCGGCGCCGAGCCGAACCTGGAGCGCTTCGCCCCCGGGCAGCGTTATCTGCGCGGGCTCTTCTCAGGCGGCACGTTGGCCTATGAGGCGCAGTACATCCTCCAGGATTACCTCGCCTGCGTGCGCGCCAACGCTCCCTTGCGCAAGGATCTCAAGCTGGCCAATTCTCTCGTCAGCGAGGGACATTGCATCGTGGATTCGGGGAAGACGAATTCACCGTCGGCCGCCTGCATCCCATGATGGACAATGAGCTACGCATTCGCCGCCTGCACCAGGAGGCCGCCGATCCGGAGACGGCCGTGATCATGCTCGATGTGGTGCTGGGTTACGGCTCGCATCCCGATCCCGCCGGCGAGCTGGGGCCTGCCATCGCGCAGGCGCGGGAGAAGGCTGCCGCTGCCGGGCGCCACCTCGAGGTCGTCGCCGTCGTCACGGGGACCGACGAAGACCCCCAAAACTTCAAGGAGCAGATGGAGAAACTGGCTGCGGCCGGCGCCTGCGTCGAGACCAGCAATGAGGCGATGGCGCGCCGTGCCGGCAGGTTGTTGCAGGCCCTGGAGCGCGCCGCCACGCCCTCGGCCGGCAGCCCGCTGCCGCCCGTCGATCTGGGCACCCTGCAGCCTCCACTGGCTGCCATCAACGTCGGGCTGGAATCCTTCGCCGAGAATCTGAAGGCTCAGGGCGTTCCCGCCATCCATGTGGAGTGGCGACCCCCGGCGGGTGGCAACGAGCGCCTGATGGGCATTCTGGAGCGCATGAAGCGCTAGGTGGGGCAAGGCGGCCCTTTGGCAGGTGCAAGGGCCAGCGCTCCGTTATGCGACGAAGAGGGCTGTCGAAGGCCGGCCCGGCCTTCGACAGCCACCCAACGCTACGAAGCGTCACTATGGGAGAGGAATCAGGCATGGTTGACATCGAGCAGGCCAATAGGCTGGCTGTTGATCGCATGATGGATGCCCGCCCCGTGCTGGTTGGGATCGAGAGCGCGCGCGATGTGATCCCCGGCATGCGCAGCAACTTGATGCTGCACGCCGGTCCGCCCATCACCTGGGACCGCATGTGCGGGCCTGTGAGGGGCGCCGTCATGGGCGCGCTGATCTTCGAGGGGCTGGCGCACGATGAGCATGAAGCTGTCGCCCTGGCCGAATCGGGCAAGATTGATTTTGAGCCCTGCCATCACCACCAGGCGGTCGGCCCAATGGCTGGACTCATCTCGCCATCCATGATGGTCTATGTCGTCGAGAACAAGACCCATGGCAACCGGGGCTATTCGGGAATGAACGAGGGCTACGGCAAGGTGCTGCGCATGGGCGCCTACGCGCCGGAGGTGCTTGCGCGCTTGCGCTGGATCAACGATGTCATGGCGCCCATAGTGCAGCAAGCCATCGCAGCCGCTGGGGGCGTAGACCTCCGGGCCCTGCTTGCCGAGGCCTTGCATATGGGGGATGAGGGGCACAACCGCAACAAGGCAGCTTCGCTGCTGTTCCTCAGAACATTGGCTCCGCACATCGCGCGGGTGCCCGCCTGCCCGGATCTGATTGCAGAAATCCTGAAGTTCATGGGCGAGAACCCGCTGACCATCCTCAACCCGGTAATGGCGGCCTGCAAGACCATGACAGACGCCGCGCACAGGGTGGAGGGCAGCACCATCGTCACGGCGATGGCGCGCAATGGGACCGATATCGGCATTCGGGTGA
Organism: uncultured Chloroflexia bacterium; assembly: GCA_963808455.1. GTDB lineage: Bacteria > Chloroflexota > Anaerolineae > CG2-30-64-16 > CG2-30-64-16 > CAWEHT01. The sequence continues at coordinate 10,932 of CAWEHT010000454.1, read as the reverse complement.
GCGGTCTGGGCGACTGCTGGTTCACGGCACCTGCGCCTATGGTCCAGGCGCTGTACTTCTCGGGCTTCACCGAGAAGGATGCCAACCCAGACATGGGCGACAGCACGATCACCGAGACGGCTGGCATCGGCGGTTTTGCCATGGCGGCAGCCCCGGCCATCGTCACGTTCGTGAGCGGCACACCAAAGGACGCGATCAACACCACGCTCGAGATGTATGAGATCACCCAGGCAGAGCACAAGTACTTCACGATTCCGGCCTTGGACTTCCGCGGCACGCCGACCGGGATCGACGTCCGCAAGGTGGTGGAAAAGGGCATCACGCCGCGCGTCAACACCGGTGTGGCGCACAAGGACCCCGGCATCGGCCAGGTGGGCGCCGGATTGGTGCGGCCGCCGATGTCGCTCTTTGAGGCGGCGTTGGTGGCGTTCGCGGAACGGTATGGCTTCTAGTTCGGCATCCGAGGGGTTGTCTCTGAGCCAGGGCTCGCCGCTGACCGGTGAAATGGCTCACGGACCCATTTTCGAGGGAGGGCTCCATGAATCGCGATCAATTCATCGAGGTGATGGACTGTGCCAAGCTCTATGACCTGACCCAGAAGTGCAGTATCTTCACCCCGCCCTGGCCGGGCGAGAAGTCGCTGGAGGTGCATTTCTTCAAGCGCGTTTCGGGCGCTTATGGGGGCGGGCAGGGGGCCAACGGCCAGATCCTCAACTGGAGCAACACCGTCGGCACGCACCTGGTGGGCGAGCGGGCCTTCAACTCGGGTGGGCGCGCCATCGCAGACATACCGCTGGGCGATCTGTGCGGCCCCGGCGTGGTGGTGGATATTTCCGACGCCGTGTCGGACTATGGCCTCTACACGCCGCAGATGATCATGGAGCGCGCCGAGGTCAGGCCGGGAGACATCCTGATCATCAATACCGGCTACCACCGCTACTCCTGGGACCAGCCCGACTCTCCTAACCCCGATGCCCCCGGTGGCGTTGAGGTCAAGGAATTCGGCTTTTACGTCAGGCACCCCGGGCCCTCCCCCGAGTTCTATCGCTGGGCGCTGGACATGAAGCTGAAGGTGGTGGGCGTAGACTGTGGGTGCGCCGAACATCCCATGAACACGCCGATCCGCCGCATGCACGAGGCCGACTTCCAACGCGCCGAAGCCAGGCTCGTGCAAAACTATGGCAAGCAGTGGGATGAGATGTTCCCGCAGGACGAGTACTACCAGATGACGCATATCACGCTCCCGCAGGCGCATCTGGTCTTCGTCGAAGCGATCGTCGGCGACATCGACCGCCTGAAAAACCAGCGGGCCTGGTTCGCCATCATGCCCATCCCCTTCGTCGAGGTCGAGGCCGCCTGGGCTCGCGTTATGGCCCTCCAGGCGCCTGACGGCATGGACCAGGATGCTTTCGTCCGGCAGATGCAGGCAGCGCAGATGCTGGACTTCACCGTGCCGTTCAGCTGCCAGACGCCGCAGTGGCTGAACTACGTGCCGTTGAGCATCACCTACACGAAGCGGGTGGGTGGGCAGTACTTCGGCATGGGCCGGAACGGATCGATCTGCAACGCCAGCATCCACCTGGGCACGCACATGGATGGCGAGAAGCACTTCTATCCCACAGGCCGCACCATCGGGGAGGTCCCGCTCAGCGAGTGGATCGGTCCGGGCGTCATCGCCGACATCTCGCACCTGGTCACCGAACTCGAGTGTCTACACACCGAAGATGATCCACGATGTGGTCGACATCCACCCGGGTGATATCTTGATCATCAAGACCGGCTGGGCCAGGTACGGCTGGAACAGCCCTGAGTGCGATGAGTTCCGCTACATGGTCAAGCATCCCGGGCCTTCGCCCGATTTCTCCGACTGGGCTGCCCGCATGCAACTCAGGTGGATCGGGGTCAACGCCGTGAGCCGCGGACCACCCGATGAATACCATCATGCGTATCTGGCACCCGAAGACGTTCCAGGAGGCCAACCGCAAGCTCATCGCGGATTTCGGCAAGGACTGGGATGAGATGTATCCGCTGGACAAGTACTATCAGGATATGCACTTCAATCTCTTCCCGAAGCGGATCGTCCACGCCGAGAACCTCGCGGGCGCCTTGCTGCAGGCCGAGGGTGGGCGCTACTTCATCGGCTGCTTCCCCCAGAGGGCAGTGGAGGCCGAGTCGATGTGGGGCCGGTTCGTGGCTTTCAAGGAAGGAACTCAGTCGTGAAGCCCGCTCCCTTTGACTACTTTGCGCCGGCAACGGTCGACGGGGCGCTAAGCCTGCTACGTGAGCATGGATCGGCGGCCAAGGTCCTGGCGGGCGGTCAGAGCCTGGTGCCGGCCATGAATTTCCGCCTGGCCCAACCCGCCATCCTGATTGACCTGAACAATATCCCTGACCTGGCGTACATTCGGCCGGCCGGCGACGGTGGACTGGCGCTCGGCGCCATGACGCGTGACAGCAGCGCCGAGCACAGCTCCCTGGTAGCCGAGCGTGCGCCGCTGATCCCGGCCGTCATGCCCTTTATCGCCTATCCGGCGATCCGCAACCGCGGCACCGTCGGCGGTGCGTTGGCACACGCCGACCCTTCCGGCCAGTTGCCCGCGGTGGCGGTGGCCCTCGACGCGCGCGCTGCCGTGTTCGCAGCAAGGCCCGGGAGCGCTGGGTGCCGGCCGGCGAGTTCTTCGTCGGGTTCTTTACCACTGCCCTGGAGCACGACGAACTGCTGGTGGAGGTGCAAATCCCTCCGCTGCCCCCTGAGAGCGGGTGGGGTTACCGGCAGATGGAGCGCCAGGTCGGTGCCGGCGCCCTGGTCGGAGTGGCTGCCGTGGTGACGCTCGACAGGCAGCGGCGCTGCGCGAATTCGCGGCATCGTGCTGCTCAGCGTGGGCGAAGGCCCCGTGCGCGCCGCCGTGCCGCGGCCAGCCTGGCGGGCCAGGCGCCCTCGCCGGAGGCCATCGCGGCCGCGGCAGACCTTGCCGCCAGGAGCGACATCGACCCGGGCGGCGATATCCACGCTTCGCCCGCCTTTCGCCGTCATCTGGCCGCCGTGCTGACCCGCCAGGCCCTGACCGATGCCTTCGAGCGCGCCGGCAAGGAGCAGGCTCCTTCATCCCGCTCGGGGCAGGCACCGGGCGCAGCCAGGGGAGGGTTCGAGACGAGCGACCGGGTCAAGATCGCCGTCGCGGTGAACGGCGCCCGTTATGAATCCTCCGTCGAGCCGCGCCTCCTGCTGGTCGACTTCCTGCGCCACGAACTGGGCCTGACCGGCACGCACGTGGGCTGCGAACACGGCGTCTGCGGCACCTGCACGATCCTGTTCGACGGCGAGCCGATGCGCTCGTGCCTCATCTTTGCCGTCCAGGCCAACGGGCACGACATCCGGACCGTCGAAGGGCTGGGCACCATAGAGAACCTGCACCCGTTGCAACAGGCCTTCTGGGAGGCCCATGGCGCCCAGTGCGGCTTCTGCACGCCCGGCATGTTGATGACGATGGTGCCGTTCGTCGAGAGCCAGGCTCACCCATCAGATCAAGCCATACGCGAGGCGCTTGCCGGAAACCTGTGCCGTTGCACCGGCTACCAGCACATCGTGGACGCGGTCAAGCTGGCGGCTCAGCGGCTTCACCAGGCCGACGCCTCCCTTCAGGACGGGGAGGTGCAGCCGTGAGCAACTTTGTTGGCAAGCGGCTAACGCGAACGAGGACCCGCGCTTGCTGACCGGGCAGGCGCTGTTTGTGGATGATGTGCAGATCCCGGGCATGTTGCACGCGGCGTTCCTGCGCAGCGACTACCCTCACCGCGCGCATCCGCAGCATCGACACGTCGGCCGCGGCCCGCCACCCTGGCGTCGCCGCAGTCTTCACAGCGCAGGACATGGGCAGCTTCTGGCAGCCGGGGCCACTGCTCGTGCCGGCACCGCATTCCATCGAGGGCCTCATCTTCAACCAGCGCACCCAGATCCCCATGGCCAGGGACAAGGTCCGCCATCAGGGCGAGGCGATGGCGGTGGTGATTGCGGAGAGCCGCTATGTAGCCGAAGATGCCCTGGCGGATATCGTCGTCGACCTGGAACCGCTCGAAGCCGTGACCGACCTGGAGCGGGCCCTGGCGCCCGGCTCCCCACTCGTGCATGACGATTTGCCGTCGAACCTGGCTTCCTACGTCCGCCAGCGCAAAGGCGACTACGAGGCCGCCCGGCAGCAGGCTGACCTGGTGATCAGCCGGCGCCTCGTGATAGACCGTGGCGTGGCAGGCGCCCTCGAAAACCGCGGGGTTGTGGCCACCTGGGACGCCAAGCAGGCGCAAATGACCATCTGGGCCACCACCCAGGCGCCCATCGGCTTCCGCAACATCGTGGCCGCGGCGCTGGGGCTGTCCGAGCACCAGGTGCGCGTGATCGCGCCCTTCCTTGGCGGCGGATTCGGTCCCAAGATCATGCTGTCGCAGCCGGAAGAGGTATTGCTGACCTGGGCCACCAGGAAACTGGGCCGGCCGATCAAATGGATCGAAGACCGGCAGGAGAATTTTCTCGCCACCACGCAGGAGCGCGGCCAGATCCATGATGTCGAGATGGCCGTGACCGGCGATGGCCGCGTTTTGGGCCTGAAAGACGTCTTCATCCATGACACAGGGGCTTATAACCCCTACGCCCTCACCGTGCCGCTCAACACCCAGACCCATACGATGGGTCCGTACGAGATCCCCAATTTTCACACCGAATACACGGTCGTCTTCACCAACAAGATGATCGTGACGCCCGTGCGCGGTGCGGGGCGGCCCCAGGGTGTCTTCGTGATGGAGCGCATGCTGGACGCCGCGGCGCACGCGCTCGACATCGATCCGGTGGAGATCCGCCGCCGGAACCTGATCCCGGCGGGTGCCTTCCCCAAAGCCCAGGGCATCATAGGCCAGGACTTCACCGAGCTGGTCTACGATAGCGGCAACTATCCTGCCACGCTGGAGAAGGCTCTGGCCATGATCGGCTACGACCGTTTCGTGGGTGAGGAGCAGCCCCGGCTGCGCGCGGCGGGTCGCTCTGTGGGCATCGGCGTCGTCTGCTTCACCGAGAGCACGGGGGTCGGGCCCTACGAAGGCGCTCGCATCACGGTGGAGGCGAGCGGCGACGTGAGCCTGGCCACCGGCATTGGCACGCAGGGCCAGGGACACTTCACCAGCTTTGCGCAGCTGGTGGCCGAGCAACTGGGCGTGGACCCCCGCCGGGTCCATGTGGTGACGGGCGATACCGCGCAGTTCCATTGGGGCGCCGGCACCTTCGCCAGCCGCGGCGCCACCGTGGCGGGTAACGCGGTCAACGGCGCAGCCGGCCGCGTGCGCGCCAAGATCCTGAAACTGGCCAGCCGGGTCCTCGATACGCCCGAGCAGGAGCTCGAGCTGGCCGGCGGCTGCGTGCGCGTGGCCGACATTCCTGAAAAGTCCATCAGCCTCGGTGAACTGGCCGTGCTGGCCAACCCGATGCGCGGCGCCGTCAAGACGGGCACCGAGCCCGGCTTGGAAGCCACCGATTACTTCGGCCCGCCCTTCGGCGCGACGGCGTCCGGCACGGTGGCGATGATCGTTGAAGTCGATACCGAGACCCTGATGGTGGAGATCAAACGTTACGTGATCGCCCACGATTGTGGGACGGTGATCAATCCGCTCATCGTGGACGGGCAGATCCACGGAGGCGTCGCCCTGGGCATCGGCAATGCCTACTATGAGAAACTGGCCTATGACGAAAGCGGCCAGTTGCTGAGCGGCACGCTGACGGATTACCTGATGCCGCGCGCGACCGACGTGCCGCGCATCGAGATTGGCCATCTGTCCACGCCATCGCCGCTGAACGCGCTCGGCACCAAGGGCGTTGGCGAGGCCGGAGCCATCCCCACACCATCCTGCTTCGTGCAGGCCGTGGAGAACGCCTTGGCCGGCCGCAAGATCGAGATCCTGGAACTTCCGCTCAGCCCGAACAGGCTCTACGAGCTGCTGCATGAGGGACGAGAAGCATGAAAATCGAAGGCGACTACCTATTCAGGGGCCCGCGTCAGGAAGTTTGGGCGCTGGTCCGAGACCCGGATGCGCTTGCCAAGGCGCTGCCCGGCACGGAGGCCCTGAACAAGCTCAGCGAAAACCAGTATGAAGGCACGATGAATGTACGGATCGGCCCTATCAGCGGCACTTTCGCCGGCACGGTCACGATTGCCGATGAAGTGCCGCCTGAAAGTTGCACTTTGACGGCCGAAGGCAAGGGCCCTCAGGGTTTTGCCAGGGGCTCAGGGCGCATCCAGTTGATCGACCAGGGAGATGGCTCGACGCTGCTCAAGTACGATGGCGATTTCCAGATCGGCGGCAGGCTCGCGAGCGTGGGGCAGCGTTCGCTCGACACGGTGAGCAAGAGCATGATCCGCCAGGGGCTGGAATCGCTGAACGGAGCGCTGCAGGCCCGGGTGACAGCCCAGACTACCGGAAAAGAAGTCACCTACGTGCCACCCACAGAGGCCAGGTTTGCGGCGGCCGTGGTCAAGGACATGGCCGGCGAGATGCTGTCCTCTTCGCAGGCGGTCTGGGCACGCCTGGCCGTCGTTGCCGCCCTTGCGTTGTTGCTCGGCTTCCTGTTAGGCAGGATGAGCCGGCAGGATGAAAGGAGGTGCTGATTTCGAGCTCAGTTCGCCACCAACTGCCCAGGAATGGTGGATTGGGCATGTAGCACGCGAAGCAGGTTTCCGTACGCATGCCTCGCCGCTCTTCACAAGACACTGGTAGGTCCAAGGAGGAAAGAGCAATGAACGGCAAAGTTGCCCGCCCGCACAGAACTGCTGCATTCAGGGTCACCGTCGTCTCTCTCTTGTTGGCTGCCGTGATCATCGGCTCAGCGTCTTGCACACCGGCACCGACCCAGCCGCCACCCCAGCCGACCTCGGCGCCGGCGGCTGCGCAACCCACCCAGCCACCTGCCGCGCAACCTACCCAACCGCCGGCCGCGCAACCCACCCAGCCGGCGGCCGCGCAACCCACCTCGGCACCGGCCGCCGCCCCCACGGCTGCGGCGAGCATGCCGCTCACCCTGGCCATCGAGCATTTCAGCGTCATCAAGGGCACAACCTGGTCAGGCGCGCACGATCGCGCTGGCCAAGCGGCTCGTTGCCAAGTACCCCGGCCTGAAATACATCTACAGGGAGGAAGTGACCCCTGACGCGGCAGTCCCAGACGCCAAGGAGATGATCTCCGAAGGGGCCAACATCGTCGTCGGCAACGCCGAGTTCATCGGGATGCCTTTGAAGGATATCGCCGACCAGAATCCCAATACGTATTTCGTGTCTATCGTCGCCAGCGATGTGAGCACCAAGACGAATTTCATCCGTATGTTCCCCAGGCAATACCAGGCGATGTACCTGGAAGGGCTCATCGCCGGGGCGCTCACCAAGTCGAACGTGATCGGCATCGTCTCGGCTTTCCCCTGTGTCCAGGTCGCCCACCGGCAGAACGGGTTCTACCTTGGGGTGATGGACGCAGAGAAGTTGCTCAACAAGAAAATCACGGTATATGTCAAGTACGTTGGCGACTGGCTCAAACCGGCGGACGAGCGCGAGGTCGCCACGACCCTGGTGACCCAGTACCATGCGGATGTCCTCACTCAACAGACGGATTCCAGCTCCCCGCTCGACGTGGCCACGCAGCAGAAGATTCTGGTTCGTGGGCAAGGACATGGACATCGTGGGGGACCTCGGCTGGTCGAACACGGACACGGTGGCCGTGTCGTTCGATACCCGGTGGGAAGTGCTCTACAACCAGCTCATCCAGGAGATGATGGCCGGCGATAAGAACCCGAACACCGTGGTCTTCCTGGGCATGCACGACAACATGACGCTGGCCAACGGCACCGTGGAGCCGACCGTTGACATCATGAACAACGGCAAGGTGGGCCTGGATGCCATCAGCCCCAAGGCGCGCCCCCTGATCCCGGATTCGATCATCCAGCTCGTTCAGCAAAGAAGAGACCAGATGATCGCAGGCACCTGGGACCCGTTCCAGGCCGCTCAGTTCGTGAGCAACGGCACCGGCCTGAAGCTGCCCGGCTTGCCGATTCCGGCCAAGGGGACAGTGGTCAAACAGGCCGGCGTGATGCCGTCGGACGCGTGGATTCCTGGCCCAGTTCAACTTCGACCTGGATGGCATGACCATCCTGCAGTAAACAGGCCGCGCCCGTTCTAACCCGAGCAGGGCGGCCCGGAGCCCCATACCCTTCGGGCCGCCCTGCCGGCGTTTTCGGCGCCGCGGCGCTCCTCATCGTCGGGCGACGCGACCACAGGATCCTGCGACAACCGGAAGCTAGGAGAGACAGGTGCCAGAAGACTTTCTGCAAGGGATCAAGCGCGGCCAAACGGTCCTGGCGGCGAGGGGGATCACCAAGCGCTTTCCAGGGGTCGTCGCCAATGACCGGATTGACTTCGAAATACGGGCAGGCGAGATTCATGCCATCCTCGGCGAAAACGGCGCCGGGAAGACCACCCTGATGAGCATCCTGTTCGGGCTCTTACAGCCGGACGAAGGCGAGATCATTATCGGGGGCAAGAAGGTCAATTTCCGGTCACCCGCAGACGCGATTGCGATGGGCGTGGGGATGGTCCATCAAAACCGCAAGCTGGTGGGCGCGGATTCGGCGATCGAAAACATCGTCCTCGGCCACCCAAAGGCCGGAAGGGTCCTGAACCTGAAACGGGCCGAGGAGGAGGTCGAAGAACTCGCGTGGCGCTACGGATTCAAGCTGGACCTCCGGGCCAAGGTGTGGCAGCTTGCCGAAGGGGAAAAGCAGGCGGTTGAGATCCTCAAGACTCTCTACCGTGGCGCAAAGGTCCTGATCCTCGACGAGCCGACCTCGTCGCTGACACCCCCTGAAACCGAGAAACTCCTCGCGTCCGTCCAGATCATGGCGCAAGGTGAACTCGCTGTCGTCCCATTCATCACCCATAAGCTTCCCATCGTGCTGGCGATCAGCGACAGGGTGACGGTCCTGCGCGGTGGAAAGGTTGTAGCCTGCCTGGACACGAAGCTGGCGACAGAGAAGAGCCTGGCCAGGGAAATGGTGGGAAGAGAAGTCATTTTCAACGTGGAAAGGACCAGCGTAGAGAAGGGGCCATGCGTCCTCCAGGTCGCAAGCCTCTTTGCCTTCAACGACAAGGGTTCCCTGGCGCTGGGAGGCGCTTCGTTTTCGATTCATGGAGGCGAGATTTTCGGCATCGCCGGCGTCTCCGGCAACGGGCAACGCGAGTTAGCCGAGGTGCTGGCCGGCCTGCGAAAGCCGACGGGCGGCAAGGTGATGCTCGAGGGGCGAGACATCACCCATGTCTCTGCCCTGGAAAGATGGCAGTCTGGCGTCGGGTATATCCCCGCCGACCGCGTCGATGTGGGTTCCATCGCCGATTTCTCCCTTATGGAGAACATCATGATGAACACCTACTTCGAAGGCGACTTCTCCCGGTTTGGCATTCTGGATTATGACAGGTTACGCAAGCATTCGGCAGAGATTACCGCTGAATACTGGCGTGGTGGCCCCTAACCTGGAAACGAAGGCCAGGCACCTGTCCGGTGGGAATCTCCAAAAGCTCATCCTGGCCCGCGTGCGCATCGCGCCGGCCGCGGCTCTTGATCGCCCATCTGCCCACGCAGGGCCTCGATGTGGGAGCCACCGAGTTCGTCCAGAACAAGCTCCTGGAGGCCAGGAGGTCAGGGACGGCCATTCTCCTCATCTCGGAGGACCTCGACGAGATCCTGGCGCTGAGCGATAGCGTGGCGCCGATCTACGAAGGCCAATTCATGGGCATCATCCCGGCGGAGGAGGCCCGGCGAGAGAACGTAGGGGCGATGATGGCGGGTTTGCGCCTGAAAGGGCAAGACATATGAGGCTCGCTGGCTACAGAATAAAGCTCGAGAAGAAGTTGCGGCTGGGCGGCTGGGAGGCAGCCGGTATCCCGATCCTGGCGATCCTTTTCGCCCTGGCGCTTTTCAGCCTGGTTTTCGTGCTGGCGGGAATCGACCCACTGTCGGCTTATGCAGCCATCTTCAAGTACGCTTTCGCCAACCCGAATGGGCTGCCGCTGACGATCTACAGGTTCATCTTCCTGTTGTTGTGCGCGTCCGCATTTATCGTCCCCTTCAGGGCCGGCCTCTGGAACATCGGGATGACCGGGCAGCTCTACGCGGGGGCGCTGTGCGCATTTGCCGTGCCTCTGATTTTGGGGGCCAAGGATGCCACCACGTCGCCGGTTTCTCCGGCCATCGTGCTCCCGCTGATGGTGATCGCGGCTGCCCTGGGCGGCGCTGCGGTGGGTGCGATCGCCGGATTCCTGAAGGGGAAGATGGGCGTCAACGAGATCGTGGTCACGATGATGCTGAACTTCATGGCTTTCTGGCTGGTGGCTTTCGCGATCAAAGAGGGGGGGCCCCTCATGAGCGCCGGCGGAGAGGGCCAGGGTTACATTCTGCTGCCTGGGTTGGACGCACCCATGATCGCCGGTGTCCCCTTCACGATCTTTCTGGCCCTGATTCTGGCCGCCTTGCTTTGGTGGGTGTTCGCCAGGACCTCGATAGGGTATCAGATCAGGGCACACGGCCAAAACCCGGCTGCGGCCGGCTACGCGGGCATCAGCACCGTCAAGGTATCGCTCCTGGTTTTCATTGCGGGGGGAGCTTTGGCCGGCCTGGCCGGGTATCATTATTTTGCCGCGGTGCCGGGCCTCTATCGGATCACCAGCGACTACGAATATTTCGGCGACCTGGCATTCTACGGGATCATCTGCGGGCTGATCTCCCTTGGCGATCCCATTGCGTCGATTCCGGTGGCCCTGCTGTTCGGAGGGCTGTCTGTGGGCGGCAGGTTCGTTCAAGGGGATCTGCACATGGGTTTTGGCGTGGATTACGCGCTGATGGGGGTTACGATGA
>CAWEHT010000453.1:0-6902 GCA_963808455.1 uncultured Chloroflexia bacterium | reverse complement strand
GATCTCGTCGACCTGCTCGCCGTTAACGTAGCCCAGGCGCTGGCCCTGCTGGTCGGTGATCAACAGGTGCCCCTCGCCCTCTATCGAGATCTCGTAGTACTCCTCGTCCGAGGCTGCCAGGCCGGCCACGCGACTCGTCGCCTGGCCGCCGCAGAAGTCGCAAGCCTGCCTGCCAACCCGCGCGTTCGTGGAGGCCAGCTGCAAGTTCATCGTGTTGGCATCGCCGTCATAGAGGGCTGCCTGCTCGCTGGGATTGATCGAAGCTGAGTAAGACCACGTATTCTGATTGCGGTCAACCCTGATGGTCCGCGGCATCTTCGGCCAGTTGTTGTCATAGATCACGATATCCTGGATGCCATTGCCTTCATCGATCACCCCATACGGCGTAACCGCGTGCCCGCCCGTCCCGTCGCGCTTGAAGATATGGATCTCATACTGATCGGTGATCTCCGCGCCAGGCTTATAGGCCGCGATGAGCGTATCGACAACCTGGGTCGGGGTGAGATGGTTCATGAAGCCGCTGCGGGCCGGATTAGTGGCCTGCGTGATGAACCAATACGCGATCTCCGCTGAAGCCTGTCGTTGCCCTGGAACTGCAGATCAGCGGCCCGGCCCGCGCCAAATGCGTTCGGGTCGATGTCGTTGGCGTAGAACAGGTCGCTCAACGTCGCGAAGCCTTCGCAGTGCCCACCGCCCATAGCATCGTTGGCCATCTGGATCCACTGCTGCGCAGGAGGCGCCAGAGTGCACTTGCCGTCTGCCAGGCTGCCGCACACTTTGTCGCCAAACAGGGTCCGCAGGTCATCCGCGGTCAAGTTAGTGGCCGGCGTATCCTTGCCATAATTCTCGAAGCTGAAGCCGTTGACGTCAGGCCGGAAGCCCAGGTCGGCAAGCACCGTGCCGGTCACCGAGAGGCCCATGGTTAGCGGCGATGTGGGCGTAATGGGGGCCATGATCGGCACCGTTTGCGTCGGCACCAGCACACCGGTCGAGGTTACCGGCGCGGTCACCGTGACCGGCGCGGTCGCCGTCATGGGCGCCGTCGCCGTGACGGCTGAAGTTGACGTGATAGGCGCCGTCGCCGTGACCGCTGAGGTCGCCGTCATGGGCGCCGTCGCCGTGACCGCTGAGGTTGACGTGATGGGCGCCGTCGCCGTCATCGCCGAGGTTGACGTGATGGGCGCCGTCGCCGTGACCGCCGAAGTCGCCGTCATGGGCGCCGTCGCCGTCATCGCCGAGGTCGCCGTGATGGGCGCCGTCGCCGTGACCGCCGAGGTTGACGTAACCGCGACGCTGGACGAGATGCTCGACGTAGCGGTCACTGCGGTTTGAGGGGCAGGGCCATAGGCGCTAACCAGGGCTGGCGCGGCCGAGGCCAACGAGGCGCCGCCGGCAGCCACGCACAGGGCTGCAATAAGGGCGACCCCACCGATCAGGCCGGCCGGGAGGCGACCGGCGGGCAGCCGGCCCTCCTGAGACGATTTCTTCCACAACTGCCAGAACATCTTCTTGTCCTTCTCCTCGGCACAAGCATACCTGGACGCGCCCTTCGCGCGCCCAACGACGGGGGCACGCGAAGGATGGTCCAGACCGGTATACAGGCAGGTTGCCCCGGCGCGGGGCTTTCGAAAAGCAGCGATCAGCCGGACTTGGCCGGGAGATACTCGACGAGGCGGTGCGCCATCTTGCTCACCGTCATGGAGTGCAGCCAGATGCGCCCGGGGCCGCGGAGCGTGGCCAGGTAAACCCCTTCGCCACCGAGAAGGATATTCGTAAAGCCCTTGACCATCTCGACGTCGAAACTCACGGTGCTTTCGAACATCGCGATGTGACCAGGCTCGATCCTCATGACCTGGTTAGGCTGGAGGTGATATTCGACCGCGTCACCGTCGAGCTCGCCGAACACAACGCCCGGTCCGGTCAGCTTCTGCAGGATGAAGCCCTCACCGCCCAGGAAGCCTGTGCCCAGCCTGCGGGTGAAGAAGACGTCGAGCGTGGCGCTCTTTTCAGCGCAGAGGAAGGCATGCTTGTGCATGATGATGGACTGGCCGGGGTCCAGATCGATGGCCAGAACCTTGCCCGGGAAGTCCGTGCTGAATGCTGCCTGGGCAGGCCCATCCTTGGCCGTGAAGTCGATGATGAAGACGGTTCCACCGGAGACAGCGCGCTTGAGCATGCCACCCAGCCCACCGCTCCCGGACTTGGCGGCCATCACAGCCGTGTCTGTCATCCACGACATAGCGCCCGAGTCCGAGAACACGCACTGGCTACCCTGCAGCTCGACCACCAGCGTCTGCTGGACGGTGCCCAGGATGTGGTACTTGAGTCCGCTTTTCGACTGCCCGGTGACTTCGGGCAAGGTGGGGAGGTCGGGAATGCTCATGAACTTCTCCTTTGTGGAACTAAAAAAACGTGCGCGCTCGCACATAAACGCGGTCATTCTATGGCCCTTTGGCCCATGCGTCAAGTAGGCGAGAGTACCGGCCTTCATTTCTGGTGGCACCAGGCCACGCGGTCGAACAGTTCTGCGTGGCGTACGGGCCAGCCGCGATGCCTCCCGGTGCGGATCACACCGGCGCGGATCACGGCTTGACAGACAGGCCAAGGGTACTTAGGATGTCACAAGTCTCAGACGAATGTCAGGACACTGGCAGGCCCGTGCAAACGGCAAGGAGGAAGCAATGACCATTGAGCTGAGAGTGCGTGCGGCGCTGGAAGAGAAGATCCGGTTTCAGGGCCAGGGTCACACCGGGGCCTCCGTGGCAGTCGACTATCCGGCACCGCGGGGCGACGACCAGGGATGGATGCCTCTGGAGCTTCTGCTGCTCAGCCTGGCCACCTGCAGCGGCCAGGTCGTCCTGGGTGTCCTGCGCAAAATGGGGCAGCCGGTGGCCGGCCTCGAGGTGGCGGCGACCGGCCTGCGGCGCGACGAGAATCCTGCGGTGCTGACCACCATAGACCTGCGGTTCGACTTCTCGGGAGCAGGCCTGGATGCCAGCGCCGTCGAAAGGGCCATCAAGATGACCGATGAGCAATTGTGCCCTGTGTGGGCGATGCTTCGCCACGGCACGCAGATCAGTGCGACTTTTACCATCGCCGAGGCCAACGAGGAACCAGCCCAACCAGCCTGACTTGCCGGCGCGTGGTTGGAGCGGCAAGCAAGAGAGCGTACCCACACCCGGCGCCTCGCGTAAAATTCACGGCAAGGGTCCACCGTCATGGCTCCAGGGCGCCAGCCGGGCAGCGGCCAACTGCTCCGCCGGCAGCACTTCCGGTTCGCCCGTGTCGGCCCGGCGGCTGGCCGGCTCGCCCATCAAGCGGCCGGACCACACGTGACACGGGCCGGTCCACAGCTGGCGAAAAGATACGCCACGCGCCGGATGGAACAGGAGCGCTGAGCCCTGCGTCACCAATTCCTCGGCGGCCGCTTCGGCCTGGTGGCAGGCATGCGGGATGCGGTCGAGCCAAACCATGGAGATGGGGGAAGGTATTGGCGGCGGGCTCTTTGGGCGGCTTCGCCACCCAAAGAGCCCATCCGGCTGCATCAGTCAACGCTTGCCCCCCGTGGCCTCCCGAGAGAGGGCAGCCAGTGCCGCGAGGTAGTACGGGGAGTCGCGCTCCAGATCGTAACCATGGAGGAGTATGGCGTCAACGATGGCCCGCTTGAGCGCAGGTTCAAGGCCCATGCGCTCGCCGGGCAGCGGCATGAACATCAGGTGGAAGGCCAGCGACGGCAGGCCCGCGCCCATCGGGGGCGCCCGGAATTGAACGTCGTCCAACAGTACGGCCCCCTGCCGGCGATAGAAATCGATCCGCCGCTCGCGCAACAGGCGGGCGGCAGGTGTGTCCGCGTCTTCAGGACGCTCGACCTCCCAGCACAAGCCCAGGGGACGCGGCCCGCCGAGCCGCCGGGCATCCGCCGGCAAGCTCCTCAACGTTTCGCCCAGCAGCCACGCGCCGAGCCCCTGTCCTCGGATCTCGGGCCGGGTAGCCAGGTAGCCCAGGTAACCAAGCCTCGCCGGGCCATAATAGCCATAGAATGATAGGCCGGCCACCCGGCCGGCCTGGACCGCCACGCGGTGGTGCGCCAGCTCACCGGCAGGCCCTCGCCCTTCGGCTTGCCTGACGATCGCTTCCTTCAGGCGAACGAGCGGAATCCCTCTCCTCGATAGGAAAACAGGTCTCGTAGAGCTCGAAGGCCCGGCCACGCCAATTCCGAGCCCGGATTCGTGAGCTCGATCAGGTGCACATCTTCCATGACAACAAGCTACCTGAGCTCGCGAAGGGTTCCCGACGCTCCGCTTACGCCGCTACCGCCGGCTCCAGCGAACAGGGCCCGATGGCGCACTTGCCACACGCGTCCGCCAATAGTTCCAGGCCCGACGCCTTGGCCAGCCCAAGCAGGCGATGATTGCAGCGCTGCTTGTCGATGGAACCGTCGATGCTGATCGCGCTGACAGGGCAGCGATCGATGCATTCCCGGCAACTGCCGTCAAAGAAGTAGAGACACCGTTCCCTGGTGGGGGGCGGGGCGAAAGCCACATCGGCGTCCAGGAGCAGGCTGCCAAAACGGCCGCAGCAGCCGGCATCGGTGATCACCATACGATGAAGGCCGAAGCTTCCCAGCCCGGCGATCACGGCCACGCTCTTGTGCGACCACCGGCAGGTCAGCGTTTCCATATCATAGTTGTGCGTCGCCGGCGCGGCGGTAGCCCGGACCCCGCGCTCTGCCAGCGCGCTGATCAGGTGGCCCGTGATACGCTCGATGAGCGCATTGGTCTCCAGATAGGCGACCGGCCACTCCCGTGCAACCTTGCTCCGGTCCGCGGCATTTGCCTCGACCACCCAGGGCGCAAAAGGCAGGAAGAAGGCGACGGCCGAGCGAGCGCCGGACAGCATTTCCTCGGGAAGGAAATGGGTGGGCTCGACGATCCGGCGGAGCTCGGCGAAGCGCGGATCGGCCGCCGAAGCGAAGCCCACCAGCGGCTCGCGGTATTCGGTCACATTCCCCGAGTTCGCCACCTCGCGCCTGATCGACTCGACGACGAATGCAGCCAGTGCTTGAGACTCCACGCGACACCCCCCTCGCCCACGATTGGATTGCCGGCCGCTGCCGGGCAGCGACTGATATATTTATGATATATTAGAAGGCCGTGCACGTCAACCTGGCCTCACTCGCAGGGCCTGGGCCAGGCAAGGGCAAGGTGCGCGCGCCGCCAATGGGGGAGGCACCCTCACGGCGCGGCATAGACCTCACACAGCTCAACGGTGGCCGCGGGCGCCACTACCCTCACGAGCTCGCAGATGTCGTCCAGGTGGGCGCGCACCGCAGCCGGGGCGATGCCGGCCGGCCCGTAGACGGTGAAGATGGCCCGCTGTGTTGCAGGGCAGATCGCCGTCTTCGCGTCGGGGCCATAGATGATACTGGAGATCACGGCCTGCCCATCGCACATGCACATGTCGCCCGCGGCCGGCGCCTGCTCCCTGCCGCCCAGGGTCACATAGCGCTCATCGCTTCCGGCTACGCGCACAGTTACCGGCAGCTCCAACGCCGCCAGGTCGTGCCTGCCAGTCAGCAGCCCGTTCTTCAGTTCGGCCATGAACATCGCCTCTACCAGGGCCGCGGCCCTGGGCAGCGACTTGCCTTTCAGCGCGACGGATTCCAGCTGCAACAGCACATGATAGGTCTTGCGAAAGCGGGAGTAGTGTGCGCCGTAGGCGCGCATCACCGGCAGCGCGACCAGCGCTTTGCGGTCTTGCCCCGCCCAGCGGGCCCTCAGTTCCGCCTCCAGGGCCTCCTTCCGCGCGTCCAGGGCCGGATGGTGCTCGGGGTTCGTCACGCCCGCCAACGCCAACGCCCCGGCGCACGCGCCCGGATAGGCACTCTTCCACTCCTCCGAAACCTGAAACACAGACGCCTCCATTATGGACGTCGGGCCGGGCGCGCGTCGCGCGTGACTGGATTGGGTCGCCGGATCGCGCCGGGCCCGGTGGACGGCTCGGGGCAAGCCCACGCCTCGCAACCGGCCGGCCCCAACGGCCTCTGCCGCGCCTCACGGTTCGCGAGCCGCCACCGGCTCCACGTGGATCGTCACCCGCCCCAGCTCGGGAACCTGGCCGCGAAGTGCCTGCTCGATACTTTCCGTCAACAGCGTGCGCATCGGTGATGGGCGCGCCAGGGTCGAGACGGATGTGAAACGTGACGTCAAGGTGCCCCGCTTCGCGGTTCACGCTGAGGTCGTGAGGGCTGAAATCGATACCGGTGCGGGTGGGCAGTTGCCGCAGCGCTTGCATTACCCGTGAGGCTCCCGCCGCAGCCGCCGGGCGCACGGCAGGCACCTCGCCTGCCGGCTCGATGTGGGTCGTGATGCGCCCGACGTGCGGCAGGGCCTGCCGCAGAATGTGTTCGAATTCCGTCGCCTGCGCGTGCGCTTCGCCCACGCTCAAGGAATTGTCCACCTCGAGGTGTAGCTCGAGGGAGCGGTTGCCCGGCACGTCGTAAACCCGTATGCCGTGCGCGCCCCCAGCCCATGCCGCGCGGCCAGCACCCTGACCGTCGCGACGATGTCTTCGTCGGCAGCGCGCACCGGCTCGACATGGACCATCACGTCGGCGCCCGGCAGTATCTCGCGAATCGACTCTTCGGCATGGGTCGCGATCTCGTCCACCTCTACGAAGTTGGTGTCGCGGCTGACCGCCAGCTGGACGTCGGCGAACGTCTCAGGGCCGCTCTGCCGGACGCGCACCCTGAGCACCTCCAGCACGCCGGGCACGTGAGCCGCGCGCACGACGTCGTCTCGCAGGCCCGGCGGCACTGCGTCCACCAGCCCGCCAATCGTGCGCCGGCCCAGCTGGAGGCTGATAAGCACCACGATCGCCGCCACCCCCAACGCCGCCACGAG
>CAWEHT010000452.1:0-8376 GCA_963808455.1 uncultured Chloroflexia bacterium | reverse complement strand
CCATTTCGTCACCCTCAACGCCGTGCTCGCGGGCGTGGCCGACATCAGGGCGGCCATCGACGAGGCCAAGAAGCACCGCGAGCTCTACGACCGCCGGACGATGCTCTTCGTCGACGAGGTGCACCGCTGGAACAAGGCGCAGCAGGACGCCCTCCTGCCCTGGGTCGAGAACGGCACCATCCTCCTCATCGGCGCCACCACCGAGAATCCCTTCTTCGAGGTCAACCGCGCCCTCGTCTCGCGCTCGCGGGTCTTCCAGCTCAAGGCCCTCGACGCAGTCCGACCTCCTCGCCATCGCCCGACGCCGCGTTAGCCGACGCCGAGCGCGGCTACGGCGGCTGGAAGGTCGAGTTCGAGGAAGGCGCGCTCGAGCACCTCGTCGAGGCGGCCGACGGGGACGCGCGCAGCCTCCTCAACGCCCTCGAGCTCGCGGTCGAGACCAGCGCCGAGCCCTGGCCTCCCGCGAAGGGCTCCACCATACCCGTGAGCCTGGCCGCGCGAGGAAAGCATCCAGAGGCGCGCCGTCCTCTACGACAAGGACGGCGACTATCCACTACGACGCGGCCAGCGCCTTCATCAAGAGCCTGCGCGGCTCGGATCCCGACGCCGCCCTCTACTGGCTCGCGCGCATGGTCTACGCGGGCGAGGACCCGCGCTTCGCCTTCCGGCGCATGCTCATCTCGGCCTGCGAGGACGTGGGCCTGGCCGACCCGCGGCCGTCCAGGTCGTGCTCGCCTGCGCCCAGGCCTTCGACCGCATCGGGCATGCCCGAGGGACAGTTCCACCTGGCCGCAGGCCGCCCTCTATCTCGCCACCGCCCCCAAGTCCAATTCGGCGCTCGGCTTTCTTCGACGCCCTCGCCACGGTCGAGGCCGAGGGACGGAAGTGCCGGGCCATCTGCAAGGACGCCAGCCGCGACGCCAAGGCTTCGGCCACGGCGAGGGCTACCTCTACCCGCACGCCTACCGCGACCACTGGGTCGCCCAGCAATACCTGCCCGACTCGCTGCGCGGCCGCGTCTTCTACCAGCCGTCAGGGCAGGGCTACGAACAAGCCATACAGCAGCAGGTGCAGCGCCAGCGCGAGGCCCAATTGGCTGCCATGCTGGAGGGAGGCGATGCTTTTGGCGCCCCGGAAGATCCTCAGCTCCGCGGGCCGGCAGGTGGCCCGCGACCGCGAGCGCTGGCTGGAGCGCGCCCTGAGCGGCGCCAGCGAACGCCTCGCCGCCCAACGCGCCCGGATCGTGGCCGCCGCCCATCTCAACCGGCATTCCGTGGCCCTTGACCTGAACGCCGGCACCGGGCTGCTCACCTGGGAGTGCGTGCGCCAGGCGCCCGAAGGCGGAACCTGGGCGCTCGCCACGGCCAAGTCCGACGCCGCCATGCTCGCCGAGCTCGCCGCACGTCTTCCTGAGCCAGAGCGCCCGATCCTTCTGCAGGGTGCCTTGCCCGATCTGCCGGACCTGCTGGCCCAGCACGGCTACGACGGCTTGCTCTTCGATGCCATCGTCGGCCGCGACGCGCTCTCCGCCGCCCTTCGGTCCTTCCCGGCGGGCGGGCTGGGGCAAGTCGCCGCGACCGCCAACCTCCTGCGCCCCGGAGGCTACCTCAGCCTGGCCGAGACCGTTCACCGGCGCTCGCAGCGTCTCCACGCGCTCCTCGACCCGCAGCAAACGCCGCCGGCCCTCGCCGGCCGGTTGCGGGCCGCCGAAGAAGCCATCTACGATGATCCCGACGATCCGCTCGTGGCCTGGACAGAAGACGACCTGCGGGCAGCCTTCGCCGCCTCCCGCCTCGACGATCTTGCGGTAGAAACGCAAGAGACCCTTGGCGAACTCCAGATCACGCGCCCTCTCCTGGCCCGCTGGTTCGACCCCGCGCCCGATGGTGCCCGTCCCAGCTACGCCCAACGCCTGGCGCGCACCCTCTCTGCAGAGGAGATCCTGCAGGCACGGGCAGCCTTCGAGCGCGCGCTACTCGGCCGGGCTGTGTCCTGGCGCACCGTCACTGCCTACGTCACGGGGCGCAAGCCCACCGGCTGAGCCACCCTCCGGGCCTATTCAACCTCCTGATACCACGGGACGCGTGTCCCGATGCGCGCCCGCACGTTCCAGGCCGCTCCCTTGGGCTCCTTCTCCATGGCATCCGTGAGTGCCTTCACCCGCCGCGTGACCAGGCTCACCTGGCGCGTGTCCAGTTGCACCTCTGCTTTGCTCAAAGCCTCGCCCACCTTCTGTAGGCTCATCGTCACGGTCGTGTAGAGCCCCCAGTCCTTGCTGCACAGGCTCGCCACGCGGCTGGCGTTGATCGTCTCGCTGTCGCCGCTGCCGACTTCGTGGTCGATCAGCAGAGCCAGTAGATCCAACTTGTCTTTGCTGCCCAGCTTCAAGACCTGGGCCTTCGTCAGGAACAGCTCGGCCAACGGCACCGTCAACGGATCAGCCGCCAGGCGATCGGCAAGGGGCAGCTTGTGGCACATCTCGAAGTTGCCAATGAAAACGTTAACCTGCCGTTTGTGGACCATGTCGTTGTAAAGCTGGCGCGTGGCACCGTTGAGAGCGTTGAAGGCTCGTTCGCCGACATAACCCTCCCCGGCGAGGAACGGCCCGACCTTTGCCCCGTTCCCGGCTGCCACGACAAGATCGATGTTGGGGTACGTTCGTGCCAGCGCGCGCTGGCTGGCACTGGCTGAATGGAGCTTGATGGCCGTCCCGCCGATCAGGCGGAGTGGTAATCCTTTGGCGGTCGCTGCGGCCACCAGACGCTTGGCTTCCTGCGCGATGTCGCTCGAGATTGGCATAGCGAACCTCTCCCCTGGCACTGTGAGGACCCGCTCCGTGGCATCGCCGCCGTGGCAAGGCTCCGTTCTCCGATCGCGCACCTTTCCAGGTCGGCGGTGCCGGCCAACTTCACGTGCGGGTCGCCGGACCCATTCCCCTCACTCGTCGTATCGACACCACACCCAGGGCGCGGCGCAATGAGCGTGTAAAAACTTGGCTTCTGATATACCCACGCTTGCCTTCGCCCGGCTTGGCCAAGTGACCGGCCGGCGCCCAATGGGGACACAGAGGAATTCCTGGGTGGGCTCCCACACCAGCTGGCCCACGGCGTCAGACACACGCCCGACGCCGGGCTGCTTCAGCATCCAGGAGGCGTCATCTGAGGGCTTTCGGCCGGTTGCCAGCGGGGCGGCCCGCCCTCTCCGCCCCGCCGGCTACCTCAGCCCTCGCGTGCCGCGCCTACCCTCTCGCTGGCCGCCAGGGCTGCCAGGTTCTCGTCGGCGATCGCGCCGCGCTGCCCGCGGCGGATCGCCTCGGCACACGCTTCCATGGGGAACACGTCCAGCAGGCGCAGCGCGGCCGCCGCCAGCAGCAATCCCTCGTTCTTCTTGCTGCCCTGCGCCCCCGCGCTAGCGGGGTCGAGCACCACCTTGCGCGCCGGTGTCGAAAGGCCGGCGAAGGCAGGCGGCACGAAGAGCCAGCTCGCAGAGGTCAGCCGCTCCAGATAATGGCCAGCCTGCCTGTACCCATCCTCGCTGACCAGCACGACTGCGTCGGGCTGGGCGATCCCGGTATACAGGATCTCGCGCTGGGCTCAGAATCAGCTCGCTGATGCTGTGCCCTGTCTTGACCGTCACCGGATACTCGTCGCTCTGGCTGGCCCACAGGCCCGAAAGCACGGCCGCCTCCCCGATCATACGCGCCGTCGAACGGATCTTGCCGCCGGCCGAACCGGCAATCACCATCCGGAACGGGCGCTCCAGCCGCGTGGCAAAGAGCGCCGGCAACGGATTCGGCCGCGTTGACCCGCTGGCGCCACGGCCGGCCCCCTCCGCCGCCGCCCGCGTGGCGTGCGCGTACTCCGGCCGCTCCTCCCGATGGATCTCCCCGGCGGCCATGCCCAGCTTCTCGCGCGTCTCGAACAGGGCTTTACGCGAGAACTCGTTGTTCGGGACGTAATACGCCGTGCACAACTCCCAGATGTCGAGCAGGGCGAAGCCTTCGACGCGCACAGCCTCGACGATCCTGTCGGCCAGGTCCTTGTCGAAAGCGGTGCCCCGCCAGGCGTAGCCGGCCCCGTTCACCGCGACGGTCCCGCAGAGGTCAAGCGGACGCTCCAGGTTGCCGGAACGCGTCGTGGCCGTGAAGCCGCCCGTCGGCGTGGTGACGCTGTGCTCGCCGCCCGTCATGCCGAAGTTGAAATTGTCGAAGACCAGCACGGTCAGGCCGATGTTGCGCCGGGCCGCGTTGAGTAGATGCGCGCCCCCAATCCCGGTCCCGCCGTCCCCGATCATCACGATGACCTTCAGCTCGGGGTTAGCCAGCTTAATGCCCGTGGCGTAAGCGATGCTGCGCCCATGCAGCCCATGAAACGCATTCGCCACGAAGTACTGATCTGCCAGCCCCTGGCACCCGATATCCGTGACCAGCACCAGCTGCTTGGGCGGGATGGCCAGCTTCACGAGGGCCTTGTCGAATTCGTACAGGATGAGGCCGTGCCCACAGCCTGGGCAGAACGGATAAGCGCGTTCGTTGCGGTATGTAGCGAGTGGCAGCATGTCAGTTAGCCCTAATCGTTTCGATGAACTGCCCAGGCGTGATCAGCTCGCCATCTACCCGGCCCAGCCCGATCACCTCCGGCGCTACCCGGCCATGGCGGGCCGCGTGCCGATAGACGACGCGCTCCACTTCCCGGCAATATTGGCCCAGGTTCAGCTCGGCCACGACCACGCGCTCGAACCGGCCGGCGCCCGCCTGCCCCTCCCCTGCGTCGGGGTAAACGGCGCTCAAGAGTTCCGCCTCCGGCACCGGCCACAGGCTCTGTACGGCCATGGTGGAAACGCGACCCCCCTCGGCCCGCACGGCAGCCTTGGCCTCCAGCATCGCGCGCGTCGTCACCCCATAACTGATCCAAAGGGTCGAGGCGGCCTTGCCCCCGAAGGTGTTCTGCTCGCCTCCCCCCTCGTCAGCCGGTTCCAGGTCGAGCTGGACCGCCGTGATCTCGTCCGTATGGTCTTCGACCTTGCGCCACAAATGCTCGTTCAGCCGGCGCACGGTCGCCGGGTCCTTCGTCAGCATGCCATGCTCGTCGTGGCTCGAGCCGGTCAGCCGCACGACGTGCTCGCCGCCATAGGGGCTGAACGGCGGCGGCTGGTCGATCGGCTCGCAGCGCCACGGCAGATAGGTCTCCTCGGGGCGCAGGCCGGCTGTGCCCGGCGGCAGCCCTTGCGCGGCGGCCCGCCGGCGCACCGGCGGATGCTCGTAGCTGTCGATCTCGACCGCGCTCATCGACATGACCAGTTCCTTATCGGTCAGGAGAAAGACCGGGAGCCGGAATCGCTCAGACAGGTCGAAAGCGCGCCGGGTGAGGCTGTAGGCCTCGGCCACGCTGCCGGGCGCCAGGGCAATGATCGGGTAGCCACCGGCGCTGGCCCAGCGTACGAACTGGACGTCGCCTTGCGCCACGGTGGTTGCCCCGCCTGTAGCCGGGCCCAGCCGCTGCGTGTCCACGACCACCAGTGGCACTTCGGCCATTACCGCCAGGCCGATGTTCTCGCTGTAAAGGCTCATTCCCGGCCCCGACGTCGCCGTCAGCACGCGGGCGCCTGTCATGGCGGCGCCGATGCACATGCTGATGGCGCCGATCTCATCTTCGGCCTGGATCGCCACCCCACCGCATCGTGGCAACTCTCGGATCATGCCCAGCAAGATCGAGGTCGCGGGCGAGATCGGGTAGCCGGCAAAGAAATCACACCCTGTATCCAATGCGCCACGCACGATGGCCGTGGCCCCATCGATATACTCTCGCATGGCTCCTGAGTATAATCGCCCCACCCGGCTTCTCCAAACACGTGCGCCCCGACGTGCGTTGGCGTGGCCGAGCGGCCGGGCCGGGCGCCCCAGCCGAATTAGTGCATCTGCAGGGGGCATTCTCGGTAGCGGTGTCTGTCATTCTGACCGCAGCCCCGCGCCGGCCCTCCGCCCCCCAAGTCACTCCCTGCCCACCGCCTGCGGGGTCTTTGACACCCGCCCCCAGGGGGCATATAATCACGGCAGTCGAATGGGCGAATAGCTCAGCTGGTTAGAGCGCCTCGTTTACACCGAGGAGGTCGGGGGTTCGAGTCCCTTTTCGCCCACACAGGTCCCTCCTCCGGGCTGCTGCCACTACCATCCCCCGCCTCATTCCCGCACCAGGAGGGGGTTGAAACTCGTGTCATAGTCGAATACGTCCAAGTGCTCGCGCTTCTTCAGATAGTTGACTATTCTGTAGGTCAACGGCGTGGCAATGACCTCGTAGGCCGATTTGACGACCCACTGCGTGAGGATAGCCGTGAAGATGGCTGTCCCTGGGATGGTGCCCATGAACGCGAGTCCAACAAAGACGAAAGAATCGAGGCCTTCTCCAACTATGGTGGAACCGATGGTGCGCGTCCAGAGCCAGCGTCCGCGTGTGAGGATCTTGAGCTTTGCAAGCACGAACGAGTTGGCGAATTCGCCGATGAGGTAGGCCACAAAAGACGCGCCCAGCAAGCGCGGCGTGTAGCCAAGGATGCGCACGTACGCTCCCTGTCCATCCCAAAACGCTGCCGCTGGCAAGATCTGCGCCAGGTAGATGGCGCCGACTGCCAACAGATTGCACACGAACCCCAGCCAGATCACGCGCCTGGCCTGGCGGTAGCCATAGACCTCGGTCAACACATCGCCAAAAATGTAGCTCACCGGAAAGATGATGGTCCCTGCCGGCAAGACCAGTGGCCCGATGGCGATCAACTTGACCGCGACGATGTTTGCCGTAATCAGGCAGGTGACGAAGATCCCTACGATGGCAACAAATAGGGGTGAATACCCAGGGTTAGCCGCACGTGAGCCTGACACCTCAGACATCGTCTGGTCCCTCTTTACGCTCGAGCCGTACTGTACATCTCCAGGAAGTTGGGGTCAACCATCAGTTCACCTGGATTCCTTCAGGTACTGAACGAGATCAAGTATAATACCCCCGGCAAAGGCAGGTGCGCAGGGGGAGGCTTTCTAAGTGCTCTATCTGGTCGCGACCCCGATCGGTAACTTGGGCGACATAACTCTGCGCGCCCTGGAGGTGCTGCGTTCGGTGGACGTTGTCGCCAGCGAGGATACGCGGAAGACAGGCTTGCTTCTGAAGCATTTCGACATCAAGAAGCCTCAGGTCTCGTTCTATGAGCACAACGAGGAACGGGCCGGCCTTCGGATCTTGGCTCTTCTCCAAGACGGCAAGTCTGTGGCCCTTGTGACCAATGCCGGAACACCGGGTATCGCCGATCCGGGATTCACATTGGTTCGGCTTGCCGTAGACGCCGGCCTACCGGTGACCCTGATTCCAGGCCCAACGGCAGCCATTGCGGCATTGGTTCTGTCAGGATTGCCGGTGCACTCGTTTACGTTTCGCGGTTTCCCGCCTCGCAAGGCCGGCCCAAGGCGCAGATTCCTGGCAGTGGATCAGGACTCCCCCACACTCTCATCTTCTACGAAAGCCCGCACCGGGTGAAAGAACTGCTGGCAGCAGGGCTCGATGTCTTCGGCGATCGCCCGGCAGCGTTGGCGAATGACCTCACAAAGAAGTTCGAATCCGTCCAGCGGGGCACCTTGTCGCAGTTGGCCGCGCTCCTCGAAGGCCAGGGTGCGCTGCGGGGAGAGTACATCCTGCTAATTGCCGGCGCATCCACCAAGACCGTCAGCTCGATCATCCTGCCGGAGGAAGTGGACTGACTTCGAAAGTGAAATGGCCTGCCCCTTCACCGCGGTAGCGCAATCAGGACGCCCCTTCCTTACGCTAATGGCTTCTCATACTCGGCATCTACCGTGATAAAGATGCCACCGCGCACGTTGAAAGCGCCGGTCACTTTGCAATAAACCGGATCGAGCGCCTCAACCAGATCATCCAGGATCTGGTTGGTCACATGCTCGTGAAATGTCCCTTCCTGCCGATACGACCACATGTACAGCTTCAGCGACTTGGATTCTACAAGTCGTTCGTTGGGAACATAGATGATGGTAATGGTTGCAAAGTCAGGTTGGCCCGTGATCGGGCACAAGCAGGTAAACTCAGGGCAAACCAGTGTCACGTGATACCGCCTGCCCGGGTGCTGATTCGGCACCGTCTCCAATTTCCTCACCGGCTGGCGTACCTCGTGCCCAAGTAACGTGAGCCCATCTCCCAACGCTGCCGGCGCGTTCAAGCCGCTCTCCATGCTCAGACTCCTCTGGCGACAATCAGGCTGTCACGCATATCTCGCGGGATCACCTCGTCCGTTGGAAGACCAGTATAATATAGGTTCGCGCCGATCTCAAGTGAGAATTGCCTGGTTCCCGGCCGCCGCCATCGCCATGGCTTTCTGAGCTCT
>CAWEHT010000451.1:0-5080 GCA_963808455.1 uncultured Chloroflexia bacterium | reverse complement strand
AGGTACACAAGGTTTCGCCGTCTTTCCAATAAGCGGCCTGTTTCCAGGCGCAAACCATCAACACCGCGATTATGCCGGTCATCAGGCTCCCCAATGCCACACGGAATGGCCCCTGTTCAACCCTCTCACCCGCCACTCCGCCACCAGCCACGTCACCGCCACATAAATCCCGATTTGCGGCAGGTAGGTGTAGCGATCCGCGTGGGCCTGCGCGCCCACTTTGGATGATTCCCAACACGGGCAGCAGCATCACCAAATACCGAACCCATCCCATCAGCAGCCACGGCTGCCTCCGCCGCTCTTTCCACGCAACCACTGAAAGGCCGACCAGCCAAGTCCCGGCCAGCCCCACTTCCCATGCCGGCGGCGGGCGAGGCAGGCCACGCGCCGCCGCCCAGGCCAGCAGTGCCTGGTAGATCCGGCGTGCCTCGGCGCGGGGGTCATCGCCTTCCACGCGCACGAACGGCTCAGCAGCAGCCGCTTTTTTGCCCTTCCGCCGCCTCAGCAGCCCGGCCAGCTGCTGCCTCAACAGTTCTGCCGTGAGAATGCTCATCGCGGATTCTGCCACTTCCTCCTCGCCATAGGGCCGGAAGCGCCGGAAGGCAAGGGCGAACAGGGCGACGATGATCGCTAGCAGCAACAGGCCGCCGAAGATGTGAAGTGCAAGACGGACGCCCGCCGGCAGACCCGCGGTCTCGTTTTGCCGCTGCTGGAGCTCCAGCAGCATGTTCATCGGGGCCAGTGGTGGCACTTGCACCGCGCGCGGCGCAAAATGCAGCAACCTTGCCAATGCGCCGAGGGGCATGAACACCAGGTAAGCGAAAACCAAGAGGAAGAGGATGAACGCTCGCCACAGCAGATCCGATAGCACCGCCAGCGGCGCGAGCAGCCCGGCCGATGGCGTCGGGCGCAAACAACTGGGCCAGAATAACCCCGGCGGCCAGCAGGACGCCGATGATCGCGCCCACGGTGCCCAGCCAGTAGCGGCTGAGCCCCAACCGCTGCTCGCTCGTGCGAAGCTCGTAGCGGCGTGTTTCCTGCAGGCTGGCGATGGCCAGCGCGCTGAGACCGATAGCAAAGAAGAGCAGCAGCGCCAGCAGCACGCCACGCAGAGGCATCCCCGGGGTGGAGTAGGCGACCGCGACGCCGATGGCCAGCGCCGCAATCCCCAGCGCGAAGTTACGCGAAAAGACATCGTACCCCAGCGGCTCGCGCCCGGTCAGGATGCCCCACCACCACAGCCAGACCGCCACGGCCAGGATCGTGAAGGTCGTGCCGGGTCGCGCCGCGGCAGCCCGGAGCCAGCCGGCCTGCCAGAGGGCCCCTGGGCCCATCCCGGCTGGCAGCTGCACAGCCTGGAGGCCGGCGTAGAGCGCCAGCCCGACCGCGACCAGCCCCGCCCCGACCACCAATAGTGTAGCCTGCCGGTCTTTCCTGATGACATGGACGCCAAGCTGTGCCGCCAGGGTCCCGCCCCATAGCAACCCCAACACGGCGAGTACGCCCAGGAGCTCGCCGCTCCCCACAGCGGGGCCCGACGGATGGCTCGAGGCCGCGAGCTGAGCCTGCCACCAGAGGGCCAGCAGGAGCCAGACCCACAGCGCCCGCATCGCAGCCAGGGCGAGGGGCAACACGCCATCGCTGAGCAGGTTCCATTTGCGGTCGGCTTCGATCAGCGTCATGGCCGGAGGTCCAGTTCTGCGAGCTTGCGGTAGGCCTCATGCCCGCCGATCCACCGGGCGTCCAGTTCGTCCGGTACTCCGGCCGGCGGCTTTTCTCCAATGGCGACCAGGGTAGTTGGGTGGCCGGCCGACCTGAGATCGAGGAGGGCTGCCAGGATGTCGTCATCGAAGACCGACGTGACGGCAATGACCGAAGCGCCGTAGGGCAAGCGGGCCATTTCTGCCCGCAAGAGGCGCGCAAAATCGGCTGTGTGCAGCTCGATGAGCCGGGCCAGCGCGTCTAAAACTTCTTCCCAGCGCTCGGGCCTGCGCGACGGGGGCAGGCGCACCAGATCCATCTCACTGCGCCGCGAGCTGTTCACGAATAGGCCCACCGGCTCGCGCGCGTCGAGCACGGTGCGGGCCAGCGATGCTGCCGCCGTGATGGCGTACTCCACATAATCGGTGATCACGCCTGGGTGGCCGGGTACCGTGCGGAGATTCAGGAAGATAGCCGCAGCCCGGGCCGCGCCCGGCTCGAAGACTTTGGTCTGCAGCTCGCCTGTCCGGCCCGTTGCTTTCCAGTGCACGTGGCGTGGATTGTCCCCGGGCGCGTAGGGGCGCACGCCCATGATCCGCAGGGGATCCTCCGCGATCTTGCGCCGCATGCGGGCATCGCCGAAAGGCCGGGCCGAGTCCAGGCCGAGCGCAGCCACCGGCACGACGCGCGGGTACACGATCAGGCGCTCGATCTCCGGCTGCTGCCGGGTTTGGGTGCGAAAGCCGAACATGTCCCCTGACTTGAGGGAGACGGGCCCGAAAGCCTGAACGCCGCGCCGTAGCGCCCGCACGTGGTATTGCTTGCGCACGCGCTCGTAAAAGCGCATGGAAAGCAGGTTGACCAGGACGCGGCGCTCCGGCTTGTAGCTGTAATGCAACCGGCCGCGTGCCAGGGCCACCTCGGCCGGCCACTCGTCCTCGACCTTCAGCCAGGCGAGCGGCAGCGGCTTGGCGTTGACCAGCTCGACGCTGACCTCGGTCTCCTCGCCCACAAAAAGCCGCCCCGTGCCAAAGCGGCGCGTGTAGGTCACCTCAGCCAGCGCATAGTGGTCCCATAGGGCGGTTGCACCCGCGGCCAGGGCCAACAGAAGGCCGAGCAGGAAGAGTGCCGGGTTGTGGAAGAGCAGGCTGGCGCCCAGGACCAGCACCGTCAACCAGTTGAGGATGTTTGTCACCGCGCATGGGCCTTCCGGCGTTACGACGCCGACCAGCTCTCCTCGACCGGCACCGGCACCTGCTGGGCAATCTCGGCAAGTATGGTGCCGCCGTTGCGGCCGCGCACGCGCGACTGGCTCGTGGCGATGAGGCGGTGGCCCAGCACGGGCCCGATCAGCGCCTTCACGTCGTCGGGCAGCACGAAGCTCCGCCCGCGCACGGCGGCCAGCGCCTGAGCCGTGTGATACAGCGCCAGCGAACCGCGCGGGCTTGCGCCGAGCTGGATCGCGTCATGGGAGCGCGTCGCGCGCGCCAGGCGCACGATGTACTGCTCCACGGCTGGATGTACGAACACGTCTCGCACCCCACGCTGCAAAGCCAGGAGCCCGGCTGCGCCCACCACTGCTTTGAGCTCGGCCAACGGGTTCGCCGCGCGGAAGCGCCGGACGATGCCCAGTTCGTCTTCCTCGTCGGGATAGCCGAGGCTGAGCCTCATCAGAAAGCGATCCACCTGCGCTTCGGGCAGCGGAAAGGTGCCTTCGAGCTCGACCGGGTTCTGGGTCGCCAGCACCAGGAACGGCCGGGGCAGCGCAGCGTGACGCCGTCCACCGTCACTTGCCGTTCCTCCATGGCTTCCAGCAGCGCCGCCTGCGTTCGTGGCCCGGCGCGGTTGATCTCGTCGGCGAGCACCACCTGGGCGGCCAACGGCCCCGGTCGATACTCGAACTCGCCCGTGCGTTGGTTGAAGACGCTCACCCCGGTGATGTCTGACGGTAGCAGGTCGGGCGTGAACTGGATGCGCTGAAAGGAGCAGTCCAGCGAGCGCGCCAGCGCCTTGGCCAGGGTCGTCTTGCCGGTGCCGGGCACGTCTTCCAGCAGTACGTGTCCTTCGCAGAACAGCGCGACCAGCAGCAGGTCGATTGTGTCTACTTTGCCTACGATCACGCGCGCTACGTTGTCACGCACGGCGCGGGCGGCATCGGCTACCATCGTCAGTTGCTCCAAGAGAGACGCTCCTTGGATTCCGAGCGAAATTGCAATGCCTAAACTCATGCGCCTAGCTCTCTTGGCTGCGAGGGCCATGATAGGACGCCCAAAGGTCACGCCACGCCCTCGCCGGCTCGTCGTCGAGGATCAGGCGTCTCTCAGCGCTCGCATTACCGCGTGCCATTCGAATCGCGAGCTCTTGCTTCGTCCCCAATGGGGCCACCTGCATCTCGGTGATCGCCCGGAGGGGTATGTAGCTGAAGACCCAGCCATATCTGCCGCTCTTCCTTGTTGGAGCCCGTTCCTCCTCGATCAGGACGACGCAGCGATCCGTCAGCGTGAGCGCAGTCTGCGGCGTCAGCTGGCGTCGTAGTAAGACGAGATGTGGGACCCAAAGAGCCGGTTGGAAGGCCACGCCCAGGAGGGTTTCACCCTCTTGGACGCTATATAGCCGCACACCGTTGGCAAACTTGTAGGGCAGTCCGCGGATCAGTGACTCCATGCCAGCCGGGGGCCCCTCTCGTGAGACAGGCATCTTGTTTGGGCCGGCCGCCAGGCGCACGAGGCGCTGCATGCTAGGCTGCACCAACCCCCAACCTACAGTGTTATACTCGATGACCGCCCGCGTCAGCGCTCCATCGACCAGTCCGGCCAACTCTATGCGCCCGTACAGCAACAAGAGACCGGATTGTAGGTAGAGCAGTGCCCCGGCCGTGAAGTACTTTGCCTCGGGAGGCAATTTCGAGCTTGTGCCTGCTTGAACAAGCAGCACGCCATCCTGGGTAAAGATCAGCGCCTGCTCTGGCGTCCGGTGTACGCCGAACGTGTCCGAAGCAAAGGTGTCGGCAGGCGCTACGAATATACAATTGGGCCTGGAGCCAGCGGGCAGAGCCGCTTCGGCAACTGGAGCGAGAGTGCCCGGAAGATCGCGGATCTGCTCGACGTGGTATGGAAATCCGCGGTCTGAGCGCTGCGATAAGAGGCCTGTGGGGTCTGTGTTTGACAGAGGATTATTCAGCGCATACGAGTACAAATTGAAGCTCTGCGGATTTGTCTGGTCGGCGAAATAGAGCCCGATGGGTCGGGACTGAGGAACCGGCCCATTGAACTCGCATAGTACCTAGCCCCGAAGTAGTCGTTTCCTGATTCGGTATCGCGTTCTTTGCCGGTAGAACGTGATGAGGTATAGTGCCCATAGGATGCGCAAATGGCGGACC
>CAWEHT010000450.1:0-20480 GCA_963808455.1 uncultured Chloroflexia bacterium | reverse complement strand
CGATCAGCGGGGCCTCGTAGATGGCCAGCTTCGTGATCTCGCCGGGCAGCAGGCGTGCGGCCTCCAGCGCCAGCACGCCGCCGGAGGAATGGCCAAAGAGGAACGCAGAGCCTCCCGCCCCGTGGATCAGGGCCGCGATGTCTTCGACCTCGCGCTCGACCGCGTAGGGCGCCATGTCACCGCTGTCGCCGCGGCCGCGCCGATCGTAGGCGAACACGGTGAAATAGGGTGCCAGGGCCCCGGCCAGCGCCGCCTGGTCCATCGCTGTGGCGCGCCGGCCACCAGGATGAGCGCCGGGCCCTGGCCCGAACGGTCGAACGCGATGGTGGTGCCGTCAGAAGAACGTACGGTTTGCATGCAGGTCTCCTTCTCTCGCCATTGCCGTTCCCGCAAGGGGGTCTCAACCGTCCTGAGCCTATCCCCTTGCAGCGCCTCGTGCGGTAATGTCGCTACCCGGCGCCGAGGTCTTCGTCACTTTCCGGCAGGTGGTGGTGGCGACCGGTGGATTGCGGTCGCCACCGCTGTGGTTGGGGCACATGGCGTTTCCGCCTCTCCCCGCCCGTGTGCTACAATCGAGGATGGATGTAGTGCCCATGCAGGCCGGCTGGGCGCGCCCTGAATGGCGAACACCGCGGCTGCTCTCGATCCTTTGGCCGAATTGGGGGTCTGGCGACCATGGCACCACTGAAGAATTACCTGATCGACATGGATGGCGTGCTCCTGCGCGGCACCGAGATCGTGCCGGGCGCCGACGGATTCATCGACCGGCTGCAAGCCAGTGGCGCCGAATACCTTGTCCTGACCAACAACCCGCTCTATACCCCCGGCGACCTGGCGCACCGGCTTCACACGATGGGTCTCAACATCCCGGCCGAGCGCATCTTCACGTCGGCGCTGGCCACCGCCAACTTCCTGCAAGGCCAGGGGACATCCTGTCCTCCTGACACGGGGCGTGGCACGGCTTACGTCGTCGGCGAGAGCGGGCTGACCGAGGCGATACATGCGGCCGGCTACGTCATCACGGGGACGAATCCGGACTACGTCGTGCTGGGCGAGACTTTCGCCTATAGCTTCGACCTGATCACGCACGCCATCCGGCTGATCATGGCAGGGTCGCGGTTCATCGCCACCAACCCGGACCCCAACGGACCCGGCGATGGCGGCGCCGTGCCGGCCTGTGGGGCCATGGCGGCGCTCATCGAGAAAGCCACCGGTGTCAGCCCCTTCTTCATCGGCAAGCCTAACCCGTTCATGATGCGATCGGCGCTCAACTTCCTGGGCGTGCACTCCGAAGATACCGTGATGATCGGCGACCGCATGGACACCGACATCGTGGCCGGCGTCGAGAGCGGCATGGCCACCATCCTGGTGCTGACGGGAGTGACCCGGCGTGGGGACGTTGATCGTTACCCGTACCAGCCGAGCCGGATCGTCGATTCGGTGGCTGACGTCGATCCGGCCGAGTGGGCTGCCCTGCCGTGCCAGGGGAAGACCGCCCCATGACCGCGGCCCGAGTCCCTGGCCCTGCGCGGTGCACCACTTGCCTTAGTGTAGCCGCAACAGACATCTTCGGTAGCAACAGATGTCATTCTGAGTTTTCCATCCCGGCAGGCGGGATGCGGCTACGCAAGAAACTCCTGGACTGTCATTCTGAGCGGCCGTGCCCACAAAGCCTGTCAACGGCGCGCCACAGCGAAGAATCCGTATCGGGAGTTTCCTGGCAGCGGGCGTCCCGGCCAACCTGCGCCGCGGCGGGCCGCCAGCGACGATGTCCCCGCAGGGGGCGAATCCGTCTCTGTGTCACCGAAAAGGTCCCCTGTTTCCGCACCAGGAACGCTGCAGGATGAGCGCTTTCCGTTTGCCGCTCACGCCCTTCAAGCTCGAACGTTTCTTCGCTGAGCACGAATTCAACGTCCGCCACGTGCTGAGCGCGTCGGACCCGGAGAGCCTGTCGCTGCGCGAGCTGCTGGCGCTGGCCGACGAGGAGGCGCGGGCGCTGTGGGACGGGCTGAGCCTCGGCTATACCGAAAGCCCGGGGCACCCCCTTCTGCGTCGCGAGATCGCCGGCCAGTACGAACGCATCGCGCCCGACGAGGTCCTGGTGGCAGCGCCGGAGGAGGCGATCCTGATCGCGATGCAGGCGCTGCTGCGCCCCGGCGACCACGCCATCGTGCTGTGCCCCGCCTACCAGTCCCTCTACGAGGTCGCGGCCGGCGCGGGCTGCGAGGTCACGCGGTGGCGCCTGCAACGCGGGGCCGCCTGGCGGCTCGACCTGGCCGCCCTCGGTGCTGCCATCACTTCGAAGACACGCCTGCTGGTCGTCAACTTTCCGCACAACCCCACCGGGTTCCTGGCCTCACCCGCCGAACAGGCGGCCATCGTGGCCCTGGCGCGCGAGCGCGGGCTCTACCTGTTCTCGGACGAGATGTACCGTGGGCTGGAGGGGCCGGGCGGGCCGCAGCTGCCCGCCGCCTGCGACCTTTACGAGCGGGCCATCTCGCTCGCCGGCCTATCGAAGAGCTTTGGGCTGCCCGGGCTGCGGATCGGCTGGCTGGCCACCCGCGACCGGGAGGCGCTGGCCGCGTGCGCCCGGCTGAAGGATTACACGACCATCTGCAACGGTGCCCCGAGCGAGGTGCTGGCGCTGATCGCGCTGCGGGCCCGCCAGCGGCTCCTGGCGCGTGTCCTGGCCATCGTCGGGCGCAACCTCGCGAACGCCGACGAGTTCTTTGCGGCCCACGGCGCCCTGTTCCGCTGGCTGCGGCCCTCGGCGGGCACGGTGGCGTTCCCGGAGCTGCTGGAGGGCCGAGTTCAACGAGTTCTGCGCCCGGCTGCTGGCCGAGCAGAGCGTGCTGCTCGTGCCTGCCAGCATCTTCGAGTATGACGGGAATCACTTCCGGCTCGGCCTGGGCCGCGCGCGGATTTTGCGGGGGGGATCGAGCGCCTCGACGCGTTCGTGCGCGGAGCTTTTAGTGGTTGAGGGCTCACGATGAGGGTACGTAGCTGGCTGGCTATCCTGGGTGGCGTGGCGGCAGGGGTTGCCGTGGGCGCCGGGATGGGGATTCTACGCCCGGCGCTCGCGCCTGCGGAAGCCCCACTTCAGCAACGCCGAGACACCGGGCGTGGCGGTGGCGCGTGCGCGGGCCCGCGAGCCAGGCCCCGATGCGTGCTTTGCGGTGGCTCGTGGTCGACCGGGTCGCCCACCTGGCAGACGAGTATGGGCGTGCGCCCGCCGGGCTGAGGCCGGCGCCCTGGGTGGACCTGGGCTGCGGCACGGGGCAGCTGGCGCTGGCCCTGGCGCAACGCGTGCCGGACGCCCATATCGTCGGCATCGGACGCTCACCCCGGGCGCTGGCGCAGGCCCGGGATGCGGCCGCCGCGGCCGGGCTGGTCGGGGCAGTGACCTTCGAGAGCAGCGAAGCCTGGGCCTTGCCGCTCCCCGATGACTCCGTCGATATGGTGGTGAGCGCCTTCTCGCTGCACCACTGGGCCGAGCCGGCCGCCGTGTTGAACGAGATCGCACGCGTCTTGCGGCCTGGCGGCGCCTTCCTGATCTTCGACCTGCGGCGCGACATGGGCCCGCTGCCCTGGCTGTCGCTGTGGCTGGCCGGCCGGGCCATCGTGCCGCCCGAGCTGCGGAGGATCGACGAGCCGCTGGGGAGCCGCAACGCGGCTTACACGGCCGGCGAGGTCGCCAGGCTGGCTCAGGGCTCGGCCCTCTGCGGTTGGCGGGTGACGGTCGGCATCGCCTGGCTGACGATCGAGGGGCAGCATTGGCCGTGAAGCCGTCGAAGGCCTTGGCGATCGCGCTGCTGGCAGCCGTGGCCGTCGCGCTGGCGCTGCCCTACGCGAGGACGATCGGTATCGACGATGCCTTCATCACCTACCGCTACGCCCTGAACCTGGCCCAGCACGGGCAGCTGGTCTACAACCTGGACGGCGACCGCAGCTTCGCCGCGACCGCGCCCGGCTACGCCGTGCTGCTGGCCGGTTGCAAGGTGCTGGGGCTCGACATACCGGCCGCCGGGACCTGGCTGGGCGTGGCGAGCATCTTCATCGCTGCCCTCGCGCTGCTCGACCTTTTGGGCGGCCTCTCGGAGCCGGCAGCCTCCTTCGGCGCCATGCTCCTGGCCCTCGCGCCGCCGCTTTGGCTCGTGCTTGGGATGGAGGGCCTGCCGGCCCTCGCGCTGGCGCTGCTGGGTTGGGCTTGCGCCCGGCGCGGGCGGCAGGGCTGGGCGTCCGTGGCCTTCGTGGCAGCCACGCTGCTCCGCTTCGACGCGGCGGCCGCCGCCGCGGCCTGGGGCCTCAGCCTGGCCGTGAACGCCCCCTGGAAAGCACGGAAAGACGGCCTCCCGGGCCCGAACCTTCCCGGCGTGGCCGCCGGCGGGTCTCGGCGGCCCTTGCCCGCAGCATGCCTTGCCTTCCGGCCGGGCGCGCTGCTGCAGCGGGGCCTGGCAGTCTTATCCGCGGCGCTGTCGGCTCGCCCCTGGCGCCGTCTCGGCCCTGTAGCATTCTACGCCGTCTCCGTCGCCATGGGCTATGGGACGCTCTTTGCGCTGCTGGGCTTGCAGATGCCTTCGACCCTGGCGGCAAAGCAGGCCCAGAACACCCTCGGCATCGGCGGCTTCTTTCCCGGCACCACCTATGCCGGGGGCTTGTTGATCCTGGGGCGCGCCTACTGGGACCAGGCGCCCTGGTACGCGGCCATCGTCTTGCTGGTTTTGGCCGGCCTGGCGGCGACGGCCGTGGCGTCGTACCGCCAGGTCCGCCGGGCAGCCCGGCCCGGCAGCGCGGGCACGGGAGCGTCCGGGGCTGCAAGAGGGCGCGACCGCCTGGAGAGCGCTGAGCTTACAGGCAGCGAGCGTGACGCCGCCGGCTTGCAAGCTTCGGCCCGCACGCCCGGGCTCGAAGCCGCCCGCGCCCAGGCCGGCCTGGCACCCGTGCCGGTTGGGGCAGCAGGCCCGGCGGGGCGGCGCTTGCCGCCGGAGGGCGCCGCCCCGCCCGGCAGCCCCGGCGATCCGGGCGAGGCCACGGCCGCCCCCGCCGGGGCGCGGGGGGCATGCCGCTCGCGCGCATCCCGGCAACCCGGCCGCCCGTTCGCGTTGCCTGCTTGCGCCCCGGCCGGCTGGCTGCTTGGCTGGCTGGCGTTGCACATTGGGCTTTATCTCATCCTGGGCGTCAGCCCCTACATCTGGTACTACCTGCCCGCCGTGCCTGCGCTGGCGGCGCTGGCGGCGACAGGCACGGCGGCCCTGGCCGGCCGCCTCGGCCGGCCGCGCCCCTCCGCCAAATGGGCCGCGCTGGCCGCGCTGGCCGCGCTTGCCCTGGCCGCGCCGCTCACCTCGCACCTGATCGTCACAGGGCACCTGCCGGCGTGGGCCGCTCACCCATTCGGCGGGGGCCTGGCGCCGCAGGGGGCTTCTGCATCCGGCCAGTTCGACGTGGCGAGCAAGGTGCGCCCGGAGGCCAAGGTCAGGCCGTACCGGGCGGCCGGCGCCTGGCTGGCCGAAAATACGCCGCCGGGCGCCACGGTCGGCGCCAGCGAGGTCGGCATCATCGGGTATTTCAGCCAGCGGCCGATGGTGGATTTTCTCGGCCTGCTGGACAACGACGTGGCCCGGGCCCTCGCCCGCCGCGATCCGGGCTGGGCGCTCTACGCCAGGCAGCCCGATTACCTGGTGCTTTCCGACGTGAACCCCATCTTCGGCTTCGATATCTACCGCGATCCGTGGTTTCAGGCAGCCTACGCTCCGCGCGCCAGCGTGCCCGGGCAGGGCTTCTGGGGCGGGGACCTCACCATCTACCAGCGGACCGTGCCGATGTCGCCCGTGCAAGGGCTGGTAGCCGGGATGCCGGCCTCGGCGCAGCCGCTGCAGGTGACGTTCGGCGGCGTGCTCGAGCTGGATGGGCTGGAGGCGGCTCGCAGCCCATGGCAGGCGGGAGGAGCGACCGGGATCACGCTCTACTGGCGCGTGTTGGCCAGGCCACCGAAGAACTACACGGTGTTCGTGCACGCCTGGGACGCGCTCGGGCACCTCATCGCCACGCACGACGGGCCCCCGATGCTGGGAGCGATCCCGACCAGCGAGCTGCAGCCGGGCCAGATGTTGGCCGACTTCCAGCCGCTCGCCATGCCGCCCCTCCCGCTTGCCCCCACGGCCCTGCAAATCGGCGTCGGCGTGTATGACGCCGCGACTGGCCAGCGGCTGCCCGCCTCGAGCCCGAGCAACCCGGCATTCGCCTACGACGAGGCGCTCGTCAGCGGCCGCATCCTGCTGCCCGCGGCGCAGCCGGCCGTCCTCGGCCAGCCGGGACAGGGAGGCGACCCGGCCGGGGGCATCAGCATCACCGGGTATGCCCTCGACCAGCCGGCGGCGGCCGACACGTCGTCTGGAGCATCCCAGGACGGCTTCGATCTGACGCTCCAGGTGGGGCGCTGCGACCAACCGGCCCAACTGGAAGTGCAGGTGTGGGATAGCTACCGCCAGGCGGTCACCTGGCAGGATACGCTGAAGGTGACGGGGCCGGGAGCGTGGCACGTGACCGTGAAGCTGGCGCCGGCCGCGGCGATGGACCGGCCCGAACTGCGCCTTCGTGCGACACGCGCGGCGGCCAGGCGCTGCATTGGCTGGACGCCGCCGGGCACGCCGAGCAAGATTACCTGCCGCTCACCCCGCTGTGGACGATCCAGTTTCAGGGGCCGTGAAGGGCGGCCCTCTACCCTCAATCAGCACAAGACGATGATCCTGGCGTTCAAGCTGATCTTCACACCGCTCTTCATCGGGTCGATCACGCTGGCAGGCCGGCGGTGGGGGCCGGCCGTCAGCGGGCTTTTGACCGGGCTGCCGCTCACCTCGGCGCCGGTGTCGCTCTTCCTGGTGTGGCAATACGGCCGGGCGTTCGCCGGGCGGGCTGCTGTCGGTACCCTCGCCGGCACGTCGTCGATGTGCCTGTTCTGCCTGGCCTACAGCGCCACGGCGGGCCGATGCCGCTGGCCGCTGAGCGCGCTGGCAGGCGTTTGCGCTTTCCTGCTCGCCACAGCTCTCTGGAACTGTTTTTCCTGGTCGCTGGCGCCGGCCTTCGGCCTCCTGCTGCTGGTGATCGGGCTCACGTCGCGACTTATCCCGCGCGCCCCCGTCGCTCCCCACACGGCCGGCACGCCGAAGTGGGACCTTCCGGCGCGCATGACCCTGGCCGCCGCGTTCGTGGTGGGGCTCACCGGCTTCGCCAGCGCCCTGGGGCCGCAGCTCAGCGGCCTGCTTTCCCCGTTCCCGGTCTTCACCCTCGTCCTATCCGTGTTCACGCACCAGCAGGAGGGCGCCGCGGCCGTCAGGAACCTGCTGCGCGGGATCGTGCTTGGCGTGCTGGCGGCGGCCGGGTTCTTCCTGGTGGTGGGCCTGGCCCTGATGGCCCTGCCGCTGGCGTGGACCTACGCCCTCGCGGCCGCCGCCGCCCTGAGCATGAGCGGCCTGGCGTCGCTGCTCATCGCGAGGGGGGAGGGGCAGACGAGCGAACGGCCGGCATTACCTCGGTACCGGCCTGATCGATGACTTCTCGGAACACCTCCAACCCCAGCTTTCGTTCGCTGCAACCGCTCCACGGGGGGCAAGGAGAGCGGCTCGACACGCGCGAGGGCTTGCAGCTCGCGTCGCCGGCCTGTTGGATGCTCCCCCGGCGCCTGGGCTGTCGCTGGATACGGACGCCGCCATCCATCCATCCATCCGTTCGACCTTTCGGATACTGCTGTAGGTCACGCCGGTGGCGCTGGCGGTGCCGCCCGGCGAGCTGTCGGCCTGATGTGAATCACGGCATGGTTGCGATGAGCCCTCGCCGTGACATGAGTGCTGCCCTTCGCAAGGATTCGACGGGCAGTGCAAGAAGTCAGGTATGTCATCGTCTGTGCACACGCGAACGGGTTGCAATTCAGCCGGGCAGTTGTATAATACACGCAGGTTGAACGCGCCAACTGTTGTTCTCGCCTGCCAGTGAGACCAGCGCAGCGCCTTCAAAGTGAGCTTTCGTGCTTGATGCGCAACGGTGGAGTGCTTGCTCCGCCTGCTACTGTCTGCCCCGATAGGAGGCTGTCTCATGGAAAGCTCAAGCCGCGCGCCCTACCAGAAGCATGAGTCCTCAACGAGGACGCCGCCTCGGCCCGCTCCTCTTGCCCAAAGCCGCGGCGCCGGTTTGGCGGACGCCCAAGCCGCTCGCGTGGGCCGGGAGCCTACCTCGACCGGCGAGATCCTGGCCCTCCAGCGGGTCGTCGGCAACCAGGCGGTCTCGCGCCTGCTCGCCGAGCAGTCGACCCAACCGGCAGCGGCCCGGCAGCCTGGCCCCGGCGTCTGCCTGCAGCGCATCCTTGGACCGTACCACCTCGGCATCCAGGCGAAGCTCACCGTCGGCGCGGCCGGCGACGCTTACGAGCAGGAAGCCGATCGCGTCGCCGACCGAGTGCTGGCGATGGCGCCGGGCGGCGACGCGGGACAGGGCACCCTGGCCTCGCGTGATGGCGTGCAGCGAGAGGGGCCGGACGGGAAGATCCAGGCTGGGTCGCTGGCGGCGTCCATCTCGCGGGTGCCGGACGCCAGGCCGGCAGCGCCGGAGCGGGAGGCGCCGGTGCTCCGCTCGGAGGAGGGCGACGCGTCCGTGCCGTCGGGTGTGGCGCGGCGACCTGTGGGGCCGGAGGGCGGAGATGCTGGGCCCGGCATGGAGGCGGCGCTGGCGGCCTCTTCCGGCCGCCCGCTGCCCGACGGCGTCCGTGCCGACCTGGAACCGCGGTTCGGCGCTGACTTCAGCGCAGTACGCATCCATAGCGGCCCGGAAGTGGCTCGGCTAAGCCAGGACCTGGGCGCCCAGGCCTTCACCCGCGGCCAGGACGTATTCATCCCCGCCGACAGGTACGATCCCGGCACCTCGACCGGCGTCCGGCTGCTGGCCCACGAGCTGACCCATACCATCCAGCAGCGCGAGCCCGGTGCCGTCCGGCGCTGGATGCCGACGGGGCACAGCAGCATCACGCAGAAAGTTTTCGCCGACGAGCAATTGCTCGCTACCAGCTACGACAGGGACGCGCAGAAGTACCTGGCCGACCGGTCACCGGACATGGACTATATCCAGGATGAACAGAATGCCATGGCGACCGGCATGGCCAAGAGCGACCCCATCATCAAGCAGTTCAAGAAGTTGCTCAAGAAGGGCC
The DNA here is from genome assembly GCA_963808455.1 of uncultured Chloroflexia bacterium. Taxonomy (GTDB): domain Bacteria; phylum Chloroflexota; class Anaerolineae; order CG2-30-64-16; family CG2-30-64-16; genus CAWEHT01. Next base: position 11,284 of record CAWEHT010000450.1, on the reverse strand, counting down.
ACGCTGGGGGCCTGATCTCCATGGGCCAGGCCATGCTCATGTGGAACAAGAACGATCTGCACCAGCGGCCTGACTGGTACATGCTGCACCATGGCGAGGGTGGCATGTACAAGATGAAGATGCACGCGGCAGCGCCCAAGAACCGCGCTATCACCGAAGCGCTGCTCCAGAAAGCGGCGGCGCTCTACCTGGCCGGTGCCCACGCGGCGGGGCTCTCGATTTTGAGCGATGCGCTGCATCAGGCCGAAGATCGCGGCGCGCACGAGGAGGGCGCCGAGTTCCACGGCCACGACATCCGGCAGACCATCGACCCCAGGCTGATCAAGGGAAGCAAGAAGGGTGCTGCCTGGCCCGAGATGTTCAGGCTTCCGGCAGAGGGCGAAGCCTACTACAAAGGCAAGCCCGAGCCGGACAACATATCCGTCAACCCGTCTGGGGCCATGTACGGCCTGAAATACGCCGGTCAGGCCCTCGAGTTGTTCCTGCAGAAGGTCAACTTCAAACTTGAGATCGACGGCCCCATTTCCCTGAAGAAGCCTGAGGAGCAGGGCGGTGAGGGGCCGCGCCAGCGTAGGGCCAAGATCAGGGGCATCTATCAGTCTTCAAGCGGCAAGCTTGGCCAGGCCTACTCGAAGAAGGTGACGCACGTCGAGGCGCTCGGGAATATCAAGCCGGAAAACTGGGCCGACGTGATCAAGACGGGCCCACGGCGAGCGGAGAAGCAGGAGGTCAGCGAAGAGGGCCAGAAAGAGATCAACGTATCGCTCGAGCGCTACCTCGATGGATGGGTAGCCTCCGAGATCGAGCGGCGTCTGCGGGACGACATCAAGAAGGGAAAGTACCGATCGCGAGCGCACCAAGAATCTCGCGAAGGCCAAGCTGATGGACATCGAGACGGAGTATCCCGCCCTGTTCGCGGGCCTGGAGAAAGGCAAGCTCGCCGGTAAGGAACTTGACTGGGTCAAACAAGTCCTCGACAACTACGAATTCGAGAAGACCACCATCATAGGCAGCAGGCCGAAGGTCAAGATGTGACGCTGGCATCACCTTCGCGGCCCTGTAGCCTGTTCGGTTACCTCACCGGCCAGGGGGTTACGGGCTTCCTCGAAGGGATCGCCATCCTGGTGGCCGACGAAACCGGCGTGATGGTTGACCAATCGATGTACACCGGCGAGACCGTGCCCGTGCGCAAGCAGCCCGCCGCTGCCTCCCCCGAGCTCGCTGCCCTTGCTTGGTGATGCCACCAGACCCTGACATCCCGGCAGGGATGCCGGCGTTCCCAGGCGCAGGCCCGGTCAGGGGCGATGCGCCGCCGGGCCGCCGCATCCTTTCAGGGCAGCAGGGTCCACAGGCAGCGCGAAGGTCCGAACTCCCACCGCACGGCGGATAGCATTGGTGATCGCCGGAGCGGTGGGCATGGAAGTGATCTCGCCGGCGCCTTTGGCGCCGAAAGGGCCTTCCGTGGGCATATGCACCACCCGCACCTGCCCGTGCGGCAGCGCCAGGCTGGCCGCAATCGCCTCGCGGTCCTCGAAAGGCACCTGCGATCCCACGTACACTACCACCCCGCCCGTCTCCGCATCCTGCTCTGCGAGGGCCGCCTGGCGGCGAAGCGAGCGCCGCCAGCACGCCTGAGGGCAGCGCCCTCGATCTGGCCAGCTCGTCCGCCGCCGCGTGCACGGCAGCGATGATCTTGCTATACCCGGTGCAGCGACACAGGTTGTGCTTGAGCGCGGCCTTGATCTCCGCGTCTCCGGGCTGCGGGGTCCGGTCGAGCAGCGCCTTAGCCGTCATGATCATGCCGGGGCTGCAATAGCCGCACTGCACAGCGCCCTGTTCGACAAAAGCGCGCTGTAAAGGGTGCAGCCGGCCTCCCTGCGCCAACCCTTCGATCGTCTCGACGCTTCTGTCCCAAGACGGTCTCAACCTGGGCGATCACGAACAACGTGTGATACAATGCGTTGTCTCAAATCGCAAACTCATGCGGCAATAATACACCCTTTGCGTAGGTGCTCATGGCTGACATGGACCTTCCCTTCGGCGCGTGGCTCAAGCGCCAACGTCGCGCGTCCGGTCTGACCCAGGAAGCGCTGGCGGCCCAGGTGGGCTGCGCCCCGGTGACCCTGCGTAAGCTCGAAGCCGGCGCTCGCCGCCCCTCCAAGCAGGTTGCCGGGCGCCTGGCGGAGGCCCTGGGCATCCCGCCGTGTGAGCAGCCGGCCTTCGTCGCCTATGCGCGCGCCGACTCGCCGCACGGGCCCGATCCCATTCCGGCGGCCGCCGCGAGCGGCTCGGCGGCCGCCGGTCCCTGGCAGGCAGTGCCGGCCGAGCCCTGCCAGCACAACCTGCCGCACCTGCTGACCAGCTTCGTCGGCCGCGCCGCGAGACGGCGGAGATCAGGCTTCTGCTGGCACAGGCACGCCTGGTCACCCTCACCGGAGCGGGAGGCTCGGGCAAGACACGCCTGGCCCTGCACGTGGCCGAGGGCCTGGTGCCCGAGTTCCCCGACGGCATATGGTTGACGGATCTGGCCCGCCTGTCGGATGCGGAGCTGCTCCCGCAGGCGGTGGCGGCAAGCCTGGGCCTTCGGCTCGAGGCCGGCGGCCCGATGCTGGATCAGGTGGTGGGCTATCTGGGACCGCGCCGGCTTTTGTTGCTGCTGGACAACTGCGAGCACCTCGTCGGCCCATGTGCCGCCCTGGCCGAAGCCTGCCTGCGCGCCGCCGGCGGGCTGCACATCCTGGCCACCAGCCGGGAGCCGCTGGCCATCGCCGGCGAGAACATCTATCGCGTGCCCGGCCTGCAGGTGCCGGACCCCGAGCGCCTGCCACCGTTGGCAGACCTGATTCAGGTCGGGTCGGTGCAGCTTTTTGCCGAGCGGGGGGCGTCGGCTGACGCAGCTTTTTGCGTTACGGCGGACAATGCGACGCAGGTGGCCGAGATCTGCCGGCGGCTGGACGGGATGCCCCTGGCCATCGAGCTGGCAGCCGCCCGCCTGAAGATGCTGCCGGTCGCAGAGCTGTGCGCCCGGCTGGATGACCGTTTTCGCCTGCTGACCGGGGGCAGCCGGACGGCGCTGCCGCGGCATCAGACGCTGCGGGCAACGCTGGACTGGGGCTACGCGCTGCTGGGAGAGGCGGAGCGGGCCCTGCTGCGGCGGCTGGCGGTGTTTGCCGGCGGTTGGAGCCTGGAGGCGGCTGAGGCGGTATGCGGCGACGGGGGCCTGGGGGGCGACGTCACGGGCCTGCTGGCCAGGCTGGTGGACAAGTCACTGGTGGTGCCGGGCTGGCAGGGGCAGGCCGCGCGCTACGGTATGCTGGAGACGATGCGCCAATACGCCTGGGAAAAGCTGGCCGGGGCCGGCGAGGTCATGGCGGTCCGGGACCGGCACCTGGCCCATTACTTGCGCATCGCCGAGGCCTTGGCCACCTGCGCCAGCGGTGCAGAACAGGCCATCACCTTGCGGCGATTCGATCTGCGACGGTTCGAACAGGAGCGCGACAACATCCGGGCGGCGCTGGGCTGGAGCCTGGCGGCGGACCCGGAGCGCGGCCTGCGGCTGGCATCCTCGCTGGTGGGGCTGGCCGTCTATCGGGGCTCCGCCGGCGAGGATCGCCGGTGGCTCGAGCAGTTGTTGGCGCTGAACGAGGCGGCGGGCCCGCCCTTGCGGGCGCAGGCGCTGTTGGCGCTGGCGACGCTGCTCACTTTTCAAGGCGAGGTGCGGCAGGCGCGCCCCCTGGCCGAAGCCAGCCTTGCCCTGTACCGTCAGCTGGACGATGCTGGGGCCGTGGCCGAAGCGCTCGCCGGGCTCGGCTACATCGCCACCGGTTGCCGCGAGTGGGACCTGGCGCGCACGCGGTTGGAGGAGAGCCTGGCCATCTCGAAGGCCGCCGGCGGGACGGGTGGGCCGGCAATGGTGCGGGTACATCTGGGCCTCGTGCTCTGCCATTTGGGCGAGGACGCCCGCGGCCGGGCGCTGCTGGAGGAGTGCGTGCGCGAGGGCCATCGCACCGGGCAGCCCGCCCTGGCAGCCAAGGCGCAGATGATGCTGGGTCTGGTCGCATGTGAGCTTGGCGAGCTCGCCCGGGCCCGCCGGGCCTACTTCGAGCTGCTGGCCTTGTCGCGCGACGCGGGCATCGGGCCCGGCGTGCTGTATGCGCTGGCTGGCCTGGGCAGCGTAGCGGCCGGCGGGGACCGGCACGATCGGGCGGCGCGCCTTTTTGGGGCCGCGCAGAAAATGTCCGAGGACACCCAGGTCGGGCTGGTGCCTTACGCGCAGAGCCTGCTCGAACGAGCCCGGGAGCGCGCCCGAGCGGCGTTGGGGGAGCCGGGTTTTGCCGCCTTGTGGGTCGAGGGCCATGCCATGGCGCAGGAGCGGATGCTGGCGTACGCTTTGCACGACGCGGAGTAGCGTCAACCTGATATCTTCTCCCTTGTCCCTTACTGTGTTGGCCGGCAGCGTGTGAAAGCGAAGCTGCGCGCCGCGCAAAGTTCCGTTCTTGATACGCGTGCCGGCACAAGATGTGATACAATATGGTGACTCAAATCACATACATGTGCAGCGGCATCCCGCCCGCTGAATAGGTGCTCATGGCCGACATCGACCTGCCCTTCAGCGCCTGGCTGAGACGCCAGCGCCGGGCGCGCGACCTCACGCAGGGGGAGCTGGCAGCCCTGGTGGGCTGCGCCCCGGTCACGCTGCGCAAGCTCGAGACCGGCGAACGCCGTCCCTCAAAGCAGGTCGCCGAGTCGCTGGCAGCGGCCCTGGGCGTCCCGTTCGCCGAGCTGGCGGCTTTCGTCGCCTATGCCCGCGCGTCCTATCCCGACGGGGCCGTCAACACGACGCTCCTCGGCCCGGGCCGGGCCGAGACAACGACCACCACGGAGGTGCGCGCCGCCTCACAGTGGCCGGCGCCCGGTCGCCCGTGGCTGGTGGCCTCGTCCCCGGCCCGCCGGCACAACCTGCCGCTGCAGCTCACCAGCTTCATCGGCCGCGAGCTCCAGACGGCCGAGATCGGCCGGTTTCTGTTGGAGACCCGCCTCGTGACGCTCACCGGGGCCGGCGGCTCAGGCAAGACGCGGCTGGCCCTGCAGGTGGCCGAGGGGCTGGTGGAGGACTACTCCGACGGCGTGTGGTGGGTCGACCTGGCCCGCCTCTCCGATGCCGAGTTAGTGCCGAAGGCCGTGGCGGGCGGGCTGGGGCTGCGCCATGAAGGCGAGCGCCTGTTGCTGGAGCAGTTGGAGGACTACCTGCAGCGGCGCCATTTGTTGCTGCTCTTGGACAACTGCGAGCACCTGATCGGGGCCTGTGCCGCCTTCGCCGACGCTTTCCTCCGCGTGGCGCCCCGGCTGACCATCCTGGCTACTTCGCGGCGAGCCGTTGGCGGTCGCCGGTGAGACCCTCTACCGGGTGCCCTCCTTACAGGTGGCCGACCCCGACCACCTGCCGCCGCTGGCCGAGCTGGCCGGCGTGGAAGCGGTGCGCCTCTTCGACGAGCGGGCGGCGGCGGCGCAAGCAGGCTTCGCCCTCACGGCGGCCAATGCGGCACCGGTGGCCGAGATCTGCCGGCGCCTGGACGGTATTCCGCTGGCCATTGAGCTGGCAGCCGCCCGCGTCAAGCTGCTGCCGGTCAGCGACCTGTGCTCCCGCCTGGACGACCGCTTCCGGTTGCTGACGGGCGGCAGCCGGACGGCCTTGCCCCGGCACCAGACGCTGCGGGCGACGTTGGAGTGGAGCTTCGGGCTCTTGAGCGAAGCTGAGCGGGTCTTGTTCCGCCGGCTGGCGGTGTTTGCCGGCGGCTGGGACCTCGAGGCCGCCGAGGCGGTGTGTGGCGGGGCGGGTCTGGAGGGCGAGGTCCTTGACCTGCTGGCCGGGCTGGTGGACAAATCGCTGGTGGTGCCGGGCTGGCGCGGCGTGGCCGGGCGCTACGGCCTGCTGGAAACCATGCGCCGATACGCGCTGGAACGGCTGGCGGAGAGTGGCGAAGGGGCGAGCTTGCGGCAGGCGCATGCCGGCTATTTCCTGGCGCTGGCCGAACGGGCCGAACCCAACCTGTTCGGCCCGGACCAGAATGCGTGGTTCGCGCGGCTGGAGGAGGAGCACGACAACCTGCGCGAGGCCTTCGCCTGCCTGTGTGAGCAAGACGACCCGCAGCCGGGGCTGCGGCTGACAGGCGCCTTGTGGCGGTTCTGGGAGGTGCGCGGCCACCTGGCCGAAGGCCAGGCTCGACTGGAAGTGATGCTGCAGCGGGCCGGGGCAACCGTCGCGCCTTCGGTGCGGGCCAGGGCGCTCCTGGCGGCCGGTGTATGTGGGTACTACCTGTCTGGCGGCGCCAAGGCAGCCGCCCAACTCGCGGAGGGGTTGGATCTCCTCCGATCGTTGGGCGATGGTCAAGGGATGGCGCGGGCGCTGTGCTACCAGGGCTTGAACGCGATCGATCGTGGCGCCTTCGCCGAGGCGCGTGTCTCGCTCGAGGAGAGCGGGGCCCTGTGCCGGGAGATCGGGAACCGGCAGGGTCTGAACTGCGCCCTGGGCGGGCTCGGCTACATGGCCTGGTGGGCCGGGGACGCGGGCGCAGCCCTGCCGCTGCTGCAGCGAGCCGTGGCATTGGGCAAGGAGTCGGGCGACAGGTGGTGGACAGCCTGGTGGCTCCTATCACTGTCGTTTGTGCTGCTGGACCTGGCCAAGCCGGACCAGGCCCTGGGATTGTTGGCAGAATGCATGTCACACTTCCGGGAATTGGGCGATCGTCGCGGCCTGTCTTACTCGCTGATGAGCTTCGGGCAATGTGAGATGGCACGGGGAGACTACGAGAGCGCCACGCGATACTTGCGGGAAGCACTGGCCGTCGCCCGCGAAGTGGGCGGCCGGCTGCAAATTCCCATGGTGCTCTTGTCTCTTGGCGCGCTGGAGGTCGCGCGAAAAAGGCCGGTCGAGGGTCTGCGACTGGTGGGCGCAGCTGCGGCCACGGTGGAGGCGTCCGGGTTCGTCATTCCGAAGGGCCTGCGGACGTGGGTCGAGCAGGCGAAGCGGGCGGCGGCCGGGGCACTTGGGCCGGCCGAGGCGGCCGCTGCCCGTAGCCAGGGTGCCGCCATGCCGATCGAGCGGGTGATCCTCGAGGTGTTGGAGGAAGGGAACGTGCGGCAGGTGGACTGGGTGGCGCCTTCCGCCGAGTACCTCCAACACGGACTCCCCTGCTGAGGGCCGGCGCGACGCGGAGGCCGGGAAACACGCGAGCACGAAGGACGGGAAGCCGCGAACGCAAGGCGCCTGGCCTGTCACGTGGCGCGTGTGGCGCGTGTGGCGCGGGCGGCCGCGCGGCCGACGCTGGCACGTCCTGGCTTGCCGCCAGGCCAGAGGACGTTCTGCGGGCTAGCGCTGGATAGACATTCCGAAGCTTGACCCGTTTCCGTGTGAGATGCGCTCACACCAATCCATTACAGCACACAGGAGGTAACTTATGATCCAGAACGCGCCAACTTCAACTGATTGGGGTGGCCTTGGCTCGGATTGGGCGGGAGGTTCGTTCCCTCCTCTGGACTGGAACACAGCGCTCACCCCAGAGCAGAAAGTCCAGGTTGCCGTCGTGCAACTCGAGTCACAACAGCAGGCGCTTGAAGCGCGACTGAACGCCATCAAGCGCATGAAGGAGATCCTGACCCAGAAGGGTTAGCCTCACAAACCGCACTGGAGCATCTGAGCGCAGGGCCGGCCGGCCGCTAGCCCCCGGCCTGCTCTGCATTCTTCTCACCGGAGGCCCGATGGACGCGAAGGCGATCACGCCGCTGGATGCCCTACTCGTCGGCTACGAAGACCAGGAGAACCTGGGGCTGCGCTGGATCACCGCAACCCTGAATGCTAACGGCTGGCGCGCCGCGGTGCAACAGCATACACCGGGCAGCGCGTCTGCCGTGCTGTCGGCGATACAGGCCCGCCGGCCGGGGCTCGTCGGGTTTTCTATCAATTTCCAGCGGCTGCTCGAGGAATTTGGGGCCCTCATGGGCGCGTTGCGAGAGGCAGGCGTCACCGCTCATTTCACCTGCGGCGGCCACTACCCGAGCCTGCGGCCAGCGCGAGACGTTGGAGGTCCTGCCGCACCTCGACAGCGTCGTCCGATTCGAGGGCGAGCTGACCACTCTGGAGCTCATGGAGCACCTGGCAGCGCCCGAGCGCTGGCCTGCGATTCAAGGCCTTGCCTTCCGGCAGGGGGCGGACGTGCTGATTACGCCGCCTCGCCCCCTGATCCCCGATCTGGATTCGCTGCCGCTGCCGGTGCGGAGCGAGCTCCCCATGGCCAGCGGGGGCATCAGGGTTGCCTCCATGCTGGCCAGCCGCGGGTGCGTGAACGACTGCTCCTTTTGCAGCATCCGCCAGTTCTATGGCGGGGCGCCGGGCCCGCTGCGGCGGGTGCGCTCGCCGGAGGCCGTCGTGGGCGAGATCCGCGAGCTGTTCGACCGGGATGGCGTGACGTTCTTCGTCTTTCAGGACGACGACTTCGCAGCCCGAGCTCGGCAGCAACAGCAGTGGCTGGCAGGATACCTCGACACGCTGGATCGGGCGCGCCTGAGCGAGCATATCGCGTGGAAGATCGCTTGCCGCACAGATGACGTAGATGAGGACCTCATCGCGGCCTCCGCGCGTCGGGGGCTGGTGTTCGTCTTCCTCGGGGTGGAATCAGGCAGCCCCACGGGCCTGCGCTCGATGAACAAGCGGGTCACGGTGGAGCAAAACCTGCAGGCGATTGCCATCCTGAAGAAGCTGGACATGCCGTTCGACATGGGCTTCATGCTGTTGGAGCCTGACAGCACCCTGGAAAGCGTCCAGGAAGATATCGACTTTCTCCGCGAGGTGACCGCCGACGGCAGCTGTCCGGCCAGCTTTACCAAGATGCTGCCCTACGCCGGCACGCCTATCGAGGACCGGCTGGTGCGCGAGGGGCGGTTGCGCGGGACGCAGGCGTGCCCCGACTATACCTACCTCGACGGACGGCTCAACTGGTTCGGATTGTTTACGTCCCGGACCTTCCAATTCCGCAACTTCGACTGGCTCGGGCTGGTCGAACGCCTCAGGCGGGTGCGGTTCGACCAGGTGGTGGTCAGCAGATTCCAGCCCGGCGCTGTCGTCAACGAGTATGAGCGGGAGCTGACCCGGCTGACGGCACTTGCCAATCGGCTGGCGCTCGACACCCTGCAGCGCGCCCTGGACTTCGTCAAGGCCAGGGATGGGATGAGCCTCGTCCGCGACTTCCCGGCGCTTGACTACCTGACCCGGATCGAGATGGAAGCAGAGGCAGGGCTGCAACGGGAACTCGACGGCATCCTGGCGCGGCATAGCCCGCAACTGCTGGAAGCTGTCTCCGTCGAGTATGCGCGGCGCGCCGCCAACGGCGACTTCGACCGGGCTCCCTTGTCTATCCGCACGCGCCGTGGCGGCTGAAGCGGACAATGGCGCGCGCGTTATTCTGACCTTTGACGACCGTTGGCTGGCGGAGGACTGTCTGCACGAGCAGGAACTGCCGCCGCCTTTGCAGGCCGTCAACCAAGGCGAGGCGGTGCACGCGCCTGCTTGATAGTACCTGGGCGAGACGCGCCGCAGCGGGCGGGACCCAAGAGGAAGGCGAGAGGGATCAGGTCCGCCGAATCCGTCTCGTCTTCTTTTTTGGTAGCGTCCCTGGTTTGACTTGATGAGGTAGGCCGTTATGACGAGCCAGCCCCACCGTGCTCAGAGGCTTCAGCTTGTCCTGCCCCTTGGCCCTCTGACGCATTTTCGTGCTCAACCTCGGTCCAAAACTCATCATGGCTCAACTTCTGACCGGCGCGCACTCTGGCGTCTGCTGCATCCAACAGGCGGCGCAGCTTGGGCGAGTGGGTCATGACCATGCCCTCAAGATCATCGTCCTCTGTGATCGCGATGAGCATTGCTACCGGGCGTCCATTGCGAGTGACGATGATCGGGCCTTCCCGGCTCTTTTCGACGAACTGGCTGAGCCTGGCCTTCGCATCGGCCAGCGGTACAATGAGCATGTTATTGTTCCTCTCCGGCAATCAGGAGCCGTTCGCGGTCCTTGATCCCAATAGCCAGAACCGCGACCTCGCGCAGCCCATGTTCGGGATCGAGGTGTACGCGATAGAAAACTCGAATGGTGTTGGCGGGGCCACATCGCAATTCCCAATCCGCCCCGTAGATCTCCGGAGCGCCAAGAAGTTTTTGATTCTTGGTTTCTACCAGCGGCTCGTACTCCAACCGCTCTTTGATGGTCTTCCTGATCAAAGTATGATGCCGCCGATCAATGAAACGCAAATGGATCTTCACGTCGTCAGCATAGACGATACTATACGCGGCTGGCATCATGGTCTGAATTGTAGTCCACTTCTTGGTCCTTTGTCAAGTCTCCGCGCTTACCTGTTTCTTTTCCGGCTCCTGAGACGGCCGACGCTGCGACTTGCCGAGCAGGTGAGTTAGCGCATCACCGCTTGTTGCATTGTCGCTTGACAGCCTCGGCGTCGCTCGCTTGGCCTTGATCATACGACGAGCGCTGAGCCCAGTCCATGGGCGCCTCCTGAGGTAGACTTGTGTCGGCGCTCCAGGCCGGGCTCGAGTTGCTCGCCGAATAATCCCAAGTCGTCCCGCTGACGCTGTCGTCCGCCACCCCAGGCCCGGAGCCAGCGCCACACTCGCCGGCGTCCTCGCCCGGGCAGCCGACGTCGTGGCCACTGGGATCAGTACACCGCAGCGGGTTGTTGAGGACGTAACTGTAACGGTTGAGACTTTGCGGGTCGGTCGGGTCCGGCACAATGGCATCCGGCTGGAGCCATTGGTCAAGATAAGGGTCGTACCAGCGGGCGCCCATCTGGTAGAAGCCGGTGCCGTCGAGCTTCTGGCCGGTGTAGTCGTAGTCGGCGGGCACCTGGGCCCAGCGTGCCGTAGCGGTCGTTGCCGTAGGCGTCGTAGCGGGCCTGGCTGCCCACCAGGGCACCGCTGGCGTCCGTGGCCAGCAGCGTGCTGCCCAGCGCGTTCGCATGCAGATACTCTAGCGTGCGGCCGGGCAGCCGCTCGGCCCCGCCCGGTCAACCGTGGTGCGTAAGATCGATCAGCTCGCCCCCGGGGGGGGGGCGTGTTACGTTGGCAACTTCGGAGACCGACCTGATCGCCGCAGCCGAGCACGCTGTAGGGGAGGCAGGGCCGAAAACCGTCCCGCCTCCTGTTTCTTGGTGCCTGCACTGTCCGGGAAAGCGGTAAATTCAAGCAATACGGGACCCAACCAAGTAGAGTGAACAAAACATAAAC
>CAWEHT010000449.1:0-3287 GCA_963808455.1 uncultured Chloroflexia bacterium | reverse complement strand
GGTATCCTGCCGCGTGGAGCATGTCGCGGACGCTCTAGCGCTCTCGACGAAGGCTGGGGCGTACAGAGGGCGCGCCACCCCGCCACTGGCGTGCCGCCAACCGTGTGCAGACTTCGTTGGGGCTGACGGATACCTTCATGCTGGGCGAGCCGCCCATGGCGCTGACGAAGGTGCAATCGATGGCCGCAGTGGGGTGCAGAAAGTCGGCCATCGCCGAGGTGTTGCGGCCCAGCGCGACGGCTATCACCATCCCGTCTTTGAGGCAGCGCTGCAGGTAGTCGGCCGCGGACCGCGCGACAGACCGGCGCCGCTGCTGCTCGTCCTCGTCCGTCGGCGCCACCAGCACCTGCTGAAGGCCAAAGGTTTCCTTGAGCTTTTTCTCGAGTTCCAGGTGCAGCTCGGGGGCCCCGTAAACGTGGATCTCGACGATCCGCATCTCGCGTGCTTCGTGCAACAGCCGCTGCACTTTCTGCCGTGAAAGATGAAATTCGGCGGCGATGCCGCCCTGGGTCTTCTCATCCAGGTAATATTTGCTCGCGATGCGGGCCAAAAGCTCGAAATGGGCGTGCGAATTAACTTCATCGCTGCGATCGGAAAGCAGCGGATGGCTGGAATCATCGGTCGGATCAGATTGGTGGCTGCCCACGCTGTGCAACTCCTGTCGGGGCCGGCCCGCGCGAGGGTGCCGCCGTAGGGCCGGCCTGGGGCTCGCAGAGCAACGCATCCCCGCGTTCGCTGCGGTGGTGCCTGGCAGCGGCGCGAGGTCAGTTGCCGGCGAGCCTTGATGGTCGGGTTTGGGCAAGTGCTCTGGGCCGGGCAATTGTTCACTTCCGGCCGCATGTGTAGTATCGCGCCGTCAAGGATGCCTGTCAAGGACCGCCGGTGCGCGGGATGTAGCGCAGAACCGTCGGTAAGCTTTCTCATCCCGGCGTGTTGGCCTGCAGGTCCCCGCCACGCCAGGCCACTTTCAGCGCCGGGCCGCCGCCCTGTACTTTTGCCGTAAACCCCGGCGCGCCGGCGTGCTGATCCCGCGGCGTGATGAAGCTCGGCTAAGTGGTCCATCCGCCAAATTCCTCGCGGCGCCGCCGAGGGTTGAAACCCGTCGGCTGGTACACGAAGCCTGTTCAAACAGGCTGGCATACCCGTCGCCAGTGCGCCTCGGCGCACTTCGTGTGCCAGCCGGACACTTCAGTGCCCGGCGTCGGTGTGCAGCCAACTTGCCGGATGAACCACTGACAGCCCCCCGCGTAAATGGGCACGCCGTTCGGGATGGCCGATGATCGCCGGGTTGGCCAGCCTCGCCACCCTCGGCGCGGAGACCTCGCCGGCTGAGCCCCCGCTTTCGAACAGGGCGGTGCAGGTAACGGCCGTGCGGTCTGGTCGCCCGGCCCGCCTCAGCCGGTGTAGAGGCGGCGGTAGGAGGCCAGCGGGAAGCTGCGCGTCTGGCAAGCGGCCGTGACGCCGAGCTTGCGGCAGGCCAGGTCGCTGATCTTCTCGGCCATGATGCGCGCCGTGGCCATCTTGCCCCCGGCGATTGTCACGAAGCCTTCGACATTGTCCCGCTCGGCGTGATCGAAGCATTGGAAGGTGCGGCTTAGCTCGCGCTCCGAGGCGCCGGGCCGGCCCAGCAGGGGGCGCGTGGCGGCGTTGATCGAATGGATGGGCTGCCAGGCGATGGCCGGGATCAGCTCCGAGGTTGACGCGATCATCTGGGCGATGTGGTCCTGCGGAATATAGAGATAGTCGCAGTCGTGAACGGTCCAGGAGCTGGTGCCCAGGATGCTGTGGTTGCGCTGAGGACAGACGAAGTCGCCGCTCCCGGGCGAGCGCATGCGGTTGACCAGCAGGTTGCAGAGCCGCGTCGGCACCATCACGTGCACCCCCGGGCTGAGGGAGAGCAAGATCTCGATGCCCGCCAGCGCCGCCAGCTTGTCCGCCCATGGGCCGGCCGCGTTCACCACCAGGTCGCCGGTGATGTCGTAGCTCCGGTTGGTCAGGCGGTCCTGGACGCGCACGCCGGCGACGCGCTGGTTTTCGATTACCAGCTCCTTGACCTTGGTGTAGCGCAGGAAGTGCGCCCCGTTGAGGCGGGCCGTGGCCGCGAAGGCCAGGGCGAAGCGCAAGGCTTCTACCACGGCGTCAGGGATGATAGCGGCCCGCTTCACCGCCGGGGTCAGGTTGGGCTCGCGGCGCCGCAGGGCATCGGGCGCGATCTCGCGGGCCCGGATGCCGCACTGGGCACAGCCGTCGAAGAAAGCGTCACCATAGGCCGGGTCATCCCCGTCGACAAGGATGAAGACACCGTCGTTCTCTTCCATAGTGTAGGGCGGCAGGATGCGGCGCATGATCTGGTTCTCTTCGATGCACTCGCGGGCCGACTCCTGGTCCTTGACCGAGTAGCGGGCGCCGGAGTGTAGGAAGCAGCTGCAGCGCCCCGTGGTGGCGGACGCGAGCTCCCCACGTTCCACCACGGTCACCTGGAAGCCGCGCAGGGCCAGGTCGTGGGCACAGGCACAGCCGGTCGAGCCACCGCCTATGACGATGACGTGTTTTTGCGACATAGAGGACCTCCGAGTTGAGCGCGGTGGGCGGCCTGGTTGCTGCGCCTTTGCCCTGTTGTGGCTTTGGCGGGGGCGGCCTCGCCCCCGCCACCCCCTTCCCGGCGGGGCTGCGCCGCCCGGACCCCCGAAAGCGCCCGCTCGAGCCGGCTGGTGCCTGGCCGGGCGAGTGCCTTGGGTTTGCCCAAGGGGCGAAGCCCCTGGGCCGGGGGCGTGGGGGCCTGGGAGGCCCCCACAAGAAAGCGCATGAAACGCCGGGCGCGGGGGGGCCAACGGCCGCAATACCAGATCAGGCTTTGAGCCAGCCCATGGCGTGGTGGACGGCGCGCGTCCATTCGGCGTAAAGCCGCTCGCGCTCCGCGGCCGCCATCTGGGGCCGGAAGGTGCAGTCGATCTTCAGGCCGGCGAAGGCTTCGGCGGGGCTGCCCCAGTAGCCCGAGGCCAGGCCGGCCAGGTAGGCCGCGCCCATCACGGTCGCCTCCGGGTTCACCGGGCGGATCACCTCGGCGTCCAGCAGGTCGGCCTGGAACTGCATCAGCCAGTTGTTGCGCACAGCGCCGCCGTTGACGCGCATGCTCTTGATGTCCATGCCCGAGTCGGCGTGCATGCTCTGCAGGAAGTCCTTGGTCTGGTAGACGATCGACTCCAGCGTGGCGCGGGCGAGGTGGGCCCGCGAGCTGCCCCGCGTGATGCCAATGATCATGCCGCGGGCTGAGGAATCCCAATACG
>CAWEHT010000448.1:0-3649 GCA_963808455.1 uncultured Chloroflexia bacterium | reverse complement strand
CCCCCCCCCCCCCCCCCCCCCCCCATCCGCGCGCGCGGCCTTCGTGGCAACCAACGCCGACCCCTACTGTCCCGGCCCCGAGGGGGACCTGGCGGATATCGGCGCCATGATCGCCGCCATCGAGGTTGCCAGCGGGCATCGCGTGGACATGGTGGTCGGCAAGCCCAACCCCTACATCCTGCAGTGGGCGCTGAGGACCCTGGACCTGCCGCGCGACGATTGCCTGATGGTGGGCGACCAGCTGGGCACGGACGTGCTGGCGGGCCGGCAGGCCGGGATCGTGGTGGCACTGCTGCTGCGCGACCCGCTGGTGGTGGCAGGACTGGACGGCTGGCCGGACCCACCCGAGTTCGGGCTGGATTCCCTGCCGGACCTGATCGCCAGCGAATGAGGGCGTTCCATGGCAGATATCGGGCTGGTCGTGGTAGACCTGGACGGCACCCTGCTGGATGACCGGAAGATGGTTGCGCCCGCCGATGCGGGGGCGCTGGAGCGGCTGCTCGAGGGCGGCGTCGCGGTGGCCGTGGCCACGGCGCGCGATTGCGCCAGCATCTACCAGAAACTCCCCTGGCGCAGACCGGGCCTGTATTTTCTGGGCAGCGGGGGCGGGCTGGTTTACGACACGGCCACGGACAGGCCTTCGTGGACCAGCCACCTGACGCCGGAATTGCTCGTGGAAGCCGTGTCGTTCCTGCAGTGCTACCGGCACCCCGTCTTCCTGAACGACTTCGATGACTACTGGGTCGACCGCGAGGATGCCCGGGTGCAGATGATCCGGGAGCGCTACAGCGTGGCAACGCAGCCCTTCGGCGACCCCCGCCAGGTTGCCCGCCCCATCATGCGGGCCAGCCTGGCCGCGCCCGTTCGCGGTGCTGCGGGAGGCCGCCGGCGAGGCGCGGGCGCGCTGGGGCGGGCGGGCCTGCGTCAGCCTGGCGTCGCCGGATTGGTTGGACCTGCTGGCGCCGGACGGCGGCAAGGGGGCAGCCTTCCGCGTCCTCCAGGGGCATCTCCACCTCGGCCCGGAACGGACCCTGGCAATCGGCGACTATGACAGCGAATTGGCGCTTTTTGAGCAGGCGCGCTATCGTGTAGCTATGGCCAATGCGGTGCCTGCCGTGCGGGAGGCGGCCACCTACATCACGTCCAGCAACAACGAGCAGGGTGTGGCCCGTGCCATCGCTGCTCACTGCCGCCAGGGGGATGTCGGCTCTCCCGCGGCGGAAATCGCAGGGAGGTAAAGACTATGGCGCCAAAGCGCAAGACGATGAGCTCGCGTGCGAGCGCGTGATCGTCTGCCTCGAGCACCGCGAGCCCGACCGCGTGCCCATCAGCATGTCGATCACCGTCAACGCCTACAACAACCTCAAACGCTACCTGGGGGTCGAGGTTGAGGAGACCCTCAAGGTGGGGCGCTGGACCGAGGTCAACATCCATCCGTCCGTGGCCGAGAAATTCGGGCTGGACGTCATCTGGCTTCCGATGGGCTCGCCGCAGAAGAAGTTCCCCTGGCCGCCCGCCGACCCGACCCGGCGTGTCAACGACTGGGGCGTCGAATGGGCCCCGGTTGACCTGCCGGGCGGGAACTACTACTATGAGATGGCGCGGCACCCCCTGGCGGATGCCACCGTCAAGGACCTGGACGATTATCCCTGGCCCGATCCCAACGATCCCGGCCGCGTCGATGGTTTGCACGAATACTACCGGCACATTCACGAAGATACGGAATTCGCCATCCTGACGAAGTTCGGCGGGGCCATCTTCGAGCAGGCCTGGTACCTGCGGGGGCTGGACCGGTTCATGGTCAACATGGTCGAGAACCCGGCCTTCGTGCATGCCCTGCTGGAGCACATCTGCCAGGTCCAGATGGGGCTGGACACCGCCGGGCTGGAAGCGGCGGGCGAGTACGTCGACATCCTGCGTTTGAGCGGCGAGGACATGGGCACGCAGGAAGGGCCGCTGATCTCACAGCGCATGTTCCGCGGGTACCTGCGTCCCTACCTGGAGAAGCTGTGGCACTATGCCAAAACGAAGCTGGTGGAGAAGAACCCGCGCGGCAAGATCATGCTGCACTCCTGCGGGGCTATCCGCACTTTCATCCCGGAGTGGATCGAGATGGGCCTGGATGTCCTGGACCCGATCCAGCCCAACGCCAAGGGGATGAGCCCGGAAGGGCTGAAGGCCGATTTTGGCGCCGCGCTGACGTTTCACGGGGGCATCGACGCCCAGCATGTGCTGCCGTTCGGATCGGTCGAGGAGGTTCGCCAGGCCACGCGGCGCTACATCAAGGCGCTGGCTCCGGGAGGCGGCTACATCGTCGCCCCGGTGCACAACGTCCAGGGAGACGTGCCCCCCGAGAACCTGGTGGCCATGCGCGATGCCGTCGAGGAGTTCGGCTACTACCCCATCGAGCCCTGAAATCGTGGGGCCTGTCACACGGGAAGGAAGACGGGCAGCCGAGCCTCTGGGTTTGGCGCGCCCGCAAATCGTCCGGCCCACGGGACAGGGAACGTCCGCCCTGGTGACCACGCCAACCGCAGCATCCGGCAATGCCGCCTTGCGGATGCAACCCCTCATAGACAGGAGGACCGTTAGCATGGCAGGGAAGTACATCCTGGCAATCGACGAAGGTACCACCGGCACCCGCGCTTTGATCATCGACCACGACAGCACCATCAAGGCCCAGGCCTACAAGGAGTTCACCCAGTTCACCCCCGCTCCCGACCGCACCGAGCACGACCCCGAGGAGATCTGGCAGGCCACCTACGCCATGATGAAGAAGGTGCTGGCCGAGTCGGGCCTGACGCCACAGGACATCGCCTGCATCGGCATCACCAACCAGCGCGCCACCCGCATGGCCTGGGACCGCGCCAGCGGCAAGCCGGTCTACCCGGCCATCGTCTGGCAGGACGTGCGCAACGCCGATTACGTCGAATCCATCCGCCCCCAGTGGGGCGAGAAGGCTTACAAGCACACCGGCTGGCCCTTCTGCTCGCTGTATTCGTCACTGGGCCTGTGGTGGATCCTCGAGAACGTGCCCGGCGCACGCGCCCACGCCGAAGCCGGCGACGTGCTCTTCGGCAACGTCGATACCTGGCTGATCTACAAGCTCACCGGCGGCAAAGTCCACGCCACTTCGGCCTCCAACGCCAGCGTGGCCGGCTGCTACGATCTGTACAAGGACGAGTGGTACCGGGAGTTGTTCGACTTCCTGGGAGTGCCGCTCGCGCGCCATGCCCGAGGTGCGCGACGACGGGGGCTTCTTCGGCGTCACCGACGCCGCCCTCTTCGGCGCCGAGATCCCCATCACCGGCGCCATCGGCGACCAGCAGGCCGGCCTCTTCGGGCAGGGCGGACTCAACCCGGGCGACGTCAAGTGCACCCACGGCACGGGCACCTTCCTGAACATGAACGTCGGCGATAAGCTGCCCGACTCGCGCAGCGGCACCAGCGTGCTGATCGCCTGGCGCATGAACGGCAAGACCACCTACACCCTGGAAGGCTATGCCTCGGTCACCGGCTCGGCCGTGCAGTGGCTGCGCGATGGCGCCGAGATGGTCAAGGCCTCCGCCGAAACCGAGCCGCTGGCCGCCTCGGTGGCCGACAACGGCGGCGTCTATTTCGTGCCGGCCATGACCGGGCTGTCGGCGCC
>CAWEHT010000447.1:0-10876 GCA_963808455.1 uncultured Chloroflexia bacterium | reverse complement strand
TTACTGGGACTCCTCGGCCCGCGGCATGATCATCGGCATCACGCGGGGCAGCTCGCGGGCCCACATCGCCCGCGCCACGCTGGAGTCGATCGTCTACCAGACCAAGGACTTCCTGCAGAGCATGCACGCCGACTCGGGCGTGGACATCAAGAGCATGCGGGTTGACGGCGGCGCCGTGCGCAACAACTGGCTGATGCAGTTCCAGGCCGATCTGCTGGACGCCGAGGTGATCCGCCCGGTGAACCCGGAGGCGACCGTGATGGGCGTGGCCTACCTGGCCGGCCTGGCCTCGGGCTACTGGCGCAGCCCCGCCGAAGCCTTTGCCGGGCAGCCGATCGACCGCACCTTCCGGCCCAGCATGGCGGCCGCGGAGCGCGAGCGATTGTACGCCGAATGGACGCGCGCCGTCCACCACGCCATGGGCTGGCTCAAGCCTGAACCGGCCGGCGCATGAGGATGCCGGGCAGCCGCCGAGCTGGCGCGTGGCTGCCCGGCGCACTGGATAACCCCTGACCTCGACCTTGTGCACCTGGCAAAATACTCGCCGCCAGAGGCAGGATAAAGCGTAGCACTGCCGGCACGACACCGCTTGAGCCGCAGGTGGGCACGTGTTGACCTGGCTGCCGGACGCGCTCGCCCGAGATTCCTCGCAAGGACCTTCCCTTTTCAAGGCCACGACAGAGATCGGCCTGCGTGGGCGGGACCCGACCCCCGCCCGCGTAGGCACACCCATTGTGGAGGAGAAGTTAACGCTTGCCCTGCAGCGCCTGAACCTCAATGTCAGCCGGATAGACGATTTTGCTCTGGCCATCGAAGTACTGTTCGACGGGGAACATGTACTCGCCCGGGCCCACCACCGGGTCGGGGATCGTGTCGGCCGTGTACTTGTACTCGGGCATCACGATGCCGTCCTTGTACGTCCACTTGCCGGTCCAGACGTTGGCCTTGACCCATTGGTAGATGCCGTCGCCGGTCAGCTGGCCGTTGTTCGCAGCCTCGACCTGCTTGGCCATTTGGATGAACATGTTGGTGCCGTCGTAGGCCAGCCCCGCCGCCGACGCGCTAGGCTGCGAGTTATACCTGGCCTTGTAGGCCTGGACAAAGGCCTTGCCCTTCACAGTGGCGAGCTGCGGGATCTGGTCGAGCACGTAGTTCGAGGCTTTGCCGGTCAGGTCGTACCAATTGCCCGCCCAGCCCAGGCCATCGGCTACAATCAGGCTCTTCAGCCCTACTTCGTCGGCTTGCTTGATGGCCGCCGCGGACACCGGGGTGGAGGTGCTGGTGATCGCCAACACTGCGGGGTTCAGGCCTTTCAGCTTGTTCATCATGGGGGTGAACTCACTCTGATCGATAGGATAATATTCCTCGTTAACGACCTTCCACCCTTTGGCCACGAACTGCGCCTTGATCGCGCCGATAAAACTGCGGCCCCAATCGGTGTCCTCGGCGGTGAGGGCCACGGTCTTGTCGGCCGGCTTGAAGCTGCCCTTGGCAATCGCGTCTTCGATGGCGTCCACGTAAGTGATCGTCAGCTTGGACGGTTCGGGCCAGCCCTTGAGCATCCAGTAGCCATACTTATCAGGGTTGGAGGCGAAGGTCTCGTTGACTACCTCGGTGGCGCCGAAGCCGAAGAACTCGGGGATCTTGTACTTGGCCGTCTCCTCCATCAACGCCACTGCCGTCGAGCTGTTCCAGTTGAGGACCATGGCCTGGATCTGTTTCTGCCCATAGGCCTGCTCGAAGGCCGTCGTGGCCTTGCTCGGGTCGGATTGATCGTCGATGAAGACGGGATCGATCTTGTAGTTGCCGATCGTATAGCCGATTGGCTCCATGGCCATCTGGAACGCGTTCCTGAACTCTTCGCCGTCCAGGGCGGCCGGGCCGGAGAACGGGCCATCGACGCCCAACTCGAAGGTCTGGGCGGCAGCAGGGGCACTCGCGCCGGCCACGGTCGGGGTGACCGCCGCGCTGGCGGCCGTAGTGGTCACTGCGACGCTTGCAGTCGTTGGGGCTGCGGCCGGCGCCTGGGTTGGGGCCGCCACCGCTGCAGGAGCCTGGGTTGGCGCCGGGGCGGCTGTTGGGGCAGCTGCCGGCTGAGAGCAGCCGGTCAAGGCCAGCCCGATCACGACACCAAACACCACGAGCCGCGTGATCATCTGTAAACGCTTGTTCATTCTTGCTCTCCTCGGAAAATGGGCCCTGTTTG
The DNA here is from genome assembly GCA_963808455.1 of uncultured Chloroflexia bacterium. Taxonomy (GTDB): domain Bacteria; phylum Chloroflexota; class Anaerolineae; order CG2-30-64-16; family CG2-30-64-16; genus CAWEHT01. The sequence goes on along the minus strand of CAWEHT010000447.1, from coordinate 8,670 downwards.
CCAGGTTGTGATCGTCCGATGCGGAATTCCGACGAACCTCAGACGCATACAGCTACAAAGGCCTCTCCTTTCCCCCCTGCGGGAGCTCATCGCCTAGTGCAGAAACAGGGAGCCCTTTCGGTGACACAGAGACGGATTCTTCGCTAGCGGCTCGCCGCGGCGCAGGCCGGCTTGGGCACCCGCTTCTAAGAAACTCCTGGTACGGATTCTTCGCTGTGGCGCGTCGTTGACAGGCCTTGTGGGCACGGCCGCTCAGAATGACAAGCCAAGGGTTTCTTGTGTGCCACATGACCCCCTGCGGGGTCATGGATGTCTCAGAATGACAGAGGCCGCTACCGAAGATCTTCCCTGCACGTGCACCAGGAACTCGGAGAACATCTTGGGCCTCCTCGTTGGGGCCGTAGGCAGAGAGCCTCAGCCGAGCCGTCACACGACGGGCACGCGTGCGTACGGGTGCGTATGATCCGCACAGCTGTAGTGGTCGTAGGCGCCCTGGTCTCGGAACCGTTCGAAACATCGTTGCAGGCCCGCAGGGGACAGGTGCACGCCCAGGCCAGGCTCCTCCGGTACCCGCACTACGTTGTGCTCGGGCCGGAACGGGCCTTCTGCAATCACATCGTCGGTTTGCCAGCGCAACAGCGACTGGCTCGGCAGATGGATGTGCTGCATCGCCGCCGCGACATGCAGGTAAGCCGCGGTGCTGACCCCGGCATCACCGCTGTAGAACCAGAAATCGACACCCATCGCCTCGCACGCAGCCACGAACCGGACCGTGCGCCAGATTCCCCCGAGTGCCGTGAGGTTGAGAACGATAGCGTCGGGGCAGCCCAGGCGGACTGCGAGCCTGAGATCGGGAACGTGCGAGGAGAACGGGATGGCGGAGTGCTGGCGCAGCCGTGCCATGTCCCAAAACGCCGCCACAGGGTCCTCGAAGTTGTCGAGACCATACGGCTCGAGGCGGGCCAGTAGCCGCCTGCCGGCGTCTACGGAAAAGGCCATGTTGGCGTCGAGCCGGAGGATGGCGTCCCAACCGAGCGCAGAGCGCAGTTCGCCCACCAGGGCGACGGCCTGGCCGATATCCACCGGGCACTTGCCCTCGAACATGGTCGATCCATGCTCCTCGCGCATCCGGGCACAGTAAGAAACCACTTCGCCCGGCGTGCACTCGCCCTTTAAGCCGGGCGTGCCCCGTCTGTAGCCGTAATACTCGGTGAAGGGGATCTCTTTACGCACTGCACCGCCGAGCAGCCTGTACAACGGCAGGCCCAGCGCCTTGCCACGCAGATCCCACAGGGCCATCTCGACGCCACCAAACGCCCTCAAGGTGGATGCGTCATCCGTGTTGGGGTCTATCTTGGTCTCTGGGACGGCCAGCCGCTCGCAAGCTTCGATATCAAAGGCGTCGGCACCCTGCAAGCGGGGGGCCAGCAGCTCCGTCAGCACGCGGGCAGACGCCGCCGAGGGCGCCTCGCCCAGCCCCACCAGTCCCTCGTCGGTCAGTACCTCGACGATGGTGCGCGAGGTCCCAGGATAGGAACCCACAGACCAGATGAAGGGCAGCTCCATCGGGATGTTCACGGGCGTGGCGCGTATACCTGAAATCTTCATCGCGACCTTACTCTCTCGGACTACCTCGGCGCGGGCGCGCCGGGCGGCGCGAGCCTACCTCGAACGCTCCGATCTCTCCGCGTTTCCCGCTGAGAATTGCGGAGCAAGGCTGTCCATCGTAAAGATCATGCTGCGCATCTGTTCGGCCGTGTTCTCGGCTAGGGTGTCGCGTTGGGCTGCGGTCCAGGATGTCATTTTCGCTCCTATGTGGTGCTCAGAATGTATTGGACTTCGGCACAGACCGCCTCGGGAAGCGGCTTGGGCCGGTGTCCCTCGATGATGGCCACCGTCCGGTCTCGCAATATCTGGCTTTGACGTTGTCCTCCGGCTTCGGCCCAGGCGTCCCCCCCGAGGCGGCTGAAAAGCCCAGGCCGCCACATCTCCTTGAAGTGGCGGAGCGTGTGCTTGCTTGATAAGTAGTCGCCGTCAGGGCCCACTTCGTGGACCAGATCAAGCGCCATGGCCTCGCCGTCAAGGGGAAAGCCTCTCATAAAGTGGCGCAACATTCCAATGATCTCGTTGCACAGGACAATCAGCTCGGGAGAAGTGGTGCGCCCGCTTTCGGCATAGCCGGCGTCGTGGGTCAGATTGTTGCCTGCCAGGAGCGCGGCGAAAATCGAGAAGGTCGCCTCGGCTGCCGCCTGCTCGTCGACCACGCAGCTGTTGACATCCCCCGCATAACCCCAGGTCGGCAGGTGATAGTACCGGCCCATCTCCGCCACGGCCACGCGGGCCAGCACAAACTCTGGCGAGGTGTAAACCGACGTCGTGGTCCGCATGTCCAGCTGGTGCATCCCCGAACCGTAGACCCAGGGTGCGCCGGCCCGTTTCAACTGGTGGATGGTCAGCCCGGATAGGATCTCGGCATTCGCCATGGCCAGGGCGCTTCCCAGGGTGACGGCCGCGGTGCCGCCTTGCACCGGCGCCGGCGAGTGGACGATCGGCAACCCCTGCTCGGCCATGAACAACAGCTTGCCCAGGGCCGTCTCGGAATGCCGTAAGGGCGAAGACGGCTCGGAATACAGGAGGAGATTCGGATTCTGGCGCAGGCGCTCCTTGCCGCCGGCCGCTGCTGCCGCCATGGCCACGATAGCTTCACAGTCGGCGACATCATCGCATACGAACACGATCGGCTTCGTGGTGTGCTCGAGCATCAGGGCGAATTGCTGGCGGTAGGGGTCCTCGGTGAAGATGCCCATCGACATGCAGAACTGGAGCTCGGGCATCGCATCGACCACCCGGACGCAATCGACCACGTCCTGGTACGTGAAGGGACGCCGCACGCTGCTGCGTGGGTCCAGATAGGTCAGGCAGTCTGATCCCGTGCCGAAGGAGACCGTGCGACTTTCCAGCGGGGCACGCACGACGTCGGAGCCGCGTTCGCAGAGCGCGATGCGCGAAGGGGCCTGTGAAAGCGCCCATTCAACCAGGCCGGGTTGGAACTTGACCAGGTTCCCTTCGATCGTGACCGAACCGGTTTGGCGCAACAGGGTGAGCGCCTCGTCATGGTACACGCGCACTCCGGTGCGGCGCAGCACCTCGAGCGACGCCAGGTGGATGTGCTCGCACTGCGAACTGGTCAGCATACTGAAATATGGCATGACATTCAAGAGGTTGCTATCCATGTCCCTTCCCCTCAGGCCATCCTACAGGCCACCACGCGTCTCAGCGCGGTCGGGCCAGCAAAGCACGGGCCACGTTGACTGCCGTCGCAGAGTCACGTGCAAAGCCGTCGGCGCCAATCGTTTTGGCGTAGTCGCCGGTTACAGGGGCACCGCCCACGATCACATACACGCGGTCTCGGATGCCCGCCTCCTGCAAGGCAGCGAGGGTGGCTTTCATTTTGGGCATGGTTGTGGTCAGGAGCGCGCTCAGTGCCAGCAAGTTCGCCTGTCGCTGGCGCACGGCATCCACAAAAGCACCCGGGCCCACGTTGATGCCGAGGTTGACGACCTCAAAGCCTGCGCCTTCCAGCATCATCTTCACCAAATTCTTCCCGATATCATGCAGATCGCCCTCAACCGTGCCGATGACGCAGACGCCCACCCGCCGCGCGTCAGCCTGCGCCAATTGTGGGCGAAGGACGGACATGCCGGCTGCCATCGCACGAGCGGAAGCGAGCACTTCCGGGACGAACATCTCGCCGGCTTTGAACGCCTGCCCTACCTGGTCCATGCCGGCAATCAGGCCCCCGGACAGCACCTCTTGCGGGCTAATGCCCTCGACGAGGGCAGCGCGCACGAGTTGCGCAACCTCTTCCGCTTCGCCACTGTAGAGTTGCGACGCCATTCTCCCCAACACGGAACTCATAGCCCGTAACCTCCTGGTATGCCCTTAAGATCGCATGGGCTTCCACAGAACATCATATTTGCCGGTTCAGCAGAATAGCTGATCTTCTGCGTTTTGTCAAGACGGCACCTGCTCGCCTGGGCGCGCGCCTCGCGGTGCGGACCGCGACCGCAAGCCCACGGGCTTCGGGGCCGGCGCCGCCTGATCCAGCCGCCAGCTGCGGAGTGGTCCGCGTATAGATTTGCCTATTGACAAGCGATCCTGTCTGCGCGATACTGCTGACATTTCCTGAGCTGGGCAATTGCCTATGATCGGGCAATTGCTCAGTCTCGGACCCATGTCAAGAGGACCGCGGTCCTAAGGAACAGGAGAAGATGCGAAAACCCATCATCGCCGGCAACTGGAAGATGAACAAGACCCCGGCCGAGGCCGCTGCCTTCGTGCAGGAAGCTGCAGCCGCTCGTCGCGCGTTACCCCGAGGTCGAGACGCTGGTCTGCCCGCCTTTCGTGGCCCTGCCGGCCGTGGCCCAGGCGCTGCAAGGCACCGTGGGCCTGCACGTGGGCGCCCAGAACGTCGCCTGGGCCGAAAGTGGCGCCTACACCGGCGAGGTCTCCGCGCCGATGCTGGTCAAGCTGGCCGAGTACGTGATCATCGGCCATTCCGAGCGCCGGGCCTACTTCGCCGAGACCGATGAGACGGTCAACAAGAAGATCAAGGCCGCGCTGGCCCATGGCCTGGATCCCATCCTGTGCGTGGGCGAAAGCCTCGACCAGAATGAGGCCGGCATCGCCGAGGAATGGGTGAGCGGGCAGGTGCGCAGGGCCCTGGGTGGGTTGACGGCCGCCCAGGCACATTGCATCGTCATCGCCTACGAGCCCATCTGGGCCATCGGCACGGGCAGGAACGCCACCGCCGAGGTAGCCGACCGGATGTGCGGCCTCGTGCGCCGGGTGGTCGGCGAGTTATATGGCCTCGAGGCGGCGCAGGCCCAGCGTGTCCAGTACGGTGGCAGCGCCAACGAGAAGAATATCGGCGAGCTGATGGCCATGCCGGAGATCGATGGGGCGCTGGTAGGCGGTGCCAGCCTGAAAGTCGTCGCTTTTGCCGACATGGTGCGCATCAGTGCCGAACAATCCCGGTGTTAGCCTGACAGCGATGCTCAGCTGAGCGGGGTGAACTCGAGGGCGCGCCCGACAACGTTATCTGGTCCTTGACGGTCTCAGGAGATTTCCTTATGCCAGAACAACCGGATCGCAACATAGCCTTGGAGCTGGTGCGTGTTACGGAAGCAGCTGCCCTGGCGGCCGGCCGCTGGGTTGGCCGCGGCGACAAGCACGCAGCCGACAAGGCCGCGGTCGACGCCATGCGCGTCGTGCTGAACACCATCGAGATGGACGGGGTCATCGTGATTGGCGAAGGGGAGAAAGACAAGGCCCCGATGCTATATAACGGTGAGATTCTGGGCCAGGGCAAACCGCCAAGCGTGGATATCGCCGTGGATCCTATCGATGGGACCCGGCCCACTGTGATCGGTGGCAGCGGGGCGTTGTCGGTCGTAGCGATCGCCAATCGAGGGTGTATGTACTCGCCGGGCAGCATGGTGTACATGGACAAGCTGGCGGTGGGGCCCGAGGCGTGCGGCGTGGTGGATATTGAGGCGCCGATCGGCAGTGAACCTGACGGCAATCGCGGTGCCAAGAACCGCGAGGTGGGCGACCTCACCGTGATCATCCTGGACCGGCCGCGCCACGAGGAGAGGATCAGAGAGATCCGGCGGCTCGGGGCCCGCATCAAGTTGATTGCAGACGGCGATGTGTCGGCGGCGATCAGCACGTGTGTCGATGGGAGCGGCGTGGACGTGCTGTTGGGTGTCGGGGGCTCGCCCGAGGCGGTGATCACCGCGGCGGCCTTGAAATGCCTGGGTGGCGAGCTCCAGTGCAAGCTGTGGCCACGCGACGACAGAGACCGGCAGTATGCCAGCGACCACGGCATGGATCTCGATCAGGTGCTGCACATGAGCGACCTGGTGCAGGGCGACAACATGTTCTTTGCCGCCACCGGCATCACCGATGGTGAGTTGCTGACGGGTGTCCGCTACTTCGGCGGCGGCGCGCGTACGCATAGTGTCATGATGCGTTCCAAATCAGGCACCACTCGCTACATCCAATCGGTGCATCGTTGGGATAAGCTGATGGCTTTCAGCGAGATCAAGTACGGTTGAAGCGGCTGCAGCAATTCCATGGGAAAGGAGCGAGACTCCCTCACGGAATCCTGAAGGGACCGCCGGATCTCAGGATTTGCCTATTGACAAGCGATCCTGTCTGCGCGATACTACCTCCGTTCGGTAGGTGAGCAACTGCTCAGTTGCGGGCAATTGCTAGATGCAGGGGCCAGATTGGGGCCCCTACCCTGAACTGAATAAGTGCCAGTATCCGCAAGCGGATCCCGGCCCCGTTACCCAGGAGTGCGATAGCCCCCCTGAGGACGGGGCCTTTTTGTTTGTCGGGTTCGGCCACCGGCCTGAGACCGCCGGGCAGATGCCCGATTGGTTTGTGCCAGGGCCAGAACCTCCCCTTAGCTTCGCCGGGCCGGCCCCGTGACGTGAGGCCGGCCCGGTCGAGGGGCTTTGGGCCGATACCATGCTTTGAGGAGACCTGGAATGACCACAGCACTCTCTCTGGATGCCGCGCTGGCGCCGGGCGAGGCGATACAGGTTGACCCGATCCTGCTGACCCAGCTGGAAGCCGTGGTCGGCAAGAACAATGTCGCCACCTCCATAGCCGACCTGATCTGCTACTCGCACGACATCATGCCGCCCGCTTTCAAGTGGGTGCGCCGCGATGACCTGCCCTACCTGCCCCACCTGGTCGTCTTCCCAGGCTCGACCCGCGATGTCCAGGAGATCGTCAAAATCGCCCACTACAACCGCATCCCGGTCGTCCCCGCCGGCGGCACCTCGGGCACCATCGGCGGCATCCTGCCCGTCTGCGGCGGCATCGTCGTTGACATGAAGCGCATGAACCGCCTGGTCGACCTTGATCCCTACTCGCTGACCGTCACCGTCGAGACCGGCATGCTGGGCCAGGACTACGAGGACCAGCTCAACATGCGCGGCTTCATCGGCGGCCACTACCCCCAGTCCATCCGCTGCTCTGCCGTCGGCGGCTGGATCGGCCCCCGCGGCGTCGGCACCTTCTCGACCAAGTATGGTAAGATCGAGGACATCGTGCAATCCCTCGAGGTGGTCCTGGCCGACGGCTCGGTCATGCGCACCAAAAACATCCCCCGGGCCTCCTGCGGCCCCGACCTGGACCAGCTCTTCATCGGCTCCGAAGGCACCCTGGGCATCATCACCCAGGCCACCTTGCGCATCTGGCCCAAGCCGGCCAAACGCGAGTGGGTCAGCTACGGCATGCCGACTTTCGAGGCCGGGGTGCACGCCTGCCGCGATATCATGGCCGAAGGCATCTATCCGGCGGTGGCGCGGCTCTACGATGAAATCGAAGGTGCGGGTGCTTTGAAAGAGCTGGGCTATGCCGAGGCTGCCGGCAAAGAGCATCCTCTCTACTTCGGCTGCGAAGGCCGCGCCGACCTGACCGACCTGGAGGTCAAGGTCGTGCACGAGTGCTGCCGGGCCAACGGCGGCGTGGAACGCCCCGGCTTCGGCGAGCGCTGGTGGCGCAAGCGCTTCGACACCACCTATCTCAAGAAAGCCTACATGCTGCCCAACGGCATCGGCGATGCCATCGAGTGCTCCGCCACCTACAAGAACCTCACCGCCATGCACGATGCCATGCTGGCAGCCATCCACGCCCAGGGCGCCCACGAGGTCTTCGGCCACGGCTCGCACTTCTACCCCACCGGCGGCAACCTCTACATCATCTGGAGCGCCTTCGCCGCCGACGAGAAGGAGATCGAGAGCAAATACTGGCGCATCATGGATGCGGCTATGAAGGCTGTCCTATCAGTGGACGGCTCGATCGGCCACCATCATGGCATCGGCGTCAACAAGGGCCCCTGGATTCCGACCTGGACCAGGGGACGGCCTGGCCGGTGGTGCAGAAGATCAAGGCAGCCCTGGACCCGCTCGGCATCATGAACCCCGGCAAGCTGGGGCTGTAAGCAAGGAGGATTTCCCCTAATGCGACTCTCTTCCATGCGCGAGATTCTCGAGAACACGGCCATCGATCACGTCTACTATCGCAGCTATGACCCCCTGGTCCGCTGCGCCGGCCGTGAATATACCCCCCATCGGGCGGCGCAAATCGCCATGCTGGTCGGCGGCGGCCGCCTGCAGTGGACGCCCGACGTGGCCCAGGCCATGTACTGGCCCCTCAACAGCCGCATCGAGCTGGTCTGGAACCTGGATGACTCGGGCCCCGCCTTCGCCACCGACGCCGGCGTCAGAAAGCACGCAAGCGTCAGCAGGAATAGCGATCGACTGATCGACATCGAGGACATCCTTGTCCACGACAGGTGGGTGCGTCCTATGCACCGGTTTTTGCTGCTGCCAGCACTCGTCTACGACTACGCTACGCACCAGGCGGGCAGGATGTTCTGCGTCGTCCTGCCGCTTCTTCGCACCCTACTTATTTTCCCAGCATTCGCAAGTCTTCGTACATCCTCGGTTTGCGGCCGAGCAAATGGGCGAAGTAGCGATTTAACAAAGCCCGCATCTCGCCGAGCCCGCTCGGACTAATCTCCACTGGTTGCCAGGCGACGCCGTCGGGGTCGACCAGAAGGGCCATCGCCCGCAGCACGCCGGCCATAAC
>CAWEHT010000446.1:0-11971 GCA_963808455.1 uncultured Chloroflexia bacterium | reverse complement strand
TTGGCATCGTTGCCCTCGTTGGCACCTGGCGGTCGCGGCGCCGTTGGCCGCTGCTCATCCTCGGAGCCTGTGTGGTCGGCTCCGCCGTGGCATTGTGGGCTCTGTTCAAGACGCCGCGTTTCGCCGACCTGACCAACTTCGAAGAAGGGACCAGCTTTATCCGGCTCAAGCTCTGGCAAGGCGCTTGGCACATGGCGCTCGATCATCCGTGGCTGGGTGTCGGGCCCGACAACTTCCTTTACGCTTATCGCACGAGGTACGTCTTGCCAAGCGCATGGGAAGAGCTGAACCTCAGCCACCCGCACAACATTTTGCTCGACCTGTGGACGCGCCTGGGCATTCTGGGCCTGGTGGCCGGAGTGTGGGCTTTGCTCGCCGCGCTGCGCCAGGCCGCGCGCCTCGTGCGGTGCAGCGACAACTACGCCTGGCCCCTCGCCTTGGGCCTGCTTGGCGGGTTGGCGGCCACAGTATTGCATGGCCTTATCGACAACTCCTTGTTTCTCGTCAACCTCATGGCTCTATTCATGCTGGCACTCGGGCTCCTGGAGATCCTGCGACAGCGACTGGCCGCGCTCGGCCTTGATCGCCCCACAACAGCACAAGGGTAAGACTACAGAAGGGGGTAGGCATCCATGCGCATTCTCGTCACCGGCGGTGCCGGTTTTATCGGCTCGCATCTCTGCGACCGCTTGCTTGCCGAGGGCCACGAAGTGATCGCCATGGACAATCTTGTGACCGGCTCCACGGACAATATCGCGCACCTCGCCGGCCACGGCCGCTTCCATTTCATCCATCACGATGTCACCGACTACATCTATGTGCCGGGTCCGCTCGATGCCGTCATGCACCTGGCCTCCCCAGCCAGCCCGATCGACTTTAGCCGCATCCCGATCCAGATCCTGAAGGTCAACTCGCTGGGCACGCACAACGCGCTGGGTGTCGCCTTCTGCAAAGGCGCCCGCTTCCTTCTGGCGTCAACCTCTGAGGTATACGGCGATCCTCTGATCCACCCGCAGCCGGAATCCTACTGGGGCAACGTCAACCCTATTGGCACCCGCGGGGTATACGACGAAGGCAAGCGCTTCTCAGAAGCCATAACCATGGCCTACCACCGCATCCACGCTGTCGATACGCGCATCATCCGCATCTTCAATACCTATGGACCGCGGATGCGCCTGGAGGATGGCCGGGTCGTGCCTAATTTCGTGGGCCAAGCGTTGCGTGGCGAACCGTTGACGGTTTATGGGGACGGCAGCCAGACCCGTTCCTTTTGCTACGTCTCCGACCTGGTGGACGGCATGCTGCGGCTGCTAATGTCGAACGAGATTGGCCCGGTCAACGTCGGCAACCCTGAAGAGATGTGCATACGCCAGTTCGCCGAGACGATCAACCGTCTGACGGGCAACCAGGCCGGCATCGTGTACAAGCCGCTGCCTACGGATGATCCACGCATCCGCCAGCCCGACATCACGCGTGCCCGTAGTCTCCTGGGTTGGGAACCTCAGGTTGCACTCGAAGAGGGTCTGACACGCGCAATTGCCTACTTTCGCAGCAAGCAGTGACCTGTTTCACGTGCACTATTGACCTCCGCTGATCTGTGTGCTATGATTTACATACCACGGATGTCATCGCTTCGTTGGGTCCGTTTTCACCTTGCTCTGGTTGGGCACAGGAGGAGTGCATGCCGATCGACGAAGACTTGTTCCAGCTCGGCGCTCGGAACGCCTTGTTGCGCGACTGTGCAAGTAGTACGCTCGAAACGATCGCCAGGCGTGGATCGCTCTGCAACTGCTCTCCGGGCGCCAAGGTGTTGGGTGAAGGAGATACGGCAGCCTGCGCCTTCTTGCCTTTGCAAGGCAGATTCCAGGTCAGCAAGACGGCAGCCACGGGCCGCCGGCAGGTGTTCTGTACCATGGAGCCCGGCTGTTGTGGAAACCTGTGTATGTTTTTCATGACCGAACGCAGCCTGGCCGACATCCACGCGACCGAGCCTTCGCGCTTGGTGATGATCCCCGTCCAGGAAGCCATCGACCTTACGCTGGCCGACCCTGTCGTCGGGCGTGAGGCATGGAGCTCCGTGGCGCATTGCCTGGGCCACCTCGCAGGAATGGTCGAGAACCTGTCCTTCCACAAGGTATCGGAACGGGTCGCGCGAGCTTCTGCTCGGCGTCGCGGAGGCCGACGGCACCACCATCCGCTGCACGCAAGCCGAGCTGGCCGCCCAGGTTGGCACCACTCGGGAAGTCGTGGCTCGCTGCCTCGCCGAGTTTCAGGAGAGCAGCGCCATTCGCCTGGGACGTGGGCGGATCGTTGTTCTCAGCCGGGACCGGCTGGTGCCACAGGCTTAGGAGTTGATGGACGAGCTGAATATCCGCAACTTCTGCATCATCGCCCACATCGATCATGGGAAATCGACCCTGGCCGATCGGCTGCTGCAGCTGACCAACACGATCCCAGACCGGCAGATGATGGCCCAGGTCCTCGACTCGATGGACCTGGAGCGGGAGAAAGGCGTCACCATTAAGGCCAGCGCCGTGCGCATGGATTACACGGCGACCAGTGGTCAGGCGTTTGAGCTGAACTTGATTGACACCCCCGGGCACGTCGATTTCGCCTACGAGGTCAGCCGGGCGCTGCAAGCGTGCGAGGGAGCTATCCTCGTGGTCGACGCCTCACAGGGCGTAGAGGCACAGACGCTTGCCAATCTCTACATGGCGCTCGATCACGACCTGGAAATCGTGCCGGTGATCAATAAGATCGACCTGCCGTCAGCGCAACCGGACGCCGTTGCCGGCGAGATCGAAGAGATCCTGGGCACCCCAGCAGGCGACGTGCTGCGCGTTTCCGCCAAAGAGGGCACCAATATCGGAGCCGTCCTGGAAGCCGTGGTGGCCCATGTGCCGCCGCCGCAGGGCCAGCACGACCAACCGCTGCGGGCCCTCATCTTCGACACCCACTATGATCCCTACAAGGGTGTGGTCGCGTACGTGCGCGTTGTCGTACGGCAGCGTTGAGATGGGCCAGACGTTGCGCCTCATGTCGAGCGGGGCCCCAGTCGAGCCAATGGAAGTCGGGATCTTTCGCCCCGGGATGCAGCCCACAGGGCAGCTCGACACCGGCGAGGTGGGCTACCTGGCAACTGGCCTCAAAACTGTCGGCGATTGCCGCGTGGGGGATACTTTCACCTCTCAGGTCGATCCAGCTCAGCTGCCCCTGCCGGGCTACCGGCCCATGAAACCCATGGTCTTCGCCAGCGCCTTCCCCAGCGAGACTGCCGATTACGAAAACCTGCGCGATGCACTGGGCAAGCTGCAGCTCAATGACCCCTCGCTGGTCTGGGAGCCTGAGACGAGCCAGGCGCTGGGCTACGGCTTTCGTTGCGGCTTCCTGGGCCTCTTTCACATGGAAATCGTTCAAGAGCGTCTGGAACGTGAATATGACCTCAACCTGATCTTCACCGCACCGAGTGTGGAGTACCAGGTGCGCCTCACCGACGGCAGCGAGATATCCTTCGACAGCCCCGCCGATCTGCCCGATGAAACGCGTGTCGCGGAGATCCGCGAACCCTGGGTGCAGATCGACGTTTACACGCCGACCGAGTTCATCGGGACCGTGATGGACCTGGTGACGCGCAAGCGCGGCGAGTTCCGCAATCAGGAGTACCTCGACACTCGCCGCGTGCTGCTGGCCTACAGCATCCCGCTGGTAGAGATCCTGACGGATTTCTACAACGATCTCAAGGCCCGCACGCGCGGGTATGCCAGTCTCGACTATCGTTTCGAGAACTACCGCCCGGCCGACATGGTACGCCTGGATGTGCTCGTAAATAAGGAACCGGTCGACGCGCTCAGCATGATCGTCCACCGCGATCAGATGTTCGAGAAGGGGATGCGCCTTGTCAGCAAACTCAAGGACGTGATCCCCCGCCAGCAGTTCGATGTGCCTATCCAGGCGGCGGTCGGCAACAAAGTCGTGAGCCGGGCCAATGTGAAAGCCGTGCGCAAGGACGTGCTCGCCAAGTGCTACGGCGGCGACATCACCAGAAAGCGCAAACTGCTGGAGAAACAGAAAGCCGGCAAGAAACGCCTCAAGATGATCGGCTCGGTCGAGATCCCGCAAGAAGCCTTCATGACCATCTTGAAGCTGGACAAGGATTAGTCCTCCGCACAGACCTCACGCACCGCGGCAGGCCGGCCTGCTGCGGTGAAGACCAGGTCGGTGTCAAGATAGAGACGGCCGCCCCCCAGGCCGTTGATCCGTGTCCAATGGTCTTCCCGCTTGACCTGCACCTCGACGTATTCGGCGCCCGCCTGCCTGGCCAGGTTCTCGGCATAAGGCACCATGACCTGTCGCGCATACGCCACCGCCTCTTCGAGGTCCAGAAAGTCGTGGCAACCGTCGGGCAAGAAGAGACGGAGAGCGTCGGAGCCACCCGATAGGTGGCTGACGAGCACCTGGACACGCTGGATCACACCGCCTGCCACGGCCCCTACGGCATTGGCTACCTCGGCATGCGGAGGGATGATCAGCTCAGTGTGGAGCTGTTCGGCTACCCGTGGCATATACGCCGCCACCGGAGCACCGATGGCGACGATCGGGCGGCGTAGCGTCAGAGCACAGGCCAGGTCCTGCCCTTGATCCCCGGGCGCAGAGGTCTCGAGGGGCGAGGTCCGGGACCCGTCCGTCTGCCAGGAAGGATCAGGGCCGATCGCTGCTTCCTGACGGTTCGGCAGGAGCCGTGGATTCAGTTCCTTGCCTCCCGATAAGGCCGGTAGGGTAGCGCCCCGCTCGTCGTCCCGGCGCATCGCACGGGCCAGGAATTCGGCTGCCAGTGGCTCCTGTTGCCAGGCGCACGGGCGGCCGGTCTCGTCTTCGAGCACCTTGCCGACGAGGGCCGCCGCAACCCGGTCGGCCAGCGCTGCCACGACGCACTCCGAGAACTCCTCGGCGCTGAGCCCCACCCTGCGAGCAAGCAGCCGGGCACCCAGTCGGGCCGCGGCCTCATCCCACGGGACAAAACGCCCCAGAACGTGCAAGGCATCGGTCGGCGTGAATGCGGACCGCTGCAGAAGCCCGCGCCCGGCCAGGTCATCAACCCGTGAGCGGACAGAACGCGTGCGCCTGGCCCCATTCACCAGCCTGGCCATCGAGCGCGGGCCAGCGGCCAGCTGGCGCAGCATTTCTTGCTCATCATCCGTGAGCCGGCTCGCCGGCGGACGCCAGGTCATCACAAACTCGGCGGGATCCTGAAGCGAAACGTCCGGGTCGTCTGCCTGACGGCAGAGCTCGGCGGAGGCCTCTGGATGCGATGCCCCGAGCCAGCTTAGCGGGACCACCCGGCGGGGCCCGATGTTGAGCCGGCCGTCCTCATCCAGCCTTACGTGGCTGTCACCGCCCAAGCCCGTAGTGTACACGTCGATCGCCTGCACCATGGTGCGCCAGCCACCCACGCGGGCGCCCTCGGCGTTCAAAGTTGGCCACCCGTCGCGCAGTGCAGCGATATCCGTCGTTGTTCCACCGACATCGACAACCCAGGCATCGCGCCGGCCCGCCAGGTGCCAGGCGCCCACGACACTGGCCGCGGGGCCGGACAGGATCGTCTCGATGGGCCTGAGCATTGCCCACTCTGACCTCACCAACGACCCGTCGCCCTTGACCACCATCAGCGGCGCACGCATGCCTTGCTCGTCGAGAGTGCGGCGCACCGTCCCGATCAGCTCGCGCAGCGGCGCGATGAGCCTGGCGTTGAGCGCCGCAGTGGTCGCCCTTCGCACCGCGTTCAGGCGGCTGCTGAGCTCGTGGCCACACGTCACTGGCAGGCCGGCGAGATCGGAAATCAGCGCCCGTGCCCGCAGCTCATGCTCCGGATTCCGCACGCTGAAGTAACCCGAGACGGCAAACGCCTCCACCATGTCGTGGCGGGCCAACACAGCGGCCCGGATCGCATCCTCATCGAGCGGAGCCGTTTCCTCACCTGCGCCATTGTGCCCACCGGCTACGTAGACAAAGTCGGTCGTCCCCAGCTCGCGCTGGAAGTCGTAGTGCACCATCAGCTCGGGGTCGTAACCAATCAGCAACAAACACACCGGGCCACCCTGGCCTTCCACCATCGCATTGGTCGCCAGCGTAGTAGAGAGGCCGACCAACACCACATCGGCAGGCGAGAGACGGCCAGGAAACCCATCCCGGCAGGCAAAAACCGCTGCAATGGCCTCGCGAATGCCGATGGCCAGGTCGTGGCGGGTGGTTAGCGCCTTGGCGCTTGCCAATACCTGTCCGGTATTGTGCTCGACGAGGACGGCATCCGTGTAGGTGCCGCCCGTATCAATCCCCAGGGCAATTTCCATAGTTGCGAGCCTACCTGTTCGAGGTGAAGAGTCAACGGGACTGGACTATAGGTCTATCCGGGCCAGGCGTCAAGTTCGCATCTTGAACTCACGTGTTTCTAATCCAGGGCCGCTAGAATGCATCCAGCGAAAGTAAATCCGGCATTCTCCTTTTCAGCTACCACTCGACCCGGCCGCGGTCCACGCCTGCACGCCGATCTATGATATTGTCAACGCCGCTACCGGCAAGCCGCAAATCGGCCGTGTAGTTCACATGAAGTTTTTCAGCACCGAGACCGCACCAGATGGCACCACGTTCCATGATTTCGCGCGCGTTGTGCTGCGCGGAACGCAGGCCGTCCTCGCCGGTAGTTGAAGGCGGGAATACGTAGTTTTCCACACGAGAGTGCGGCAGCAAAATCAGCAGATTCTACGCTTCCGCGCCCATGTATGATGTGCTATAGTCACGGTCAGATTCTTCCTCCTCCTTTGCGCACAAATGCCGGGGAACGCTTTTCAAAGCCCCGGCATTTGTGTTTAAGTCTCCAGCGGTCTAGCAAACACCGCGGTTGCGCACGCTCTTCGGCGCGCTGGTCCGATTGATCGCCCGACGTGCCCTGGCCGGCAGCTACGTTCCGCTGGCCATCACCGCGATTTACCAGCGCAATGATCCGGGCACGGTGGAAGAATGCCGCATCAGAGCTGGCAGACCTTGCCGCGCTTTATGACCGTCTGTACGGCATTGTTGCCCAATCGATAGATTACATCCTCGAAAGTCCGCAGATCCCAGATTTGCAGATCCGCAAGCCGGCCGGGCGCAAGCGTGCCTCGGTCGGTCAGGCCGAGGGCCGCTGCACCGCCGGCCGTCGCCGCGTAGAGTGCCTCATCCGGCGCAAACCGATAGAGACGGCAGGCCAGTTGCATCACAAACTGGAGCGATTCGGCCCAGCAACCCGGACACAGGTCAGTTGCCAGCGCCAGGCGCAGGCCCTCCGCCATCATGGCGCGTGCATCAAAGGGCCGCGTGTGCGCCACAGCCCAATCCAGAGCAGGCATCACAACGCCGGTAACGCCCACCGCGGCCATCCGCCGGAAATCTCCCCGGCCGGCGTGGTTGAGGTGGTCGGCGGAGACGACGGGCAACTCCGCAGCCAGCGCAGCACCGCCGATCGACGAGTAGGCATCGGTGTGGATCTTCGGGCGCAGACCCGCCTTGCGCCCGGCTTCCAGGATGATTCGCGCCTCGGCGACTGTGTAGTAACCTTCGTCGCAATACACGTCACAGAACTCGGCCAGCCCCCCCTCTGCGACGACCGGGATCATCTCGTTGATCAGCAGCGCAATGTAGCGATCTCGCGGCACATCGCGCGGAAAATCGTGCGCGCCGAGAAAGGTGCTGAACACGTCGATGGGCTGGCAGGCTTGCAGCTCACGGTTGATCTGCAGCAGCTCCATCTCGCCTTCGACCGTCAGCCCGTAGCCGCTCTTGCTCTCTACCGTTGTCGTGCCGCTGGCGAGCATCCGGCCTAGCCGTTGCCTGGCGCTGGCGACAAGAGGGTCATGCCCTGCGACGCGAGTTGCGTCAACCGTGGCCTGGATCCCGGTCGCGATACCCATGCGCTCAACTTCGTCCACGCTATGAGTCAGGCGCGCTGCATACTCCTGCACGCGCGAGCCGCCGAACACCAGATGTGTATGGCTGTCAACGAAGCCGGGCGCAACGACCTTGCCTGTGGCGTCGATCACGCGCGCCCCGGCTGTGTCAACCTGGCTGGCCACATCGCCCGCCGGCCCGACCGCCAGGATCCGGTCACCGGCCACGGCGACCGAGGCCTGGCCCATCCGCCCGGCCAGGTCCCCGGAGGCGGGCACGCAGGTCAGGACCTGAGCGGCATTGGCGATCAGCAGGTCGGCCCGGACGCGTGTTTTAGAGCTCCACGCGTGCGCTCCCAGACGATCATGTACCCCTTCTTCGGGGCCAAACGTCGCCGTTGAGCTCCACCACAACGGCACCTTGATGCTGTCGCTGGTGAGCGGGCCCTTGCCCTCAGCCACCTGGCGCGCCACGTCGTAGCCGGCCTCCGCGTGGCGGATCACGCCGATTCCTGAATCGGTCGTCAGACAGGCGTCCAGGCGGAGGTCGGCCTCCTCGCTGCCGTCCACGATCATCGTAACGCCGGTATGAACCGCCTCACCCATCGAGTAGTTGGCCTGGATCGCCACCAGATCGGCCATCCCCGCAGTATTGAGCAGCGCGTTCAGATACGGCCAGTCCGAGATAAGGTCGCCGCCGTCCTTCATCTTCTCCGATTCAAAGGTCGGGTTAACGATTGAACCTGAGTCGAGGTTGTCGCGCGAGAAAGCCACCGGCCCCGCCAACTCGCCGCTCCTGACCATCTGGTTGACGCGCAGGCCGAATGCCTTGCGCTCTCCGAATCCCAAGTAGCACACACGCGGGCAGCGCCTCGATGGGCAAATCGTGCCGCGCCAGGGTGATCCATTTGACCGTGGTCATGTCGTGAGGAAACATGTCGAGCACGACGTCGTCCAGCTTCGCCAGGTCGCTCGCTTCGCCCGAGACGCATGTCCAACGGAACGGGCCGCGCCCCAGGGTAAAGAGCGGGCGGATGTAGGCGGCCACGAAGCCGGGGATGCGCATCGCCTCCTCCTCGGGCATGCCCACGTTCGCGGCATTCCTTGCGGATGCTCGTGCCATATTCGAATACTTGCACGCCGCACTCCTGGAATCCGAGCATAGCCTTGAGCTGCTGCTTCATAGATGCGCGCGCGCTAGCCAGGTAGCCCAGACGGTCGGCCTTGCGATACGCTTCCGCGCCCTGCGGCGTATAGCCTTTGGGGATGTATGAAAGGGGGTCGTGGCATGGGCACATCTCAGTGACGATGTCAGGCCGCCACCCGAGCGCCAACGCCTGAGGGAAGACCTCGGCGGCGTTGCCGTGCAATCCGATGGCCAGCGGGCGTCCCTCGGTTTTGGCGCGCTCGGCAAGTGCAATGCCTTCTTCCAGGTTGCTGGCCTTCACGTCAAGGTATTTACGCTGGATGCGCCGGTCGATGATCTCAGGGTTGGCATCCACGTCGAGACAGACACCGCCGTGCATCGTCATCGCGCGCGGCTGGTTGGCTCCCATGCCGCCCAGCCCGGCGGTGAAGAGCATCCGCCCGGCCAGCGAGCCGCCGAAGTGCTGGTCGGCGACCGCCGCAAGGGTCTCGAAGGTGCCCTGGATCACGCCCTGCGTCCCAATATACTCCCAGGGACCCGCCGTGTACTGCGCAAACATGGTCAGGTTCTTGTCTTGCAGGTCATAGAAGATCGGCCATGTCGCCTTCATGATGTTGGTGTTGGCCATTACGACACGCGGGGCGAGCCGATGAGTCTTGAAGATCGCTACCGGCATTCCCGATTGCACTGCCAGTGTCTCGTCATTCTCCAGGTTGAGCAGCGAATCGACGATGGCCCAGTACGACTCCCAGTTGCGCGCGCACTTGCCGATGCCGCCGTAGATGACCAGCCGCTCGGGCCGTTCGGCATTTTCCATGTTGTTTTCGAGCATGCGCAACAGGACTTCTTGCTTCCAGCCTTTGCAGCGCAAGGTTGGCCCGCGGTGAGCCTTGACAGAGTACAGGATGTCGTTCTTCATGGTCACCTCCTTGCTGAGGTACGGGTGGGTTGCAGCCTACAGCCAGTCGAGCAGTGCCGTCTCGATGATCTGCTCCACGTTGAAATCATGCGCCTGAAGGTAGAACTTACAGACCTCTTCAATCGCGCCCAAAGGCACCGGTCCGACGAATTCGGTGCCTGCGATCGCGACGCCGAAGCGCTGCGCCTCGCTCCTGATCGTCTCGAGAACGCGCGGTATTGGGGTCTTGGCGTAGTTGATCAGGTTCATCGAGACCTGCACCATGCCTTTGTCGGCCAGAGGCACCCCGAGCGCGCGCACGTAGCGGTAACCGCCGTTGATATGGCGCACGGACCTGGCGATGCGGTCGGCAATCGACAGGTCGGTGGTGCGCAGGTTGACGTTGAAGGCGATCAAAGAGAAGCGCGCTCCGGTGACCAGCGCGCCGGATCGCGCATTGAATACCTGCGGTCCTTCGTCGGGCGCCCAGGCCGGATCCTGCATCTTTGCCGGCAGCGCCTCATACTCGCCCTTCCGGATCGCCGGCAGGCTGGCGCGCTCCGGCCGGGTCGCGGCATCCTCATAATAGTAGACTGGCACACCCAGGCCGCCAATGTGGCGGCCGAACCGCCGGGCAATCTCCACCGCCTCTGCGGTCTCTATCCCGCGAATTGGAATGAAGGGCACAACGTCTACCGCGCCCTGGCGCGGGTGGGAGCCATGATGGTTGCGCATGTCGATCAAGGCAAATGCTTCCCCGACCATGGCCTTGCTGGCCTCCAGAACTGCCTCTGGCTCGCCGAGGTAGGTCAGAACCGAGCGGTTGTGATCCGGATCAGACGAGTAGTCGATTAGGCGCACGCCGGGCACGGCGCGCACTTTGTCTACCACTAGCTCGACGACGCTGAGCACGCGTCCTTCGCTGATATTGGGCTCAGACAGGAGTACCCTCTTCACGCTGCCCCCATCGTGACGTCGTGCGGGACCAGGGCTCGTAAGGCCGCCGCACGCGTTCTCAGAGCGGCTACCCTGGCCTGATCTTTGATTCCGGCGAGGTTGATGTCCACGTTGGCCAGGCAGCCGGCCAGGCCTGCGCTGGCCAGGAAACTGGCGCACTGCAGATCAGAGAGGGCGTTAGGGTTGGCACGCCCGTCGAGCAGTTGCACCAGCTCCAGCGCACGTGCGCACAGATCGGCATTCGCAAGCGGTACCTCGGCGGCGTTGAGCAGCGCCGCCTGGATCGCAGCCGTGCGCGTGGAGCGCTGGGGGGCGTTCTCCCTTGGCTGCCGGTAGGCCGCCTTGATCGCAGCGAATGCTTCTGCATCCAGTCCGGCGCCGGCAGCGAGCTCACGGCTGAGGGTCTCACCCGCGGCGCTCAACTCCTGATAGGAACCGCCCGGTGCCGCCTGGCCTCTGCCACTGCTCAGGCGCGCCACCATCGCGGCCAGGGCCGCCGCCATCGCACCCGCAAGTGCCGATGCGCTCCCTCCCCCGGTCGAGTTATCATACGGGTCAAGAACCTGACGAAAGGCACTGACAGGGTCCATCGCTTTTTCTCACCTCAGGGCCAGCACCGCAAAGCGCCGTATTGGTCGCGGCTGCCAGTTACTCTGCTTCGGCCGCCTGCCCGGACGCATCGTCCAGCCGGACGTCGATAACATAGCAGTCTCGGAAGATGCCGCGGTACCAGACTGCCGGGCGGTGCGGCGCTGTGAATGTCATGCGCGTGACAACGATAGCCGGTGTGCCGGGTGTTACGGCCAACAATGCGGCCTCGTCCTCGTCCAGCGCGTGCGCCTCTATCTGAAACTCGGTGCGCAGCAGCGGCAGCATCGACATATTTACGAGCAGTTGGTGGACCGATTGGTGGCTCAGGTCTTCGTCCACCAGCGACGGGCACATGGCTTCCGGCAGGTAGCGCTTGGTGTAACCGTACACTCGGCCCTGTGCGATTCGGCGGCGCACGACATGGATCACTCGCTCGCCCAGCGGGATCATGAGGCGCTC
>CAWEHT010000445.1:0-14050 GCA_963808455.1 uncultured Chloroflexia bacterium | reverse complement strand
GTGGATAGGACAGGGTTGCTCGAGCCGGACCGAGACGGAGGCTCGTCGAAAGGGCCTTGAGCCGTGCGGAGGCTTCGTGGTCGAACCGGAATGCCAGAGGGAGGAGCGCCAGCGCTGCACACGAGAAGCGCAGCGCCAGAAAGCTGAACACAGGATAACTGGCCACGGCCTGCTTGACCGTGACAAACGTGCTCCCCCAGATCACCGTGACCAACAACAGCGCCACATCCGCAATAACCTGGCGCGGCAATCGCCGCAGCTGGTCCTGCCGCGTTCTCTCAGCCGAGCTGTCCCGCCAATCTGGATCTGCCCGGTCAGCGGATCGCCCAATCCTTCGTCCGTCAGGCACCCATCCCAGGCGGGTAACGCTTCTGGCGAGCTGCAAAGCATCCTATCGGTCCCCGCCTTCATCCTCGGATCGCGCCCTTTACCGTCTCCACCAGCGTGTCGGCGCGGAGTTCCGGCAAGGTATAACAAACACCCCCCAGGTCAAGGGCCAGTTGGTTGGCGAGGCCGCGGTCGAATGCCGGGTGCTCCATGTTGACGACCACCGAGCGGAAGTGGTTCTGATGGATCAGACCGGCGACCAACCCGGTCTCTTCCTGTGGCGGCAGGCCGGTGACAGAGACATTTCCGGCACCATCTGTCAGGATGATCACGAGTGGCAGTACCTCAGCATCGCGCCTGCGTGCCCCCATGCACAGCTGATAGGCGAGGAGCAGGCCGGCAGAGAGAGGGGTTTTGCCACCCACCGGGATGTCGCGGCAAGGCCTGTTGCGCCAGCTCCACGCTGGAGGTCGGGGGCAGCACCACCCGCGCCCTTCGCGCTGGAACACCACCAGCCCTACCTGATCGCGGCGCTGACAGGCATTATGCAACAACGACAGGATGGCACCTTTCGTGGCCTCCATGCGCTCTGCGGCGGCCATGCTCCACGAGGCATCGACCACGAACAACACCAGATTAGAGGTGCGCCGGACGCGCACTTTTTCGTTGCAAATCCTGCCGTTTGATCAGGAACGCCCTGGACCGGCCATCGCCGTTGCCGCGCCTTTGCAACTGATGAGGCGCCGCGCTGCGAATCGTCGCATCGAAGGCGACGTCTTCCAGTTTGCCCCGCATGGGGCGGGCACGCACGTAGCGGGCCGCGTTTGCGTTCGGTCCGCGTGTAGCTGCGCTTGCCGGCCGCGTGCCGCGTCAATTTGTCGAGCGGCGTGTCCAGGCGCTTGGCCTTGAAATCCGGCCCTACGTTGACGGAACGCAAGGCCTTCTGCCCGCTGCCAGCTTCGTGTGCACCAGGCTGGCTACTCTTTGGTGCGCCGCTAGCCGCCGTCTGGTCCGGCCCGGCTAGCGGCTGAGTGCTTTTTTTGCGCTGGATGGCGCTTGCCCGGCGGAGGACTTCCCGGTCAGGGCCGTGTCTTGCGGCTCCTGGCCAACGGACGACGGAGGCACATCGGGGCCCGCATCCGCACACGCCTTCTGCAGGCGCTCCTCTAGCACGCCCATGTCCAGGCTGGCCTCTTCAAAAGGCTGTCGCTTGAGCCGATGTGGCAGCGCCAGTTCAGCAGCCAGCAGGATGTCCTGATCGTTGATATTCGTGCGCCCGGCCCAGGCAGCCTGGGCGGCGTGTGCGGTCTTGAGAATGACGATGTCGGCTCTGTGGCCATCGACTTTGAAGGTTGAGGTCAATTGTGCGATGGTGAACAGATCGCGCTCCGAGTAAGTGACCTCGGGTAACCGGCCGCGCGCCGCGCCGATCTCCTCGGAGATCTGCTCCTCCCGAGCCTGCCACCCCTGGCAGAAACCGTCCGGGTCCTGCTCGTAGGCAACGCGGCGCTCCACGATCGCGACCCGCTGGCGCGGGTCGCTGATGCCATGCATATCCACGCACAGCGCAAAGCGGTCGAGGAGCTGAGGGCGCAGATCACCCTCTTCCGGGTTCATCGTGCCGACCAGGATAAAGCGCGCCGGATGGCTGAAGCTGATGCCCTCGCGTTCGACCACATTCACGCCCATGGCTGCCGAGTCGAGCAACAAGTCAACGACATGATCGTCCAGCAGGTTGACCTCATCGACGTACAGCAAGCCGCGATTGGCCGCCGCCAGCACGCCTGGCTGAAAATGCCGCTCTCCAAGCTGGATGGCCCGCTCGATATCAAGCGTGCCGACCACACGGTCCTCGGTCGCGCTCACGGGCAGATCTACAAAGCGCGTGCGCCGGCGCACGACGGCCAACGACTCCCCGGCGGCCAGCCGATCACGGCAGTTGTCGCATAGAGCATCCTGGCCATGGGGGTCGCACGCGAAGGGGCAATCGGCAACGACCTCGATTCGCGGCAACAAGTCCGCCAGGGCCCGCGCGGCTGTGGATTTGGCCGTGCCACGCTCACCCCGGATCAGCACGCCGCCGATGCTGCTGCTGATGGCGTTGAGGATCAGGGCCCGCTTCATGCGTTCCTGGCCCACGATGGCAGTAAAAGGATAAGGACGGATGTTTGGCACAAGCGCACTCCATAGGTAGATCAATCTACCCATTTTACCATAGGAGATCGGATCATGCAGAAGTTTATTGACACCGCGGCGAAGCGACCCGTTA
The DNA here is from genome assembly GCA_963808455.1 of uncultured Chloroflexia bacterium. Classification (GTDB taxonomy): domain Bacteria; phylum Chloroflexota; class Anaerolineae; order CG2-30-64-16; family CG2-30-64-16; genus CAWEHT01. The sequence continues at coordinate 11,454 of CAWEHT010000445.1, read as the reverse complement.
TACTGCAAGGCATGACCGAGCAGGTGGCTTTGTTGAATCTGACTTATGACAACTTAGTGGATTTGTTGGCTGGCTGGGGGGAGCCGCGCTACCGGGCAGACCAGCTATGGCAGTGGGTTTTCGCCCGGCTTGTGAGCCAGCCCGCACAGATGACCAATATCCCAGGCGCGTTGCGCCAGCGCCTGGCCGATGCCACGATCATAGATACGGTCACGCCGGCCTGGGAGCAGCGCTCACGGGACCGCGATACGTTCAAGTGGCTATTCCGCCTGCCCGATGGCCTGGCAATCGAGACCGTGCTCATGCTTTACCCGGCCGAGCTTGAATCGCATGAGGGACGGGCTACCGTTTGCATCAGCAGCCAGGCCGGTTGTGCCATGGGCTGCCCCTTTCGCGCGACAGGGCAGGCCGGCCTCGGGCGCAACCTGGCGCCCGGCGAGATCGTCGGACAGGTGCTTGCCGTGGCCCGCTGGCTGGCGATGCCGCCGCCCGACAGCGGCCTGGCCCCGTCTCGGCTGACGAATATCGTGCTGATGGGCATGGGCGAGCCTATGGCCAACTATGAGCGGGTCTGGCAAGCGTTGCACACGCTGACAGACAAGAGAGCTTTCAATCTCGGCGCCCGCCACATCACGCTTTCGACCGTGGGCCTGGTCCCCGGCATCCGGCGCATGGCGCGGGAACCGTTGCAGGTGAATCTCGCGGTCAGCCTCCACGCTCCCAACGACCCGCTGCGCCGGCAATTGGTGCCGATCAGCGTGCGCTACCCGCTCGACGAAGTCATGGCGGCAGTGCGCGAGTATATCGCGTCGAACCCATCGCCGGGTTAGCTTCGAGTATGCCCTGATGAGCGGCATCAACGATTCGCCAGAGCTCGCTTCGCAGCTCGTCGCGCTGCTCAAGGGCGTGCTGTGCCACGTCAACCTCATCCCGCTCAACCCGGTGGCAGGTTCGCCCTTCCAACCTTCGCCGCCCGAGAGGGTCGCGGCCTTTCAGGCCGTCCTGGTCAGGGGCGGCATCCCGGCCACTCTGCGTGCGCGCCCGCGGCCTCGACATCGACGCGGGTTGTGGACAATTGCGGCGTCGCGCTGCCATGGAGTTGAAGTAATCGCGCTTCCTATTGCGGTTTGAGCGCGTTTGTTGTATCATATCTGGACTGGGAGCCGAACCGGTGGTTCGGCTCCTTCGAGTGAGGTTAGCTTTGATCAAGATAGCCCCTTCGATCCTGTCAGCCGATTTTTCAAGCCTGGGGAACGCAGTGCGCGAGGCTGAGAACGGCGGTGCCGACTACATCCACATCGATGTGATGGACGGCCACTTCGTGCCAAACCTGACCGTCGGGCCTCCGGTGGTTGCGGCCATCAGGCGCGCGACCCGGCTGCCCCTCGACGTGCATTTGATGGTCGAAGCACCCGAGCGCTGCCTGGAGGATTTCGTCAAAGCCGGCGCAGACATCGTCTCGATCCACGTGGAAGCCTGCAGGCATTTGCACCGCGCGGTGCAGCAACTGCGCGACCTCGGCGTAAGGCCCAGCGTCACCTTGAACCCAATGACGGGGTTGGAGACGCTGTGGGAGGTGCTTCCCTTCGTCGATCAGGTGCTGGTGATGACGGTCAACCCCGGTTTTGGAGGGCAAAGCTATATCCCGACCATGAAAGACAAGGTCAGGCGCTTAGCCGGTGCAATTGCCGAACGCAACACCTCAGTCGAGATTGAAGTGGACGGCGGAATCGGTCCCGAACTGGTGGGAGAATTGGTCGAGGTCGGCGCGAGGGGTGTTCGTGGCCGGCACGGCGGTATTTCACCATCCGGCCGGCATTGCAGCTGGGATTTCGGCGCTTCGGCATGCGGCAGTCAAAGCCGGCGACAGCTAGCTCGTCTTCTGCCTCGTCTTCAAACACTTGGCGCAAAGAAACATGTGTTTCTCAACACCATTCTCGACCAACCGCACCCGTTGGATATTGGCATTCCAGCGGCGCTTGGTGTGGCGCATGGAGTGGCTGACATTATGTCCAAACTGCGGTCCCTTGCCGCAACTCTCACACTTGGCCATCGGATTACCCCCTGATATGAATTGCACGTTGCAAGTCGATGGCCGAGCCCAAGAGTGGCTCGGCCACCATCAGGGGTTATGGTAGCATACGGCGCAGATTAGTGCAAGATCTTGGAGATCCATATGACCAAAGTAAACAAGGTCGGCCGGATTCAGATCTCGCCACATGCCATCACCACGATAGCCAGCGATGCTGTTCTGCAATGCTACGGCGTGGTCGGCATGGCGCACAAGAACTTGTTCGGAGGCCTGGCTGATCTGCTGCAATCGCAACGCTGGCGCCGCGGCGTGGAGGTGTGCGTGAACGATGGGCAGATCACAGTTGACCTGTACGTCATTATCCAGTATGGCACACGCATCTCTGAGGTAGCGCACGGGGTAATGCACGGGGTAAAATATGCCCTCGAACGGACCCTCGGCGTCTCGATTGCCCAGGTGAACGTGCATGTGCAAGGCCTCGGCATGCTCAACGACACCCGGTGAACGCACCTGGAGTTGGAGGAGTCGGTCTTGACAGCTACAGACAGCCACTGCGCGCGGCGGCAAGTGGCTCTGCCAGGCTCAAACGCAAGCTCAGCCGGTGATGTTGCGATCGCGTTGGATGGTGCTGCCTTTCGAGACGTGCTGAATGCTGCGTTGGTCTGGCTCGATCGCCACCACGAAATCGTGAACGCGCTCAACGTCTTCCCGGTTCCTGATGGGGACACGGGCACGAACATGCTGCTCACCATGAAATCGGCCTGCCAGGAGATCGGCAACGAGAATCTGGGCAGCGTGGGAGAGGTCGCGCGCAACGCAGCCCAGGGCGCCCTGATGGGGGCGCGGGGCAATTCAGGCGTGATACTCTCGCAAATCTTACGTGGCATGGCGCGGCGGCTGGACGGGGAAACCAATCTGAATGGCCCGCGATTCGCGGCCGCGCTCAGCGAAGGCAGCCGCATCGCTTACAAGGGCGTCAACAAGCCGATCGAAGGCACGATCCTGACCGTCGTGCGTGAGGCAGCAGCCGCGGCCGAGAGCGCAGCGGCACTGGATGTGGACCTCGCTTTTGTTTTGGATCGAGCTGTCCGTGCCGCCGCAGAAGCCGTTGCCAATACGCCCAACCTTCTGCCTGTGCTGGCTCAGGCAGGCAAGGTCGATAGCGGAGGCAAAGGTCTATTTCTCATTCTAGAAGGCATGCAACGAGCCCTGCTCGGCGAGACGGTCGATTCCGCGACGCCCAGTGGGCCGTTGGCCGGGCTTCCGGCAGCGCAAGGTCAACGGTTGCCCAAAGGTCACCGGCCTCTGCCATCACACGTTTACGGCTTTGACGTCCAGTTCCTGGTCGAGGGCCCCGATCTGGATGTTGAGAAGATCCGCCACTCCGTTGCAGCGCTGGGCGAGTACCCGCTTGTCGAAGGCGACAGCCGCCTTGTCAAAGTGCACGTTCACGTGCCCGACCCAGGCAAAGTGCTGTCATACGCCGTGTCGCTGGGTTTTGTGACCGACGTCGTGGTCGAGAACATGGACGACATGTCGGTGCCGGTGACGCCGGCCAGCCCCGATCCGGAGCCGCCGCGCCTTGCCGGGCAGGCGGCCGCGCCCGCGGTGACATCCGAATCACACGCCGGGCCGGGCGTCGTCGTGGTGGCACCTGGACCTGGAATCGAGCAAGTCTTCAGGAGCCTGGGCGCGCACAGCGTGGTTGCGGGCGGCCAAACCATGAATCCCAGCACCGAAGAGCTCTTGCAGGCCATTCAGGAATTGCCCCACCGTGAAGTCGTCGTCTTGCCCAACAATAGCAACATCATTATGACGGCGCAGCAGGCCCAGGCCCTGTCCTGCAAACCGGTAGTTGTTGTGCCAAGCAGAACGGTCCCTCAAGGCATCAGCGCCCTGCTCGCCCTTGATGCGCGCCGCGCACTTGAAGCCAATGCCGTGGCCATGACGGCTGCGGTAGCCAGCGTGCAGACCGGCGAGGTCACCATGGCCGTCCAGGACGCCCGCTTCGATGGCATCCAGGTGCACACCGGCGACATGATCGGCCTGCATAATGATGTCCTGACCGCGAAGGGATCGTCCAGCACGGACGTGGTGAAGCAACTGCTGGCGCAGATGGGTACCAGGGGTCTCGAGGTCGTTACGCTGTACTTCGGCCAGCCGGTCAGTGCCGCGGCAGGCAGAGGAATTGCAAGACGAGGTGCGCAAACTCTATCCGGGCCAGGAAATCGAGATCGTGGACGGCGGGCAGCCGTTTTATCACTACATCATTTCGGCAGAGTAGATAGGAAGCATCGTGTCACAGGTCAAGGTCATCACGGATAGCAACGCCTTCTTTGCGGACGAGGGGCTGGTTGCCGACCTCAGCATCGAAGTCGTGCCGCTGACGATCCAGATCGGCCAGCACTCCTTTCAGGAGGGAGTCAACCTGACCAGCGAGGTTTGCCTGCGGCGGCTAAGCCAGGACCCGGGCAGCGTTTCAGTGAGTGCACCGGCCGTGGCCGAGTATGCTGCCATTCTCAGCCGCATTGGGCAAACCAACGATCGGGCCGTGTGCATCCATGTTTCCAGCGTGTTGAATGACGTGGCAGAGGTCGCGCGCCGGGCAGCCAACGGCCTGCTGGGCCGTCAACGCATCGTGGTCTTGGACACCGCTACGACGTCGGCGGGTCTCGGGCTGATCGCGGAGACCGCGGCCAGGGCCGCCGCAGCAGGCGAGCCCGCAGGTGAGGTGGAACGCATCGTGCGGGGCATGATCCCACACGTGTACGCCCTGTTCTTCTCAGATTCGCTGCAATACCTCGAAGCGTGGGGACGCCTGGGTCCGGCACAAGCCATGCTTGGCACCATGTTGGGCCTGAAACCGCTGGCGACCATGGAGGATGGGGATCTGCTGCCCATCGAAAAGGTGCGCAATTATGCCCACGCAGTTGACAAGTTGCACGACTTCATCGCCGAGTTCTCGCGCATCGAGCAGCTGTATGTCTTGCAGCACGGCTTTGAAATGGAAGCGGCGCAACTTTTGGAACGACTGGAGCTGATTCATCCCACCCGCCAGTTCCCTGTCATCGGCTACCCGCCATCGCTGGCAGTTCATCTTGGGCCGAAGGCCCTGGGGGTGATTGTATACGAAGGGACACGGTAGCGATGGAAAATCCATTTAGCCGGCTCGCAAAGGTGCTGGCGTTGGAGCGCAAGCAAGGGTATCGCAACAAGGCGGTTATCGGTGGTCTGGACAAGTTTGCCAACCGCTGGGAGAACGAAGCGTGTGCGGCCTGCGATAGCCAGAGCCTGGTCAACGAGGTTGTGGCATTGATGCTCGGCTATTCTTCCGTCGAGGGACAGCCGGCGCGCGAACGCATTATCGAGCAGATTGCACGGCGCTCGCTGGAGGCGGAACAGGCCATCACCGGATCGGATTCTCGCCAGCCGGAGCGCCCGGGTGGGCCCAGGGGAGAGAGCCCGGTCGAGCGGCCGGCCAGGCCGCCACATGTCCTATCTGCGGGGGCTCCGATTGAGGACGAGACCCCGGCACCCGTCGCAACTGACCGCGCGGGGCCGGCAGCGCGGCCCCGCGTGCCGCCCCCCGCTACGCTTCCAAGGCCCGATGTCGAGCCATCATCCAACACGAGGCCGGCGCCTTCAGCCACACCGGCGGTCACCGGTCGGGATCAATCGTTCGGGCGCGAGTCCGGGCCGGCTTATTCCAAGCCTGTCGCGAGCAAGCCTGTTCGGGCTGAGACAGGCCGAGGACCTGAACCGAAAGAACGCGCCGGGGCACCCTCCCGGAGGAGTCGGCTCAACCCGACCCAGACGCGGCTGGGGGCCGGTGGCCCCTCAGATGGCTGACCTGCGTGGGCGAACGCCCAGGCCGGCCGCGAATCGGCATGGCGATACGGATTGGGCGACCGAGCCGGGTGAGGCGGCCGCTCGAGGGACGGCAGCGCCCGAGACCGGCGAGAGGACGCGCCACCGGAGTTCCAACCTGAAAGCCGATGGCCCGCTCCCAACGCCGAATAGCCCTTCCTCCCCGGAGCAAGGCGCGGCCGTGGCCAATGAACCCGGCAGCCGGCAGGAACAGACAAGCCCGGACGTCGCTGAGCTCGAGGCCTGGCTTCTTGAGCCTGAGCCATCGGCATCTACCCTCCCGGCCCTGCCTCAGGAAGCCGTGGAGGGCGCACGCGTTGCCGACTTCGCTCAGATCGAGGACCGCGCCGAACCAGGCGAGGGACTGGATGGGCCAGCCGGTTCTGCCATGCCGCCCCCGGCGGCCTGGGCCAGCCCCGCGCCGCCATCGCAAGTCGAAGCGGGGCAGAAGCGGGGCCTCGATGCGCCTGTCAGCCGCCTGCCATCCATCGGGCCCAGCCTGGCCGACCGGCTGAGCAAAATTGGCGTCTGGTCGATACGAGACCTGTTGTACTTGCTCCCTCGCCGTTATGACGACTATCGCATGCTGCGCACGATCGACAGGTTGCGCTATGGCGACGAGGTAACCCTCGTAGGTACGGTCTGGCACCTGGATACCCGCCTGCTGGGCGAGGGCCGCAAGATGGTGACGGCCCGAGTGGGCGACGGCACCGGGGAAATCCTCATGACCTGGTTCAACCCCTACGTCGAGCGGCAGCTGCGCAGCGGTCGGGCCTATGCCTTCAGCGGCAAGGTGGAGAGCTACCGCGGGCAGCTGCAAATGCGAGCCCCGGAATTCGAAGCTTTGGACAGCCTGCAAGTCAACACGGCGCGGCTGGTCCCCACCTATCCGCTGACTCAGGGCCTCAACGCCCGCTGGCTGCGGCGCGTCGTGAGAAATACCCTGGACGCCTTCGCCGACACGGTTCCGGATATTATCCCCCCGGCGATCCGGAAGCAGTATGGGTTGTTGCCCATCGGTGCTGCGTTGGCGCAGGCCCATTTCCCGGACAGCCAGGAAGCCCTTGCGGCAGCTCGCCGCAGGCTGAGCTTCGACGAGCTGCTCCTGTTGCAACTCGGCATCCTGGGCGCCCGCCGGGAGTTTCGAGGCACGCCCGCACGGCCTTTGCCAAACGGGGGCGATCTGCTTGCGCCTTTCCTTGCGAGCCTGCCATTTGCCCTGACGGGGGCGCAAGAACGTGTCATCCAGGAGGTCGTTCGAGATCTCGGCGCGCACAGTGCCGATGAGCCGGCTCCTGCAAGGCGATGTGGGATCGGGCAAAACCGCGGTGGCGGCTGCCGCACTGTGGGTGGCCGTGGCCAACGGGGCCCAAGGCGCCATCATGGCCCCTACCGAGATCCTCGCCGAACAGCACTACCGCACATTCGCCAGGCTCTTCGAGGGCCGGCAACTGCCGGGCACGGACCGGCCTGTGCGGATCGGATTATTTAGTGGCAGGCAGGGCAAGAGCGAACGAGAGGCGGCGTTGGCCGCGCTGGCGGGCGGCGATATCGACATTACGGTGGGCACGCATGCGCTAATCCAGGATGACGTCGTCTTCCGCGACCTGGGAGTCACGGTGGTTGACGAGCAACATCGCTTTGGGGTGGAACAACGCGCCGCGCTGCGCCAGAAAGGGCAGCAGCCCCACATGCTCGTGATGAGCGCCACGCCCATACCCCGCTCGCTGGCCCTGACGATCTGGGGTGATCTCGACATCTCCGTGCTTGATGAAATGCCCGCCGGGCGAGCGCCCGTCAAGACCAAGTGGCTCACATCCACCTACCGGGAGCGTGCTTACAACTTCGTGCGCCGGCAGGTTGCGGCCGGACGACAGGCCTTTTTCGTCTACCCTCTCGTGGAGAGCCGAGAGGCTGATGACGCCGAGCCGGCGCCAGCACCGGATATCGTCAGGCCAGGCACCAATTCGAGCACCGGCGCGGCTGTAGACGAGCATGCCCGCCTGCAGAGCCAGGTTTTTCCTGAAATGCAGCTGGGTCTCTTGCACGGGCGCATGAGAGGGGATGCCAAGGATGAGGTCATGCGCGCCTTCATGCGCGGTGATCTTCAGGTATTGGTGACGACCTCGGTTGTGGAGGTCGGCATCGACGTCCCCAACGCCACCGTGATGGTCATCGAAGGAGCCGAGCATTTTGGGCTGGCCCAACTGCACCAGTTTCGCGGCCGGGTGGGTCGCGGCCCATACCCTTCGTATTGTATTCTGATCTCCGATGCCGACGAAGGAGGGACTGCGCAACGTCTCGAAGCTCTGGAGACCAGCACCGACGGCTTCTACCTGGCGCAGGCCGACCTGGAGATGCGGGGCCCTGGTGACTTCCTCGGCACCCGTCAAAGCGGGCTGCCACCGCTCCGCACGGCACAACTGAGCGACCTGCGGACACTGGAGCAAGCTCGCGCCGCCGCGCAGGAGCTTCTGGCAGAAGATCCCCTGCTGGCGCAACCCGAACATGCCGCGCTGGCCCAACAGGCCGCGGAGTTCTGGGTCAACGGAGATGCAAGCTAACGCGATGATGAAGTAGCCCAGCAGTTGGGCTGCAGTGAAGGAAGAAGCCCTCATGGTTCGAGCCTTGTACGCGGGGACGTTTGATCCCATACACAATGGCCACGTGGATATTGCCACGCGGGCCGCCGCCTTGTTCGACGAGCTCGTGATCGGGGTCTATGAAAGCCCGCCCAAGACGTTGCTGTTCGACACCGACCAGCGGCTGGAGCTGGCTCAGCTGTGCCTCGGGCAACTCACCAACGTGCAAATTCATCGTTATCGCGGCCTGACGGTGGATTTCGCACGCGAGGTCGGCGCCGCAGTCATGGTCCGCGGCCTAAGGGCCATCTCTGATTTTGAATTCGAGTTCCAAATGGCCCTGACTAACAAGAAGCTGGCGCCGGAGATCGAGTTCATCAGTTTGATGACCAGCCTGGAGAACGCCTATCTCAGTTCGACGATCCTGAAAGAAGTTGCAACCTTGGGAGGGGACGTCAGTGGCCTGGCGCCGGCACCGGTTCAGGCGGCCCTACGCGCCCGTTGCGCACGCTCGAGCCCAGATACAGAGGGAATCGTAAGACGGTTTTCGTCTCGCGACTGAGAGGTGCGACATGAACCTAGCCCATCCCGTCGATCAGCTGGACCAGCTCATCGAGCACTCTATCCATGTCCCTTTGGGCGGCAAGGTGCTCATGGATGAGGCCACTCTACGCGAGATCGCCGAGCAGCTGCGCCAGACGATGCCTGACGAGGCGCGCTTCAAGCAACGGATGGTCGTTGAGCGCGACAGGATCCTGGCCGAAGCCCGCGCCCAGGCACGGCACATCGTCGATGAGGCACAGGCGCAGATGAATGACCGTCTGGAGGATCAAAGCACGGTGCAGCAATCCCGCGAGCGGGCCCGCTTGATAGTTGCCGAGGCTGAACAACAGGCCCGCCGCCTGCGTGCAGACACCAACACGTATGTTGCCAACCAGTTGAGCGCTCTCGAAAGCCGTGTCCAACGTATCCTGCACGAAGTGCAGTCAGGGCAGCGCTTCCTGGCTCAGCCCGTGGACGGGCAGGGAGGTGAGGAGTAATTGATGGCCTCTATTTGACACGGCAGGCCTGCTGACCTATAATTCGGTGGCGCGCTGGGAACGGCGCGTCTTGTTTGTTGCGCCGGGTCACCCAGCCACCAGCGCAATTTTGTTTGCGCGAAGCCGGTCATGTCTGAAGCAACCTTTTTCAACGTCGCTCAGCTTCTCAAAGAGCCCCTAGGCGCGACCCGCAACGGCAGGGTTGATACGTTGATCGCGGGCCTCGTGCCGGAGCTGCTGGAACGGAACGCGACAGGCCATCTCTGCGGAGACGTTCGCCTCATGCACACGATCGATGGCGTCCTGGTGCAAGGAAATGCCCGAGCCGAGGTTTTGCTTGACTGTGTCAGGTGCCTTGAGCCAGTCAGCGTGCCGTTGGAGATCGCCGTCGAGGAAACGTTCGTACCAACCCTGGATATCCTGACCGGGCAGCTTATCCGACCCGAGGAGGAGGACCAGGCGCTGTGGATCGATGAACACCACATTCTGGACCTGGGCGAAGTGCTTCGCCAGGATGTGCTGGTAGCGTTGCCATTGCACGTGGTGTGCAGGCCCGACTGTCGGGGCCTGTGTTCGACGTGCGGCAAGAATCTCAACGACGGGCCATGCGATTGCGAAGTGGATAACGATCCACGCTGGACAGCGTTGAGAGACCTATTGAATCGTGCTGGGGCATAACCCAGAAAAGGAGTCGTCTCATGCCACCTCTGCCAAAACGCAAGTTGTCAAAAGCGCGCAAGGGCCGCCGGAGGTCCCACGATGCATTGATCGCGTTGCATCTGGTGAAATGCCCGCAGTGCGGCGCTTTGCGGCGCCCACATCAGGTGTGCTCATCGTGTGGAAGCTACAAGGGCACCACGGTTATCGAGATGTCGGCAGAGAAAAAGAAAGGGTAAGGCAGCGGCCGAACCTCCGACGTTCAGCCTGAGTCTTCCGTTCGTCCGTGGGTGTAGCCAGAGCCCTCCAGGCGCAGGGGCCCCGCAGGGGGTTGGGGGGCCCCACCATTCCAGCTGATCAGGCCGCATAAGGGGAGCTGGGCCGCGCCCAGGTCCCCTTTTCTTGTAAGAGCGGGCGGTAATGAGCCATGTCACAGGTTGCATATGTCTTTCCCGGTCAAGGTTCGCAGACGGTTGGCATGGGCCAGGCACTGGCGCAAAGGTTTGCCGTCGCGCGCGATGCCTTCGCCGAAGCCGACGCGATCCTGAACATCGCGCTGTCGCGACTGTGTTTCGAGGGCCCGGCCAGCACACTGACTGAAACACAGAACGCGCAGCCTGCCATCCTCGCGACGAGCATTGCGGCATGGCGGGTGCTTCAGGCCGAGTGCCAGGGGCTCGCCAGCCCTTGTTGCCTCGCTGGGCACAGCCTGGGGGAGTATAGCGCTCTGGTGGTGGCTGGCGCCCTCTCATACGCTGATGCCCTGAGGCTAACACGTTGGCGCGGCGACTTGATGGCCAAGGCCGGCGCACTCAACCCCGGCAGCATGGCGGCCGTCCTCAAATTGTCCGACGATCAGGTAGCTGCCATTTGCCTCGAAGCCGCCGCCACATCCGGGGCGCCGGTGCAAGTAGCCAACTACAACTCGCCCGGGCAAGTGGTCATCTCTGGAGCGCCGGCTGCGGTGGCGGCGGCGGGCGAGAAGGCCAGGGCGCACGGCGGGCGCGTGATGCCGTTAGCCGTCAGCGTGGCAGCACATTCGGCGCTGATGGCGCCGGCCTTGGCGGAGTTTGCGGCCCATCTCGCCGAGACCGATTTCGTGACGCCGGCCGTGCCCGTCTATGGCAACGTGCGCGCAGAGCCGCTCGTTTCCCCGGAGGAGATCCGGGGCGAGCTGGCGGCTCAGTTGACCTCACCGGTGCTGTGGACACAATCAGTCCAGAGAATGGCGCTTGCGGGGGCGACGTCCTTCGTGGAGGTCGGCCCCGGCAACGTG
>CAWEHT010000444.1:0-3037 GCA_963808455.1 uncultured Chloroflexia bacterium | reverse complement strand
TGGCCCGCACGTGCTTGCGCATCGTCTGCCGCAGCACCACAAACCTGCCGCTTCGGGTCTTTCCGCAAATATGCGTGAAACCCAGAAAGTCGAAGGTCTCGGGCTCACCTGCACCCCCCGCCTCACTCGGCGCCCACCGTCCCTCTTCCAGCACCCCCGCCTTGAGCCATTTCTGGATCAAGGCCACCATCCGCCGATCCCCGATCCGGTGCTCGACGAACTTGACCAGCCATTCGTGGCTCAAGGTGTCATAGAACCCCCGAATGTCCGCGTCCAGCACCCAGTTCACCCGCTTTTCCTGGATGCCGACCGCCAGCGCTTGATGCGGGCTGCGCCCCGGTCGAAACCCATACGAGAAACCTACAAACTCCTCCTCCCAGATCGCCGTCAGGATTTGGCTCACCACGCTCTGGACGATCTTATCTTCCAGGGCAGGCACTCCCAGCGGCCTCTGGCGTCCGTCGGCTTTCGCGATGTATACCCGACGAACTGGCATGGCTCGACAGGCCCCTCGGCGCAACCGCCCGGACAGCTCCTGCAAGTTGGCTTCCAGGTTCTGCCCGTAGTGTTGCCACGTCTCGCCATCCACGCCTGCAGCCACCCCTTGTTTCAGACCAAGATAGGCGGCTCGCAGCTGCGCAACGTCGTAGACGTGATGGTACAGCGCGGTGCGCTGTCCCTCCGGCGCGCGCCTGACCGCTGCTCGTATACGCGCCATCGCCGGCAGCATACCTTCCTCCGGCCTTGCGTCCGGGGTATCGGGCGTTGTCGCGTCCGCCCCTTGGCCAGCCGCCTTCCCTCCAGCCCCTCCGCGGCTCACCGCTTTGTTCGGAGCTCTCTCCGGTACTATGCGGCTGTCCGACTGCACCTGTCCGTGCATCATCGGCTGGTGTCCTTGGACTTCCCGATGCGGCCCGCCGCACCTCTCCCTGCGGGCGAACAGGGGCTCTCCCGGTTCCCGTGCAAGATGTTTCCGTGCATGTCCGGGACCTCTGACCGCGCAGAGCCTGCGCCGGTCTCGCGCTGGCAACCGTCGCAGCACCGCCCCGCCGGCAGTGCAGGCAGCCCCTGACGTTCCAAGCGTGTCGCCCCTGGGCCGTCAAAGGGCCGGAAGGCGACAGCGCCCTGGACTCCGCTTGCTGCACCCGTCCCGGCTGTCTGGGCGAGTCATACAGCGTGCAGAGAGAACCGCGGCCGACCACGAATATGATACTGCTGGCGAATTGCTGCGGGCCACTTGCGCAGCGGGCGGGATGTGGCATACTGGTGCCCCGACCAGGTGCCGGCGATACTGGGTCGTTGTGCGAGGAGAGATGTCGCTTCATCCGCAGGCGCTTCCCGCGGTGCCGGAGATCACCGCGGCCACGGCTCGCGCGGCCTTCCCGCACGGCAATCGCTACATGGCCATGCGCGACGAACTGGGCACGTTCTATGCCGATCAGGACTTTGCCAACCTCTTTCCCACCCGCGGGCAACCGGCAGAAACACCCTGGCGGTTGGCGCTGGTGCTGGTCTTCCAATTCGCCGAGGGGTTGTCCGATGAGCAAGCGGCCGAGGCGGTGCGCAGTCGCATCGACTGGAAAGTGCGACACGATGTCGCTGGTTGGAATGTGAGCCGGTGCAGGAAGCTGCATTGGACTCAACTCTGTGATGACCGGATGTGGCTACCCCAGCCTGCGCTGCTGGTAACGGCAGGGTAGGGAGCCTGGGGGACAATGTACCGCCTACTGTCAGCCACACGATGGCAGGCGGGCTAGCCAGTGTGTCTTGCTACCAGCCCCAAGACCACGTTGCCCATGAGGAGCGTGTGCGAACTCCCGGTAAACCTCGTCACGATGTAAGTGGCGCAAGTGGCTGTCGGTGGGCCTAACAAGGCCGGCCAAGCGCCATGACCAAAAGGTAAGCTGCCTGGGAAACGTGTTTTTCCATCACGGTTCCGTCATCCGCTGCGCAGCCGGGGGAAAGGGAGCCTCTACAGGCAACGGAAGCGTCTAACCAGCGGAACGTGGTAAACCCCACCCATCCCCTGGGCCAGCCCAGGGTACTCCGACCGCAAGGAAGGATACGGTGGCGGGGTAAAGGAGACCGGAAAAAGCGAAGGCTTGGCTGCAATGGCCGAGATAGGGCCGCCAGCCCGGAGATACCCACCCTGAAAGGGGGCTGACTTCCGGTTGGTCTTGCCGGTAAGGAAGGAACTGGAACGTCCACATGATCGGGGATGTTAGACGATGAAGGCACTCTTCATTGAACAGACCGGTCAGCAGGCGCTCGACTGGAACCAGATCGACTGGCGCAAGGTGGATTGTTCAAACAGGGGATCGGCCCGCTCACGCTCCGTGACGCCACGGTGCTCGAACTGCCGAATGTTCCGTCTCTATCCGCCGCCTTCTGGATCGCGGTCACTTTGCTTAGTCTCCTCGGCATGTACAAACTGGTCCGCCGCGTGGCGATCCGCGCGGTAAATCTCGTGTCGACCTCGCGCCAGATAGGGGTCGGGCCAAGTGAAGCGCCTGCTTTGTTCGCGGCGACAGCTATTCTCGCCCCCCTGTCGCCGGTGATGGCGATCACCATGTTCGATCGCTATCTCGTTCCGCTTTTGCCCTTGACGCTGTTCTTCTTGACGAATGGCTCGGCGCCCGCGCCATTCGAGCGCCATCGCGTGTTGGCGGCCGCGTCCTTTGCCTGGCGACCGCCATTTTCACGGTGCTCGCGATGCACGATTACATGGCTTGGAACCGGGCGCGATGGGCCGCGATCACCGACCTGAAAAAGCAGGAGTCGCCGGCCCCGCCAATCTCGACGGCGGGTTCGAATACAACGGGCTATTTTCTTATAGCCCGTCCTATAAGCCGAGTAGCGAGAAGAGCTTTTGGTGGGTCGACAGGGATGATTATCAGAGGGCTTTCGGGCCCATCGCCGGGCTGAGGACCGTTAGGGAATCCCCCTATGAGACGTTGCTTAAGCCAACCACGCGCTTCATCCTCGTGTTGAGCAAGCAGGCCGAAAAAAACTAGCCGCCCTGGCGCGGCGCGGCGCC
>CAWEHT010000443.1:0-7541 GCA_963808455.1 uncultured Chloroflexia bacterium | reverse complement strand
TGTGCTGCGGGTCCGTCCTTAAAGTATGGCATGGACCACGTTCACGCTGCCGTCAGTGATGCGGATGAGGAAATCCCGAGCAGCAGAACTGCCCACGTCATCAATCCCGTGCGTACTGATCGCCGTGGGGCCTGGGTCTGCTTCTTAGTTTGTGTTACACTGTATGCAATGGATGCATGGTATGTGACAGGAACTAAGAAATGCCAACGGCAATCCCATCACGAAGTCTGAGCGAACGGGAGTCGTATCTACTCAGCACGCTGGCTGCAGCCGGCGTGCGTATCTTTACGGTGGAGGATGCGCGAGCTTTGCTTTCGGACGACAGGGACCCCCGTCCCATGCTGCAACGCCTGGCAATCAAGAGCTGGCTGCGGCGTGTGGAGCGCGGCAAGTACCGCATCCTGCCCCTCGAAGCCGGCCCGGAGGCCCAGTGGGCCGAGCACGAGTACGTGCTAGCCGCGGCCCTGATCCAGCCCTATTACCTGGCCTATGCCACAGCGCTCAACTACTACGGCTACAGCGAGCGTCTGCCGCGCCCGATCTGGCTGGCCACCACCCGGCGCAAGCGACAGGTCACGATCGAGAATCACACCTATCGCTTCGTGACGCTCAAGAGGCGCGCAAGTTCTTCGGCTTTACCGCCGTCAGCCTCATCGATACTGCCGTGCAGATCGCCGAGCGGGAAAAAGCCATCGTAGACGGCTTCGACCGGCCCCGCTATGCCGGTGGACCTATCGAACCGGCGAAGGGCCTGTGGTTCGGCTCCGAGGAGCTCGATCTGGGGCGCCTGGCCGACTACAGCCTGCGCCTGGGCAACCGCGCGGCCACGGCCCGGCTGGGCTACTGGCTGGAGTTGTTGGAGATCGGTGACCGGCACCTGCTCGAACGCCTGGAGCAGCCGGCCGACCACAACTACCACCGGCTGGATCCGAGCGGCCCGGCCGGGGGCGAGAAGTCGGCACGCTGGCGGATCATCGTCAACATCCCTCAGAGGCAGCTGCTGGAATGGAGGGAGCATTGATCTCGGTGCGCGAGCTGCGGCGGATAGCCTCGCGGACCGGACTGGGCGTCGGCTAATCTGCGCCAAGCGCAGGCTGAGGAACTGTGGCTGATTCTGGACCGTTCCGATCTGCGCCAGCCCTCTGCACATGTGATGCCAGACCTGATGCAAGTGAGAGATTTGGACGGCTCCCTGGTGCTTCGCTATCGCACGTTGACAGGGTATCGCCTGCAGCGCCCATCACTGCCGATGCGTCGGACGCTACCGATGGTGCAACCGGCTCTCCGGCCTCCGTCACCAGCGGCGCGTGGAGCTCATCTACCCGGAAACGTCGCAAGCGGATCAGCCCTACCGACGCCGAAGCCAACTACGCTTATTGTCAGCATGTAATCCAGGTTAGGCCAAGCAGAAACGGCCATCCCATGTTCCTTTGGGCACCCGAGTCTGTGGTGGAATTCGCCGGGAACGAGGCGTTGGCCACGCTCAAGAAGCGCGCCGTGGAGCGCAAAACAAAGAGGCGCGACACGGCCAGAGTGCCCGCCGTTGCGTCGCGTACTGGCGGTAGCAGGTACTGTGGTTGGCGATAGAAGCGACCACCACTGTGGATCAGCGTATCACTTGATAGGCCCGGCGTGCCTGTGGCTTGAAATGGAGCGCTTTGATTCGTGGTCAGAAAACATAATGGTAAGCCGTCAAAGAAACTGGAATCGAACTCGACACCGCGCGGGCCGGCGGACCAGCTTCAGGAAGCCCTGCGCCATTTGCGGCGAAGTGAACTGCTTCGGGCGTTGTCCCTGAGCGCAGACGCTCTGAAAGCGGCTGAGAGCGCCGATGATCCGTCAAGCAGCGCTGTGGCTGAGACAGCCCGCCAGATCCTGGCGGAAACTCATTTTCGTGCCGCGGCCAGCGTTACCGACCACGAAGCTCGGCTGCGCCATCTGGACCAGGCGTTACGTTACGCTCCGCAGCTGGCCAAGTTGCATTTCTACCGCGCCCTGGCCCTCTGGCAGTCCGATCGCTTGCCGGAAGCCATCCCCGAGCTAGACGTCGCCTTTGCCGCCGAGCCGGCGCGACCCTGGCTGACCTATCTGCGCCAGCTGGCGCGGCTGGCGAGCGGACAGCCGTGGGACGTTGCCGGTCTGACGCCTGCCGAAGTCCATACATTGCGTGTGGTCGATGGGGTGCTGCGGGACCGGACTGAGCAGCCAGCGGACCCATCACTGAAAAATCCGCCGATGCCGCTGCTTGGAAAGGGCACCGAAATGTGGCAGGCTCTAGCTGCCATGCGCCACGACCCCGCCGTCCGTGCCGGTGAACGCCTTGCAGCAAGCGGCCGAACATAATGGGCGCAAAACCATCAGCCGCATCCTGCGCTACTATCAGGGTGTAGCGGCCTTGCGCGCCGGTGACTACAACGCCGCCGCCAAAGCTTGGCAGAGCGCCCGGCAGGCAGGATTGGCCACCCCCTGGGCCGACCAAAACCAGATCGCTTTCTCGCAGGCGCAGATGCTGGAGCCGGCTATGGCGGGCCGTTGGCAGGACGTCATCACCGTGGCCAACGGTCTGCCGCTCGCCGGGAAGGAGGCTTACGCGGAGGTAATCGGTTTGGCGCACTACCACCTGGGCTACGACGCCGCGCAGGCCGGTCGCTGGTCCACGGCGGCGCAGCACTGGCGCGCCGCGGAGAAGTTGCAAAGCAGCAGTCATCTGGCGCAGAATCTGGCCCTGGCGGAGGAAGCGCTAGGCAACTGGACGGAGGCGGCCAGGGCCTGGCGCCAGATGGTGAAACGCAGGCCGCGGAAGACCGACGACCCTGACTATCTGAGCGACGTCCAGGTTGCGGCCATTTGGGACCACATCGCCGAGTGCTATCGGCAGGCCGGGTCTACGGACGAAGCCTTGACGACCCTTAAAACCGCCGCCAAATACGCGCCCGAAAGCGTTGACCAGCGCCTGAAGCTGGTTGACGCTCTGGTGAGTGAAAACCGTGATGCAGCGGCCACGAACGAGCTGGAACGTATTGTGGAGGCCAATCCACAACACGAGGAAGCGTTGATGCGCCTCGGAACGCTGTACAAGAAGACCTGGGGCAAGGACTCTATGGCGATCTGGCGGCGCGTGCTGGCGGTCAACCCTGACAATACGTCGGCACGGGAGGAGCTGGTCGAAAACTACCTGCAACAAGCCCAAGTCGAGCAGGACAGCGGTCCGCGCCGGTTTCTCATCGTTGGGCCGCGCACCCAAACAGCGGGTATTCGTTTGCTAGAACAGGCACTTCAAGAAGTGCCCGGCCATCCCCGGCTGCTGGTGGAGATCGGTAGGCTCATCGGCAAAGCCGGGAAAAAGCAAGAAGCACGTGCCAGGTTACTGGAGGCTTTCGCAGCCGCTCCGCAAGATGTCTACATTATCGCTGGCGTGTTACACGAGCTATTGCACGTTGACGCCGGGGAGGATGTGACGCGACTGCTGCCTCAGGCCCGCCAGAAGGAGAGGCTGCAGCCCGATTTCTGGATTGACCAGGGCAAGATGGTCTTGGGTTGTCGATTGGGTGAAGATTGGGCCGAGCGCTTCTTCGCGGAGGCCGTTGATCTGGTGGGCAAGCCGTGGGTGGATGACACCAGGGCAGGCGTCATGCTCCAGATCTGTGAGGCGGCATCCCACGAGAAAGCCAAGGCAGTGGTACAGATTTACGAACAACGCCTGCGCGAGGAGGCGCCTTCAAGCGGCGCGCTGGAATATCTGGCCGTCATACACGCTGTTGACGACAAAACAACCGACGCGCGGGAAGGCATGAAGTTGGTGCGCAAAGCTGTGCGGGTACGCGCGCGGCGCAGGACGCCGGTGTGTTGCGCCGGGTCGAAGCCTTGCAGGAGCTGCTCAACAACCCTCTGCCAATCATGCGGGATATGCTGCGCATGTTTGGGCAGGGCGACTGAGGTATTGGCACGTGCGCAGATTGGCCAAAGAAGCGGCCCCCACTATGAATGGGCATGTCACCGGGCAGTCCGGCGTGCCGCGGGTAGAATGGAGCGACGCGACTCGTGGGTAAGAAGTACAACGGTAAGCTGCCAAAGAAACCCGCTGCGACCTCGGTGCCCGCGCGGGCCGGTGGTCCAGCTCCAGGAAGCCCTGCGCTGTTTGCGGCGGGGCGACGCGCTCCAATCGCTGGCTCTGGCCGAACGCGTGCTGAAAGCGGCTGAGAGCGTCCCTGCCCCGTCATCGAGCGCCGCGGCTGAGGCGGCCCGCCAGATCCTGGCGGAAACTCATTTTCGGGTCGCGGCCAGCGTCGATGACGTGGAAGCTCGGCTGCGCCACCTGGATCAGGCGCTACGCTACACGCCCCGCCTGGCCAAGCTACATTTCTACCGTGCCCTGGCCCTCTGGCAGTCCAATCGCCTGCCGGAAGCCATCCCCGAGTTGGACGCCGCCTTCGTCGCCGAACCGGCGCGACCCTGGCTGGCCTATATGCGCCAGCTGGCGCGGCTGGCGAGCGGGCTGCCGTGGGACGCCGCCGGTCTGAAACCGGCCGAAGCCAATACGCTGCACGTCGTGGCAGGGATCCTGCGGGACCGTCCGGAGCCGCCATCGGGCGATCTTCCGACGCCTTTGTTGGGTAAGGGCACCGAAATGTGGCAAGCTCTGGCTGCCATGCGCCATGACCCCGTGTCCGCGCCGGTAGACGCCTTGCAGCAGGCGACCGAGCACAACGGACGCAAACCCCTCAGCCGCATCCTGCGCTATTACCAGGGTGTAGCAGCCTTCCGCGCCGGTGACTTATACGCCGCCGCCAAAGCCTGGCAGAGCGCCCGGCAGGCGGGCCTGACTACCCCCTGGGCCGACCACAACCAGGTTGTTTCCTCGCAGGCTCAGATGCTGGAGCCAGCCCGGTCGGGTCGCTGGCACGACGTGATCGCAGCTGCCGGGGGACGGTCAATCGATGGCCAGGATCCCCGCGCCGAGATGATCGCCCTGGCTCACTACCATATTGGTTACGATGCGGCGCAGGCCGGACACTGGGCCACGGCCATGCAACACTGGCGTGTCGCGCAGGAGTCGCACGGCAGCGGGCGGCTGGCGCAGAACCTGGCTCTGGCAGAAGAAGCCTTAGGTCACTGGAAGCAGGCAGCCGAGGCATGGCGGGAGATGGCAAAACGCAGACCGCGCAAAATCGACGGCCCCGATTACCTGAGCGATGGTCAGGTGGCGGCCATTTGGGATCATGCCGCCGAGTGCTATCAGAAGGCCGAAGCTTGGGACGAAGCGGTGTCAACACTGAGAGCCGCCGCCAAGTATGCGCCCAACGATGTAGATCAACGTCTGAAGCTGGCCGATACGCTGATGACCGGGGAACGCGAAGATGCGGCCTTGAAGGAAATAGAAGGCATCCTGGAGTCGAACCCGCAGCATGAAGAAGCGCTGATGCGCCTGGGCCTGCTGTACGAGGCGACGCCGGACAAGGACCCTCTGCCAATCTGGCGCCGGGTGTTGGCGCTTAGCCCAGAAAATGCGTCGGCTCGGGAGAAGCTGGTCCAATCCTACATAAGACAGTCCGAGGTCGATACGGACGACGACTCGCGCCAATTTACTTTTCTTGGACCTCGGACATTGCAAACCGGCATGCGTCTATTGAGACAGGGTCTCCAGGAAGTACCTGGGGATCCCGATCTGTTGCTGTCGCTGGGTAATTTGGCCGTCAAGGCAGGGCAAAAGAAAGAAGCCCGCGCTCACTTCCTGGCGGCTTTGGCGTCCGCCCCTGAAAAGGTCTACGTTGTCGGCGGTGTGCTGCACGAGCTGCTGCACGCCGACGGCGGAGACGAGGTGATGAGACTGCTGGCCCAGGCCCGCGCTCGAACCGATCTACGGCCCGATTTCTGGATCAAGCAGGGCGAAATGGTCCTGGATTGTCGCTTGGGCATAGACTGGGCCGAACGCTTCTTCGCGGAGGCCGTCGATCGCGTAAGCCGGCCGGGAGCCGATGACACTATGGCTGGCGTTATGGCCGAGATTCGGGAGACGGCATTCGATGCCAATGCCATGACATTGGCGCGAACTTACGAACAGCGCCTGCGCCAGGAAGCGCCGTCCAGAGGCGCGTTGGAATATCTGGAAGTTTGCCGCGGTCTTGACGATGAGGTGGAGCCTCGCCGGATGTTCAAGCTGCTCCGCCAGGCCCTGCGTGCGGCGCGCGCCGCCAATGATGCCGGCGTGTTGCGCCGGGTCCAAGACTTTGAGGAAATGCTCAACAGTCCCATGCCAAGCATGGAAGAAATGACGGAATACATAGAATAGAGTAGGTGCCGCGTGGCAGATCAAACGACGAACAAACCCCCGGTAGACCCCTATGCCGTACTCGGCATAGAGCGGCGGAGCAATGAGGCCGAAATTAAGCGTGCCTATTTCCGCCTGGTGCGTGAGCATCCGCCTGACGCGAGCCGGAACAATTTCAGAAGATACGCTCGGCTTACGAACAGGTGAAAACACCTGAAGGCCGCGCCCAAATTGACCTGTTCTTACTTCAGCCGCCGCCTGAGTTGCCGAAGAGACGCCGGGGCAAGTATGACACCAGTGTGCATGGCGAAGATGTGGTGAGTCTGGCCCTGGAACTTGCCTTGGCCCAAATCGCTATGCATGAGGATTTCCATGAGCCTGAACTCCCCAAGTGACGACCAGAACCGGCCCGGACCAGAAAACGAGGTTCCGGACCCTGCCAACGCCGGGCTCGGCGGGCAACTGCTGCGCCTGAGCGTCCAGGCGGACCACCTGCAGACGCTGCTCGAACAATTGACCGGCGAGGTGGCATCCAACAGCGACCAGGTGGCGGTTTTGACGCGCGCCTGACCGATCCGGCCGGGACGCAAGCCCTGGACGAACGGTTGGCCGATGTGTCGGCGCGCCTGGAAACGGGCCAGCAGCAATTGGACGCGCACTGGATCAGTTCGAGGCCTTGAACAGTGCAGTGGTCAAGCTTAGCCGCACGCAGTTCAAGGCAACGAGTTTGGGCGAGGCCAAGGATCAACAGGTAGCCTCGGCCTTGACTACCCTGCAGGATACGTCACGCGAGGGAGGCGGTGAGCCAGGCAGTCGCGTCACAGTCGGCCGCTCGTTTGGCCGAACTGGCCGCGCGCCCGCAGCCCCTGGCCGTGGATCTGTTACCTGGCATTGGACGGCCTGGACATGGCCTGGAAGGCGGCCGCGGGCTCCTGGCCCGCAGCCGCAATCCGAACGTGGCAGCCATCCCGGCGGCACGGGTGAATGACCGGCCCGTGAGCGTGAGGCAACGCCTACGCCCGGCATTGCTCGGTCCACCAGAGCTACCATATCCTGTTCGCACGGAAGATCAGCCCGTCAAAACCAAGGACGAAGACCTGGACACGCTGGAGGGCTGGCTTCGCGGTCTGGCGCTGGTGCGCGAGCGCTTCCTGGGATTACTGGCTTTAGAAGATATCCAGCTTATCGAAGCGCAAGGCCAACGCTTTGACCCACGCTTACACGTGGCGGTGGAGACGCAAGAACGTGCCGACGAACCGGACGGGATCGTCTA
>CAWEHT010000442.1:0-5965 GCA_963808455.1 uncultured Chloroflexia bacterium | reverse complement strand
AGCGCACGCTGGCCGACATGCGCTCCGCAATCGTCCGCCGCACGTTGGTGAGGGGCACCACCCGCCGCATGGCCGGGCGCCCGCCCTCGGGACGTGCAGCGGGCTCTGAGGGCGCAGCGGTGCCCGCGGGCAGTTCGAGAGTCGCGACAGGAGGCGCGTTGCGTTCGGCCGCTGCCTGGCGCACATCCTCCGACTGGATGCGCTGGCCTGGGCCGCTGCCGTGCACGGTCGCCAAATCCACCGCCAGTTCGCGGGCCAAACGCCGCGCGGCCGGCACGGCCCGGACCCGGCCCGCCCCCGGCTCCGCCTCTCCCGGCGATTCGCGCTGGGCGGCCAGGTGGGCCTCCACGTCTTCCTGCGTGACCCGGCCCCGCGGCCCGCTGCCCGCCACCGAGTTCAGGTCCAACCCGTGCTCTTCGGCCAACCGGCGCGCGAGGGGCGAAGCCGGTGGCAGCGCCGTGGCACGCTCCCCGTCGGGTGCCGGGGCGGCCCCTGGCGGCGCTCCCCCGCCGGGCAGGGCCTCGCCTGGCTTGAGGATATACGCGATCTCTTGCCCGATGGGGACCACCGCGCCGGCCGCGGCGCGCAGCCCGGCGAGCGTGCCGCTAGCCGGCGACTCGACCTCCATCGTGACCTTGTCGGTCTCCACTTCCAGGATCGGATCGCCTTTGGAAACCTGCTCCCCGTCCGACTTGAGCCAGCGCGGCGAATCGTGCCGGTCTCTTGGGTCATCTCGAATTTCGGCATCACTATCGGTGTGGGCATGGCATCCCCTGGTCTCGTACTTGATGCCAACACTCTTCAATATAACGACTGCGCACCCAGGGCCGTCACCCCAACCCCTGCCGCGCGATGCTGAGAAGCGGGGACAGGGGACAAAGTGAGGGCCACGGGCAGGCTCATCTAAAGAGCATTGGGCTAGATCTGCGCTCGTGCCAGCTTGCGCGCGGCATCGACGATAGCCCCCACCTGGGGCACGGCGGCCCGTTCGAGGTTCGGGTTATAAGGAATCGGGGCCTCGGCGCCACCCAGGCGCACGATGGGCGCTTCCAGGTAAGCGAAGGCAGGGCCCTGGGCGATCATCGCCGCCAACTCGCCCCCAAAGCCGCCGATCAAGGGCGCCTCATGCACAATCAGCAGGCGCCCGGTGCGCGTCACCGAGCCAATGATGGTTTCGGAGTCATATGGCTTCAGCGTGCGCAGGTCGATCACTTCGAGCTCGACGCCCTCATCCGCCAGTTTTTGGGCTGCCTCGAGCGCCCGCGGCACCATGATAGAGGTCGCAACGACAGTGACGTGCCGGCCGGCCCGCCTGATGATGGCCTTGCCGAGCGGCACGATGTAAGGCTCTTCCGGGACAGGCCCCTTGGCCTTGTAGAGCAATTTGTTCTCGATGAACACGATCGGGTTGTTATCGGCGATGGCAGCCAACAACAGGCCCTTGGCATCGTAGGGCGTGGCCGGGGCCACGACCTTGAGCCCTGGCACATTGACAAACCACGACTCCAGGCTCTCTGAATGCTGGGCCGCTGCGCCTGTGCCGGAGCCGGCTGGCAGCCTGATCACTACAGGCACAAGAGCCTTCCCGCCGAACATATAGCGGATCTTGGCACCCTGCAGCACCAGCTGCTCCATGCCAAGCGTAATGAAATCCATGAACTGGATCTCAGCCAACGGGCGCATGCCCGTGACAGCCGAGCCGATCGCCGTCCCAACGATGCAATTCTCCGATATCGGGGTATCCCGTACACGCTCCGCGCCGAAGCGATCAACCAGCCCTGGGTCACGCCAAAAGCGCCACCATAGATGCCGATATCCTCGCCCAGCGCGTACACCCTGCTGTCACATGCCAGTGCCTGGCTCATGGCCTCGCGGAGCGCTTCGGAATAGGAGATCTCGCGCGTGCCCGGTTCCGGGTTGATGCGGGTCGCTGGGCCAAAGGTATCACGGATCCAGGCCGGCAAAGTCTGCTCGGGGCGGGCCTGCACTTCTGGGTCCTCGAAGTACACGTCGTCGGTCAGGTGGGCGAGTGAGGGCTCGGGCGCCGCTTCGGCGAATGCCACGGCCTCGTCGATGGCCTTCTGCGCCTCCGCTTCGATGCCGTCCGCCTCCGCTTCGCTCAGCAGTCCGTCGGCAACCAGCCGGGCGCGGAAATTGACGATCGGGTCGCGCCGTTTCCACTCGGCAACCTCTTCCTTGGTCCGGTACAGCTGCCTATCACTCTTCGAATGGCCGAGGTAGCGATAGGTGAGCATCTCCAACAGCACCGGCCCGGCGCCGGAGCGAACATGGGCAATGGCCGACCTGGCCGTCTTATGGACCGCCAGCACATCCATGCCATCCACTTTCTGTCCGGGCATGCCATAGGCGGCGGCCCGATCGGCGATGCTGCCACCGCCGACCGACCGCTTGGCCGACATGGACATGCCGTATTGGTTGTTCTCACAGATGAACACAATCGGCAATTTCCACACTGCGGCCAGGTTCAGGCTTTCGTGGAAATTGCCTTCGTTGCTGGCGCCGTCACCAAAGAAACTCAGGACAACTTTGCCGCTCTGTTGCAGGTGCACTGCCAGGCCGGCACCCACCGACAGTGGGATCCCACCTGACACGACACCATTGGCACCCAGGTTGCCCAGCGTCAGGTCTGCCATGTGCATCGAACCGCCCCGGCCCCGGCAGACCCCGGTTTCCTTGCCCAACAGTTCGGCCATCATCAACTGGATATCCTGGCCCTTGCTGATGGCGTGGCCGTGCCCACGATGCGTGGAAACGATGTAATCGTCGGGTTCGAGCGCGGTGATGGCGCCCACCGCCACCGCTTCCTCCCCCTCATAAAGGTGCATCGTGCCATGGACCTTGCCCAACGCATACTGCTGAAAGGCGGTCTCCTCGAAGAAGCGCGTCAGGCACATTTTCTTCAACATAGTGAGCAACGTCTCGCGGTCGGGCTCGGGGCCCACCGGCGAGCCGGCATGCCACTGCACTAATTCTTCTTGCATGGCTATTGCCTCATCCATGGCCAGGCCCCAATCGGCCAGGCTCTCTACATCAGGGCAGATCCAGACCCTTCAGGAGCCGGATCACCTCTGACGACCCCGGCAATGCCAGGGCCTGCCGTGCCACTTGCTTGCAACGCTCGAGCGACCATTTGCGGATCGCCTGCTTCACCGCCGGTATGTTTCCCGGCGCCATGCTGAGTTCGTCCACTTCCAACCCCAGCAGTAAGGGTACTGCCAGGGGCTCGCCGGCGAACTCTCCGCACACGCCCACCCACTTGCCGTGCTTGTGGGCAGCCTCAACTGTCATGGCGATCAGCTTGAGAACCGCTGGGTGAAACGGGCTGCCCAGGACAGCCCGTTTCACCCAGCGGTTCTCAAGCTGATCGCCATGACAGTTGAGGCTGCCCACAAGCACGGCAAGTGGGTGGGCGTGTGCGGAGAGTTCGCCGGCCAGCCCCTGGCAGTACCCTTACTGCTGGGGTTGGAAGTGGACGAACTCAGCATGGCGCCGGGAAACATACCGGCGGTGAAGCAGGCGATCCGCAAATGGTCGCTCAAGCGTTGCAAGCAAGTGGCACGGCAGGCCCTGGCATTGCCGGGGTCGTCAGAGGTGATCCGGCTCCTGAAGGGTCTGGATCTGCCCTGATGTAGAGAGCCTGGCCGATTGGGGCCTGGCCATGGATGAGGCAATAGCCATGCAAGAAGAATTAGTGCAGTGGCATGCCGGCTCGCCGGTGGGCCCCGAGCCCGACCGCGAGACGTTGCTCACTATGTTGAAGAAAATGTGCCTGACGGCTTCTTCGAGGAGACCGCCTTTCAGCAGTATGCGTTGGGCAAGGTCCATGGCACGATGCACCTTTATGAGGGGGAGGAAGCGGTGGCGGTGGGCGCCATCACCGCGCTCGAACCCGACGATTACATCGTTTCCACGCATCGTGGGCACGGCCACGCCATCAGCAAGGGCCAGGATATCCAGTTGATGATGGCCGAACTGTTGGGCAAGGAAACCGGGGTCTGCCGGGGCCGGGGCGGTTCGATGCACATGGCAGACCTGACGCTGGGCAACCTGGGTGCCAATGGTGTCGTGTCAGGTGGTATCCCACTGTCGGTGGGTGCCGGCCTGGCAGTGCACCTGCAACAGAGCGGCAAAGTTGTCCTGAGTTTCTTTGGTGACGGCGCCAGCAACGAAGGCAATTTCCACGAAAGCCTGAACCTGGCCGCAGTGTGGAAATTGCCGATTGTGTTCATCTGTGAGAACAACCAATACGGCATGTCCATGTCGGCCAAGCGGTCGGTCGGCGGTGGCAGCATCGCCGATCGGGCCGCCGCCTATGGCATGCCCGGACAGAAAGTGGATGGCATGGATGTGCTGGCGGTCCATAAGACGGCCAGGTCGGCCATTGCCCATGTTCGCTCCGGCGCCGGGCCGGTGCTGTTGGAGATGCTCACCTATCGCTACCTCGGCCATTCGAAGAGTGATAGGCAGCTGTACCGGACCAAGGAAGAGGTTGCCGAGTGGAAACGGCGCGACCCGATCGTCAATTTCCGCGCCCGGCTGGTTGCCGACGGACTGCTGAGCGAAGCGGAGGCGGACGGCATCGAAGCGGAGGCGCAGAAGGCCATCGACGAGGCCGTGGCATTCGCCGAAGCGGCGCCCGAGCCCTCACTCGCCCACCTGACCGACGACGTGTACTTCGAGGACCCAGAAGTGCAGGCCCGCCCCGAGCAGACTTTGCCGGCCTGGATCCGTGATACCTTTGGCCCAGCGACCCGCATCAACCCGGAACCGGGCACGCGCGAGATCCCCTATTCCGAAGCGCTGCGCGAGGCCATGAGCCAGGCACTGGCATGTGACAGCAGGGTGTACGCGCTGGGCGAGGATATCGGCATCTATGGTGGCGCTTTTGGCGTGACCCAGGGGCTGGTTGATCGCTTCGGCGCGGAGCGTGTACGGGATACCCCGATATCGGAGAATTGCATCGTTGGGACGGCGATTGGCTCGGCTGTCACGGGCATGCGCCCGTTGGCTGAGATCCAGTTCATGGATTTCATTACGCTTGGCATGGAGCAGCTGGTGCTGCAGGTGCCAGATCCGCTATATGTTCGGCGGGAAGGCTCTTGTGCCTGTAGTGATCAGGCTGCCAGCCGGCTCCGGCACAGGCGCAGCGGCCCAGCATTCAGAGAGCCTGGAGTCGTGGTTTGTCAATGTGCCAGGGCTCAAGGTCGTGGCCCCGGCCACGCCCTACGATGCCAAGGGCCTGTTGTTGGCTGCCATCGCCGATAACAACCCGATCGTGTTCATCGAGAACAAATTGCTCTACAAGGCCAAGGGGCCTGTCCCGGAAGAGCCTTACATCGTGCCGCTCGGCAAGGCCATCATCAGGCGGGCCGGCCGGCACGTCACTGTCGTTGCGACCTCTATCATGGTGCCGCGGGCGCTTGAGGCAGCCCAAAAACTGGCGGATGAGGGCGTCGAGCTCGAAGTGATCGACCTGCGCACGCTGAAGCCATATGACTCCGAAACCATCATTGGCTGGGTACGCGCACCGGGCGCCTGCTGATTGTGCATGAGGCGCCCTTGATCGGCGGCTTTGGGGGCGAGTTGGCGGCGATGATCGCCCAGGGCCCTGCCTTCGCTTACCTGGAAGCGCCCATCGTGCGCCTGGGTGGCGCCGAGGCCCCGATTCCTTATAACCCGAACCTCGAACGGGCCGCCGTGCCCCAGGTGGGGGCTATCGTCGATGCCGCGCGGAAGCTGGCACGAGCGCAGATTTAGCCCAATGCTCTTTAGATGAGCCTGCCCGTGGCCTCACTTTGTCCCCTGTCCCCGCTTCTTAGCATCGCGCGGGAGGGTTGGGGTGACGGCCCTGGGTGCGCAGTCGTTATATTGAAGAGTGTTGGCATCAAGTACGAGACCAGGGGATGCCATGCCCACACCGATAGTGATGCCGAAATTCGAGATG
>CAWEHT010000441.1:0-8056 GCA_963808455.1 uncultured Chloroflexia bacterium | reverse complement strand
CCCGAGGCGTTGCCCGGGCTCTGGACAGGGGCGGAGCTGTCCTTCGGCGCGCTGCGCTCGTATTTCGCCGGCGGCCACGTGGTCAGGGTGCCGAAGGGCGGCTATGAGGAGCCGGTGGCCATCCCGAAGGCTGAGCGCCTGGCGATCGAGACAGCCGTGCAAGCGGCGGTCAAGGCCGGGAAGCTTTGGCTCACCGCCGGCCCGGCCAGCATCTGGTCCGAAGACGTCCCGGCCGGTCTCCTGACCGATGCGGCCTGCCTGCAACTGCCGCCCGCGCCCATCTCACCCGTGGATATCTTGCCAGAGCGGCTGCCCGAAGCCTGGCAAGGCGAAGAAAGCACGGCCCTGTCAATCGCCGCGGCCCTGTCGGCCCGGGCCGGCAGGAACCTGCCCTGGCGGGCCGTCCGGGACGCCCTCGAAGGGGCCTTCCACGCGCAGCTGTTGGAGCGCACGCTCGACTCCAGCGCCTGGCCCTGCGACTACGCAGGTGCTGCCAATGTTCGGCTCGCGTGCCGCAGCAGCAGCCCACCAAGCGGGATGTCATCGACGTCAACAAGGAGACGCGCAAGGAAACCCCGGGCACCCATACCTGGGAACTGGACTTGACGCCCGAACAGGTGCAGGATCTGGCGGACACGATGGGGGAGTTGCTGACGGCAACGGTGGGTTCTACACTCCACTTCCGGCTATGCTTGAAGCTCGATCCGACTGGAACCGAAACGGGGGCAGCCAGCGCCCGAATTGCGCAGATCGTCAGGCGCATATCGGGATAGCACATTTGAAGGGGCAGCAAAGTGATCACCGAAGCCCTGCTCGGCGGGATCGCTGAGGCGGTCTTTAGCCACCTTCTCCAATTGCTTTCGAACGCCAGTGCCCCGAGATCGCCGCCAGCTTGTTTGATGCACCGTTCCTCACCGGCCAGGCCACACACGAACTGGCCAAGGTGCTTCGACGCGCTGCAAACGCTGCCGCTGCCTTCGCCTGGCATACTACCACAGATGTTCTGCTGGCGCCCGCCTCACTGCCCCTCCCTTGACATCCCCCACGGAATCCGCGATAACCGGAACGTGGCCGGTCGGGCCTTTCGGTTCAGCCCTCTCAGGGACCTCAAGGCACGCCCGTCGTTCGCCGCTTCTCTTCGCAAAGGAGGTAGCATAGCGACCTCTCGCCCCATCGTGTGCTTGTCGGAAAGCAATCCGTCGCGGAAAGGGCGCAAAGAAATGCAAGCTGAAGTACCCGTGGAAAGACTCCGCAAGATCTGTGACCCCGAGACGTTGAGCTTCAGCACCAGCGAGGAGCTCAGCCCTGGCAAAGCCATCATCGGCCAGCAGCGCTCGACCAAAGCGCTTCAGTTTGGCCTCGGCATCCGCGCCCCCGGCTTCAACATCTTCGTCTCTGGCCTCCCGGGAACCGGCCGCGCCACGGCCGTGACCGCGCTTCCTCCAGGAGTCCGCCCGGGGCCGTCCGGTGCCACCTGACTGGTGCTACGTCAATAACTTCCGCGATCCGGCGCGCCCTGATGCGATCAGCCTGCCGGCCGGCCGCGCTGTCCGATTCAGGTCGGACATGACGACGCTCGTCGAGTCGTCCCTCCGCACGCTGCGCGCGCGGCCTTCGAGAGCGAAGAATACGCGGCGCAACGCCAGGAATTGGATCACGCTCGCGGCAAGGTATTGGATGCCCTCCAGGTTCGGGTCAACGAAACGGCCCAGCAGAAGGGCTTTGTCATTCAGCCTGGCCCGGCTGGGATTGTGACCCTCCCGTTGCGTGGCGGCCACACCATATCGCCTGAGGAATTCACCGCGCTGAGTCCGGAAGAAAAGGCCGACGTCGCCAGGCGCGAGGAAGAATTGCGGGCCGAGATCGACGGTGCCTTGAGGCAGGTAAACCGGCTCAAGAACAAGGCCGTCGAAGAACAGGGCGAGCTCGACCGTCAGGTCGCTCTCTATGCCCTCAAGCATCCCTTCGACGACATCACGGAGAAGTACGGCGACTTGCCTGAAGTCATGTCCCATCTCGAGCAGGTTCGGGATGATATCGTGTCTCACCTGCCCGACTTCCGCTCCGACGGAGAGGCAGGGGCGCCGCAGGACCCGCAGGCCCCCAGGGCACCTGCGCTGCCCATGAACCGCTACGCCGTCAACGTTCTGGTTGACAACGCTGCGCTCACCGGTGCGCCGGTCGTGATAGAGCTCAACCCCACGTATACCAATCTCTTCGGCCGGATCGAGAGCGAAGCTCAGCTGGGCACCTTGACCACGAACTTCTCCCTCATCACCCGCGGTTCGTTGCATCAGGCAAACGGCGGCTTTCTGGTGCTTCCCATCGAGGAGCTGCTGACGAACCCGCTCGCCTGGGCCAGCCTCAAGCGCGCCCTCCGGAACCGGCAGATCACTATCGAAGACCCTATGCAGCGTCTGGGTGTCCTGACCACCCGTACCCTCCAACCGGAAGCCATTCCCCTGGAGGTCAAGGCCATTCTCATCGGCCGGCCCGCCGTGTTCCAGCTCCTGCAGGCGTACGACGAGGATTTCGACGAGCTTTTCAAGGTCAAGGCCGAGTTCGACAGCCAGATGGACCGCACGCAGGCCAGTATCCAGGATTATGCGGTCTTCGTGAGCAGCCTTTGTGCGGAAGAAGGTCTCAGACATCTCGATTCCTCCGCGCTGGCCAGGCTCATCGAGCACGGCTCTCGTCTGGCCGAGGATCAGGCCAAGCTCTCGACCTGTTTTGGCGACCTGGCGGATGTGGTCCGCGAGGCCAACTACTATGCACAGGAGGACGGTGCGGCCTATGTCGGCGCCGCCCACGTGCGCCGGGCGATCGCCGAGAAGTTCTACCGCGCGGATCTGTTGCAGCAGCGCCTGCAAGAAATGACGGCACGTGGCGTGCTGATGATCGACGTCCACGGGCAACAGACCGGGCAGGTCAATGGCCTATCGGTGCTCAGTACCGGCGACGTCGAGTTCGGACATCCGAACCGCATCACCGCGAGCGTGGCCATCGGGCGGGAAGGGATCATCGACATCGAGCGCGAGGCCAAGCTGGGTGGCCCCCTGCACACCAAGGGCATCATGATCCTGGCCGGCTATCTGGCGTCCCGGTACGCTCACGACCAGCCTCTCAGCATCTGCGCCCGCCTCGTGTTCGAGCAGAGCTACTCCCCTGTCGAAGGCGACAGCGCCTCGAGCGCCGAGCTCTACGCCCTCCTGTCCGAGCTCTCCGGTCTGCCCATCAAGCAAGCCATTGCGGTCACGGGTTCCGTGAATCAGAAGGGCGAGGTGCAGGCTATTGGCGGCGTCAACGAGAAGATCGAAGGCTTCTTTGCCGTGTGCCGGGCCGCAGGGCTCTCCGGCGAGGAAGGCGTTATCATCCCGGCCAGCAACGTCAACAACCTCATGCTCCAGGACGACGTGCTGGAGGCCGTGCGCGCGGGCCGCTTTCACGTCTGGGCCGTGCGAACCATCGATGAAGGCATCGAGATCCTGACCGGTGTCCCCGCGGGCGCCAGGTCAGCCGATGGCGAGTACCCGGAGGACACCGTGAACGGCCGCGTGGACCGCCGGCAGCGCGAGCTGGCCGCCCAGCTCGCGCTGCTGGGCCGGGCTGGAGAGAGCCCCGAGAGGCCGCCGGCGCCATAGGGACCCGTAAAGCAATAACTTCCGCTGCTGTCATACTGAGCGGGTGGACGAGACAGCCAGCGCCGCGGCGGGGCGCCAGCGAAGTATCCGTTGTGCCCTGCATGGGCAACACGGATCCTCGGCCTGACATGTTTGGTCGTGAAGCACGGTCAGGGAGCCGGCCTCAGGATGACAGGTTCGGGAAGTTATTCCTTCACAAGCCCTAGGTGTTCCTGGGCCTGGTTCAAGGTTTTGGGCGGCCAACCTGCATGGCCTTCTGCACGCCCCTGCCGCACCCCCGGACCCCGTTGCCGGAGCCCTATCGTTTTACGAGCGGCAGGTACATCAGCGTCGGCTGCGTCCCGCTGTAGGGGGCCGCGTAAGGGTTACCTTCCGTGAGCGAAACCGGCACCACAACCTGCTGCGGCGAGGTGCCGCTGCTGCTGCTGAAAGTCAGGTTCCCCGTGAGTGTCTGGCCGGGAACCATACCTGTCGGGTCGCCGGTGGCGACCACCGTGTCGCCCTGGTTGCCCGAGCTGGCCGAAACGCTCAGCCACGTCGTGTTGCTCGTGACGCTCCAGGTCAGGGTCCCGCCCCCGGAGTTGTCGACTGTGAACGTCCGCTGCTGCTTGGCGGTCACGCCGGCGTTGATGTCCCAGGCGACCGTGCCAGGCGTCACCTCCAGGGTCGGCCCGGCCGGGTCGATATTATCGTCAACGAAGACCGTGACGTACATCTTGCCGGTGAGGCCGGCGCTGTCGGTGGCCAGAAGCTCGACGACGTCCGTGCCCGGCGGCAGGGTACTATCCGTCAGCGCCGGACCCTTGCCCAAAGTAGCGCCCGCCATCTCCCAGGCGAGGCCGGAGCTGGCCACGAACCCATCCTGCGGGTCGACGGCGTAACCGCTGAAGTTGACGGTCTGGCCGTAGTGGATGCTGGCGTTTCCCGCGGGCTGGCTGATATGCGCCATGGGCGGGTTGTCCGCCATGGTGTAGGCCGGGCTGTCGGCGCTGGCCGTCTGCACGCCGTCGCTGGCGATCACGCGGAATACGCCTTTGCCGCCGCCCAGCCCCGACGTGTCGATCTTCGTGCTCGTCGCCGTCAGGTTCGTCTGCAGGGGATCGAAGGTGGCGCCGTTGTCGTGGCTGTACCAGACGTCGAAGGTGAGCGGCAGCTTGTCGCCGTCGCTGGCGATCCAGCCCAGGGTGACGATGCCCGAAACTGGGTAGGGCGCGCCGGACAGCGCCACGCTGCCGACGCTGGGCGGGTTGGCGCCCGTGGAGGCCGAGGCCAGCACCGACCCGTCGCTGAGCCGCACGATCTGCACCTGGCGCGTCCCGGCGACGAAGGCCACGACCTGCCCGAAGGAGAGGGACGGCGAGTCGTCGGCGCTGTCCGGGGTGAAGGCGTAGTCCTGCAGCTTGGCGTTGGATGCATCCAGCAGGCGGATGGCGTACGGCCCGGGCGTGATGGGCGGGACCGTGACCGATCCGACGACGCGGCGCAGGTAGTCCATCGTGGCCGTGTTCGTGCTCGTGTTGATGCTGCCATAGACCACCAGCCAGTCGCCGCCGGCCCGGACCTGGGCAGGGGCGTGGGTGGGCGTGTTGCCGGTCAGGTTCTTGTAGATGCGCGGGAAGTTCTGGTCGCTCTCCCACTGCGGCCGGCAGTAGGCCATGAAGTCCATCGTCTGGCTGCCGATGGCCAGGGCGCTGTTGTCATAAGGATAATACGAAAGGGCGCCGAGGAAGCCCTCGGTGTTGCTGGTGTCGTCGTTGCTCCCGATGTGGCCGTGCGGGTAGGTAGGAAGAGAATCCGAGCCCTGGATCCCGCAGTCGCCGCCCGTAGAGCCGTCGGCAGCCGTCAACGGGTGGCCCAGGCCCACCGAATGGCCGACCTCGTGCGCGGCGTACCAGCCCAGGTAGGCCTGCCCGGCCGGCCCGGCGGCGTTCTTGGCGCTGTCCTGGCCGCGAGGGAAGTAGGACACCGTGGCTGGGGGGCTGCCCACCTGCTCCGAGCCGCCCGTGATCAGCCCATAATAGGACGTGGTGTCTGTGTCCCCATAACCGTCCGCCTCGTAGGTGCTGCGCATGCCGGCGATCTGCGAGGCCACGTAGGCGCTGGCGCGCAGGTCATCGCAGCCCGAGGATGGGCAGGGCACGGGATAGCGCACCTTGGCGGCCAGGTTCTGGTCGAAGATGCTGGTCCAGTCCCAGTGCAGGCCCACGCCCGAGGCGGCCAGGTTGCCGTCGTTCAACGAGTCCACGGGGTAGGCGGCCTGGATCCAGGCGATGTCGCCGAACTTCTCGCTGTAGGCCGGCCCCCAGGTCTGGCCGCCCATGTTGTAAGAGTACTCGAACAGGCGGATCTCCAGGCGCGGCGACGCGTTCAGGTGGAAAGGACCGGCGGTCAGCTCGTCGTGAATGTAGCCGTCCGACTGTTGGGGGTCGCGGTACGGGTTCAGCAAGGCCGTGAGCTCCAGGCTGGAGCCGCTGACCCACGAGGCCGGCAGTGCGAAGAGAAACGAATCGTCGAGCTGCTGGCGCGACGGGTTGCGCTTGACGGTGATAGCCGGCCCGTTGATCGGCCAGATCCAATTTCCTCTATCGCTCTGCTCCAGCTCCGCCGTGACGCCGGGCACGTCGCGCGTGGAGTCGTCGGATTTGACGTACACGCGTACCCAGGTGTTCTTGTTCTGGATCAGCGGGACGCTGTTGGTGGTGGTCTGCGAGCCCTGTGTCACCTCCAGGCCCACCACGCTCATGGGGGACTGGGGCAGCGCGGACGCCGTGTTCGCTAACCGCAGGACGGCGCCGCCTTCCAACCAGTACAAATACGTGCCGTCGTCGTCGAGCGAGTAGCTGAGCAGGGGATTCAGGTTCGAGCTGGTCGTCTGGTAGATGTTGGCCAGCCCCGACTGGCTGGTCGGCCCGCTGCGGAACAGCCACCCCGTGTAGTTGATGAAGAGGCAGTCGTTACAAGGTGTGCCGCGCAGCTCGAAGAAGAAGATGTTGGTGCCGTCATACACCACGTCGTTGATCGAGACGTTATCGGTCGTATCGCCGGTCGTGTAGACGGTGCTCGAGCTGCCGTCGAGGTTGCTGTAGAGGATGATGTTCGGGGCGCCGCTCTTGCCGCCGTAGGGGCCGCGGCGATGTACACATTGTCGGTGTGGAACAGATGTAAGTCCACGAAGAAGGTTTGGTAACCCACCGGGTAGTAGGCCGTCACGCCTGCGGACAGTGTCGTCGCGGCGCCGCTGCTCAGGTTCACCCGCACGAGGTTGTTCACGCTGCCGGCCGCCTGCAGGAAGTAGACGTAGCGCTCGCCGGGGTTGACTTTCAGGTTGAAGGGCTCGGCGGGCGCGGAGGAAAGGCCGCCCAGGAGCGGCGTCACGGCACCGGTGCTCTTGTTTACCTGGGCTACCGTCGCGTAGGCAGTAGAACAATGAAGAATGATCTTGCAGGTCTGGTACTTGTAGTGGCTGAGGTAGATGTACTGCTGGCCGATGGCGATGGCATAGTTTTTCTGGTCGTCGAAGGCGGCGCTCAACAACGTGGGCGCATCGCCGGGGTTGGCATTCTTGGAGAGTTCCTCCAGGCCCGAGGCATCCACCCAGTAAAGATCGTTGCCGTCGGCCACGACCGCGGAGTACTTTTCATCTGGGAAGGGGGTGCCGGCGTAGGGGCACGTTATGTTATAGTCGGAGATCGTGCGGGCCGGGCTGGCGCCGATCGTGCTGACGCGGCCAATGACCTCGGCTGTGGTAGTGGCCGTGCTCTGAGGGCCGGCTCGACCGGAGCCGATGGCCGCCCCGTTCTTCGGGCCCTTTGGGGGGGGAGGAGGGCAATAGCCGGCGCTGTGCCAGTAGATCACCGTATCGACGCGCATTTCGTCGCTGACGGCGTCAGAAGCGGGGACGAGCGTCGCCGGCGTGCCGGCCGGCGCCAGTGGGGTATGCACATATTGGCTGGGCACGGGCCCGGTTTGCGGCGTCGGGGCAGCGCCCAGGGCCAGGGCGGGCGTGAGCCCGCCGCCGAGCGACTGCGCGGCTCCGAGGCAGGCGAGGGCCAGCGCCAGCGCGAGGATGGCGTGCCAGGGGAACACTCGCTGCATGGGGACCTCCATTGCATAGCGAAAGCGCGACGCGCGAATGCCGTTCTCAGCGGGAGCCCGGCTTGACGGCCCTCCGCGGGAGCCCGGCGAGCCGGAGCTCTCCCCCCCGGGGACTCCGTGGTCAGACATGGGCGCAGCCTGCCCGGCCGCGCATCCCGT
The DNA here is from genome assembly GCA_963808455.1 of uncultured Chloroflexia bacterium. Classification (GTDB taxonomy): domain Bacteria; phylum Chloroflexota; class Anaerolineae; order CG2-30-64-16; family CG2-30-64-16; genus CAWEHT01. The sequence continues at coordinate 161 of CAWEHT010000441.1, read as the reverse complement.
GCGCCGAGGGAGCCGCCCTGTGGCGGCCTCGGCGCTCTACCCGCCATCCTGCAAAATTCGCCGGCCAGCTTGCTTGGGCTGTCTGGACAACCGGCGCGAACGCACGCAGGCCGAAGCGTGGAGATACCTACTCATTTTCATCCTCGCGCAGCATGCCCGAA
>CAWEHT010000440.1:0-17856 GCA_963808455.1 uncultured Chloroflexia bacterium | reverse complement strand
TTGAATCGTTGCCGGCCTGCCGTCCGCCCGTAGCACCGAGAGCTGGATCGTCTGCCCCGGAGAGCAGAAGCGCTCCAGATATACCAGAACGTCATCCATGCCTGCCATCGGCCGGCCGTCGATGGCGAGGATGAGGTCGCCACCTTTCTTCAGATATTCGGGCGCCCCACCGGCGTCGAGCAGCAACAGGATCTTCGTGTCCGTGTTGCCCGCGCGCAGCCCGGCGCGCGCCGTGGGGCTACCATCGATGATACTTTCCACGTAGGCGCCGCGGGCATCCTTTGGCAGCGCAAGGGCCGTCGACCAGGCGCGCGAGTAGTCGCCGCCCTGGATGCCCAGGTAGGCGTGATGGTATTGTCCATCTTTGATCAACGCCGGCACGACCCGCTGCACGATGCTGATCGGGATGGCAAAGCCAACGCCGGTATTGCTGCGCGTGTCCGAGCGGATCTGCGCGTTGATGCCGATTACCTGGCCCCGCTCGTTCAGCAGCGGCCCGCCGGAATTGCCGGGATTGATGGCCGCGTCGGTCTGGATGGCCTGGGGAATATTGAACCCCGTGATAGCCGGGATGCTCCGCCCCAGCGTGCTGACAATGCCCTGCGTCATCGTGCCAGCCAGGCCGAACGGATTGCCGATGGCGATGGCTTTCTCGCCGACGCGCACTTCATCGATGTTCCCCAACTCCACGGGCACCAGTGTCACCAGGTTGGGGTCCACCTTGATGACTGCCAGGTCGCTGTCCGGGTCATCGCCTACGAGCGTCGCATCCACCTCGGAGCCGTCGGCAAACGTGACCTGTAGCTGCTCCGCATCGCGCACCACGTGATCGTTGGTGATGATGTGCCCTTGCGCATCCCAGACAAAGCCCGAGCCTTCCCCTTGGGGGACCGGGTCGGCTGCGCCAGGCAGATCCGAAGTGTGCGCGAGGTTGAACACGTTGACCACGGAGGGGCCGACCTTCTGGTAGACGGCCTCCAGTATCTGGCTCTCATTGTCCTGCCCCGACGGGATCGTGATCTCGATCGTCGGCGGGGCCGTGGGCGCGCTCGAGGGCGCGCCCACGGCAGGAGCCAGATCCTGCGGGGTGGGCAGCGGCGTCGCCGGCGGGGGATCCGGCGACGCGATAACGCCCGGGACCGCGCTTGCCAACGCCGCGCGCCCTCGCTCGACCCATGTGCGCCCCGTCCCGGCGGCGTTGCATCCCGACGCAACGGCCGCCAACGCCAACAGGGCGATGAAAAGCAAGACCCCTCGAGGTCGCAACATATCGGCATCCCCAAGTTCGGCCAGTTCCCAGCACCCCCTGGGCCGAACTTACTGCAGGGGTGGCTTTCGGATCACTGGTCCAGCCACGAGGACCGCGAAGGGAGAAGCCTTCAGATCATCGTGAAGTCCTTGCCGGGGCTGGTCTGGGCGGAGCCGTCTTTAACCACAAGACCGGCACCTGCCCAATGGCCAGGTGCCGGCCGGTCAACCAATGGGTTTAGCGGCGGCGCCCACCGAATCCGGTCAACAGGAACACGTAGTAGAACAGCGTGACCAATGTCTGGGCCAGCGCCGCCACGTAAGTCAGCGCGGCTGCGCTTAGAACAGACCTGGCTCCCTGCATCTCTCGGCCATCTGCAAGCTGATAGGTTTGCAACAGCCGCAGGCCACGCCGGCTGGCGTCGAGCTCGACCGGCAACGTGATCAGCGCGAAGATGGCGCTCAGGGCGAAGAAGCAGATGCCCAGCCAGGCGAGCTGTGGGCTCAGCCATAGCCCCAGGATGAACAGGATAGGCCCTACCCAGGCGCTCACCTGCACGGCCGGGACGATCGCGCTGCGCATCTTGAGCGGCGCGTAGGACGTATGGTCTTGCAGCGCGTGCCCGATCTCGTGCGCCACGATGGCCAGCGAGGCGACGCTCGGCTGCCTGGCCACGCCGGCAGACAGCCGCAGTGTTCTGGTGCGCGGGTCGTAGTGGTCGGTCAGGTTGCCCGGCGTCCCTTCGATGTTCACGTCGTACAGGCCCTCAGGGCCCAAGATCATCCTGGCGGCGGCTTCCCCGGTCAGCCCCCGTGCGTTGGGGACCTTGCCGTATTTGGCGTACGCGCCACGCACCTTCGCCTGGGCGTAGAATGCCAACAGCAGCGCCGGCAAGACGAACACAAAATACATAGGATCAAAGAAGAACATTCTTCCCTCCCGAACTCAACCTGCCTGATTATACCATACTACGCGCCCGCCAGTAGCGGCGTCCCTACAATCTCACACCTGGCGGAATTCTCCTTCGACCACGTCTTCGTCACTGCCCGACGGCCGCCGGGCCTGCCCTTCACCACCGCGGTGGCCCCCGTCGCTCTCTTGCGGGTCGTAGTTGCCCTGGCCGGCGTAGGGAGCGCTCTGAGCGTAGACGCTCTGGGCCGCGCTCGACATGGCCCCTTGCAGGCGGGTCATGGCGTCCTTGATGCCGCCCACGTCTTCGCCCTTGACCGCCTCGCGTGTCTCATGGATCAGCCGCTCGATCGCCTGGCGGTCGCCCACATTCAGCTTGGCGCCAAGTTCCTGCAGGCTCTTCTCGGTCTGGTACGCCAGGTTGTCGGCCTGATTGCGCGTTTCCACCAGTTCCTTGCGCCGCTGGTCGGCACCGCGATTGATCTCGGCCTGCCGCACCATGCGATCGATGTCATCCTTCGACAGATTGGTCGAGGCTGTGACGGTGATCTTTTGCTCCTTGCCGGTTGCCTGGTCGCGCGCGCTCACGTTCAGGATGCCGTTGGCGTCGATATCAAAAGTGACTTCGACCTGCGGCGTGCCGCGCTGCGCAGGCGGGATGCCTTCAAGGTTGAACTGGCCCAGCGACATGTTGTCCGCTGCCATGGGCCGCTCGCCCTGCAAGACGTGTACCGTCACTGCTGTCTGGCCGTCTTCCGCCGTGCTGAACACCTGGCTCTTCTTGATGGGGATGGTCGTGTTGCGCTCGATGATCGGTGTCATCACGCCGCCCAGCGTCTCGACGCCCAGCGTCAGCGGGGTGACGTCGAGCAGCAGCACGTCCTTGACCGCGCCCGAAAGCACGCCGGCCTGCAAGGCCGCCCCCACTGCCACCACCTCATCCGGGTTGACGCCGCGGTGCGGGTCCTTGCCGTTCGCCAGCTTGCGCACGAGGTCGAGCACCATTGGCATGCGCGAGGCACCGCCAACCAGCACCACCTCATGGATGTCGCTGGCCCGGAGCTTGGCATCGCGGAGCGCCTGTTCGAACGGCAACCGGCAACGTTCCAGCAGGTCGCCGGTCAATTGCTCGAACTTGGACCGGGTCAACTTCACCTGCAAGTGCTTGGGGCCCGTTGCGTCCGCCGTAATGAACGGGAGGTTCAGCTCGGTCTCCATCACGCTCGACAGCTCGATCTTCGCCTTCTCCGAGGCTTCGCGCAACCTTTGCAGCGCCTGGCGATCGTTTCGCAGGTCCACGCCGCTGTCGCGCTTGAACTCGTCCGCCACGTAGTTCACAATCTGTTGGTCCCAGTCATCGCCACCCAGGTGCGTATCGCCATTGGTGGACTTCACCTCGATCACGCCATCCCCGACATCCAGGACCAAGACGTCGAAGGTGCCACCGCCGAGATCGAAAACCAGGATGGTTTCGTTCTCTTGCTTATCCAGCCCATAGGCCAGCGCCGCCGCCGTCGGCTCGTTGATGATGCGGAGCACGTCCAATCCGGCGATGCGCCCGGCATCCTTCGTCGCCTGGCGCTGCGAATCGTTGAAATATGCCGGCACTGTGATCACCGCCTGGGTCACCGGCTCGCCTAGATAAGCTTCGGCGTCTGCCTTCAGCTTGCCCAGGATCAGCGCTGAGATCTCCTGAGGTGTGTACTCCTTGCTGTTGATCGGGACCGAGACCCGGGCGTCGCCGGCTTTGCCTGCCACTACCTTGTAGGGCACCATGCCGCGCTCCGTGGCCGTCTCGTCGTAGCGCCGGCCCATGAAACGCTTGATCGAGTAAATCGTATTCTCCGGGTTCACAACGGACTGGCGCTTGGCGGTCTGGCCGACGAGCCGCTCGCCGTTCTTGGTGAAGGCCACGACGGACGGCAAGAGCCGGCTACCTTCGGCGGTCGGGATAACCACCGGATCGCTGCCCTCCACCACCGCTACTACGCTGTTTGTTGTTCCCAGGTCAATGCCCACTACCTTTGCCATCTTCAAATCTCCTCGAGCTCATCTAGAATCTTCAGTTCATCCATGGAGCTCGCCCACCATCTTCAAATCACCACCAGAGTCCATCCAGAGCTCCTGGAATCGTTCATCAGGCCCACCAACAAGTAGGCGCTGCTTTTCCCAGCAGCGCCCACAGTGTAGTACGCCAAGATTAGACCAGCATAAGCCCAACGTTAGTCTTGCGTTAGACCTGGGGTTGACCTGGAGTCGTTGAAGCGAGGGATCCGCGCAGGGGGCTCGGCCTCTCAAGTCAGGATGTCCCACCAGACCTGGGGCGTGAAGGCTGTCCACGGTGAAATGGCACCCAGCGTGATGCCGGCGATCGCGCGGGCCAGCCGCGGCTTGTGCTGCGCTTTGTGGACCAGGATCGAGATAGCGTGCGGCCCCATGGCCAGATGTTTCACCACCTGCAGGCCGTGAAACAGGCTGCCGTACCGCCGATCGAGCAAGCGGCCGTAGGGCGCCAGCCCGCGCCGGCTGGTGTCGCCGCGCTCCAGGGCGAGGCCGGCGGCCTGTGCCGCCAGCTCAGCACTTTCCATGGCCAGGTCGATGCCCTCGCCGGTCGCCGGGTTCACCAGCCCCAGCGACTCCCCGACAATGAGATAGCCTGGCCCTGCAGGGGCATGGCTGGGGTAGTCCGTGCGCAAGGGGAACCCCTTGAGTGGGCCGTCGGGCACTGCATCGCGAAACTGCGGATGGCGCGCCAGGAACTCTTTCAACAAGTGACTGAGATTGGGAACCTTGCGCGACCCGGCGCGCTGCGAAATACCCGACGCCGATATTGGCGCGGCCATCTCCCAGGGGAAAGGCCCAGGCGTAGCCCGGGGTGATCTCTTGCTCGAAATAGAATTCGAACCGGTCCCCCAGGTCGCGCACGCCGCTGTAGTAGCCCCTCACCGCGTTTACTCCCGGCGGCATGCGCTCCAGCACACCGAAAGCTTTGAGCAGGCCGATGTGGGCGCCGGCGGCCAGGATCGTCAGCGGGGCCCTGGCTGCATACTCTCGCCCACCGGCTTCTCCCGCCACCCCAACCACCACGCCCCCCTCGCGGATGGGTTGCGTGAGGTGGATGCCGCCCTGGAAACGCGCCCCGCAGGCCACAGCGTGCTGCAGCAACTGGTCGTCAAGCTCGTAGCGCGGCACCACCAGACCCATTTCCGGCAGGCCGAGAGCCGGCGTGTGCTGCCCGAAGTCAAAGTCGAGCGCTTCGCCGGTGGGGGCCACCACGCGCGCCCCGGTGATCGCCTGGTAGCCTCGGGCGCGCAAGTCGCCAAGGACGCCGAGACGCGCCAATACGGCGACGGCGCGTGGCGTCAGCCCATCACCGCACGTCTTGTCGCGCGGGAAGCGCGCCCGGTCCAGTAAGAGAACATCCCAGCCCTTCCGGGCAAGCAATGCTGCCGCCGTGCTCCCTGCCGGCCCGGCTCCCACGATGACCACGCTCGCCTGTTCCATGTTGTCAGGTCGCCTCACGGCTGATCCTTGGCCACGTCGGCCCATTCGCCGGAAGTGGCGCGGGCCAGCTCGGCGACCGCGATCCGCAGCAGCGTGCGATCGTCGCCACCACCCGCGTACACCACCTCCCAAGCCGTGATCTGCCGGTCCATCAGGACGGGCACGGGACAGCGATGGCCGAAAGGCGCGACCCCGCCCACTCTATAGCCTGTGACCTGCAGCACCGTGCCGGCGTCGGCCAGCTTGATCTGCTTCCTGCCCACGCCGTAGTGGCCGGCCAGGCGCCGCTGATCCACCAGGGTCGCCCCACCGGCGATGACCAGCACCGGCTCGCCCCGCACCAGGAAAAGCAGCGACTTGACGATCTGTGCCGCCGCCACGCCCAGGGCGTCGGCCGCGGCTGCCACCGTGGGTGTCTCGATAGTCATCGGAAGGAGCTGCGCCGCGATCCCCTCTCGCTCTATGTGGGCCGCCAGGTCCTGCGGTGCCAGTATCCTCATCCCCACCGTTCCCAGACCTCGCTCGAATGTCGTGCTGCAACCAGCGACGCCATTATAGCGCGGCCACGCCCGATGATGGTAAAATCAGACCCCAACGGGACCCACACACTGCGAAGCAGCTCCAAGGGACAAAGAGGAGGGCCTTCATGACGCCACGTGAGCTCGGCACAGGAGATCTGCGCCGCAGCTGTGATCCGCAAGCCTTGCCCTTCAGTTCGACGGCCGAGGCGCCCGAGTTGGACGAGATCATCGGCCAGGAGCGCGCCACGCGCGCCATCGATTTCGGCATCAACATCCATTCCCTTGGCTACAATATCTTCGCCACGGGCCCGGCCGGCGCCGGCAAGACGAGCACCATCATACATTTTCTGCAACGCAAGGCGGCGACGCGACCACTGCCGCCCGACTGGGGCTACGTTCACAACTTTGCAGCCCCGGACCGCCCGCTGGCCCTGCGCCTGCCCCCCGGCGGCGGCGCGTTGTTGCGTGAGCGGGTCGACGGCCTGCTGACCCAGGTCGCCGCGGTGCTTGCCAAAATGTTCGCCGGCGATCAGTATGCCGCCAGCCGCAGCGCCCTCGAGCGCGGCATCGAAGCACAGCGCAAGGCCAGGTTGGAAGAGCTCGAAGGATACTTGCACGGCCAAGGCTTTGACGTTGTGAGCGCCGAGCAGGGCCTGATGCTTGTGCCGTTTCGGGATGGCCGCGCCCTTACCCGCGAACAATTCGAGGCGTTGACCGAGGCCGAACGCCAGGATCTCGCCAGCCGCCAGCCGGCTGCCGAGGAGGCGCTGGAACATGCTCTGCGCCAGGTGCACGAGATCGGCGACGCCGGGCAGGCCCGCGTGGCGGAGCTCGATCGGCAGATCGTGGCCGCGGCGGTTGGGCCACGATTCGCGCCGGTGGCGCAGGCCTACGCCGACTGGCCTGACGTGTGCAGGTATCTCGCCGGCCTTCAGGAGCACATGGCGGGCCACGCCGCCCTCTTCAAGGCGGAGGCGGCAGCGAGCGGGGGCGCGCCCGGCGGGGACCCGGCCGACGGGCCCGAGGCGTCGGGGGGGCGGGGAGCGGATGCTTCATCCGATCAAGCCCCGGCAGGGGGGCCGCGGGCTGCGGCTCGTGCTGGCTCGCCGTTCGACCGCTATCGCCTCAATCTCCTGGTTCAACAATCGGCGGTTGGCCGGCGCACCGGTCGTCCTGGAGACGAACCCGAACTATGCCAATCTGATCGGCCGCGTCGAAGGCCGCCCGGAATTCGGCACCCTCGTCACCGACTATCGTTACATCAGAGCAGGCGCGCTCCACCGCGCCAACGGCGGCTATCTTGTCCTGGATGCCCGCGCCCTGCTGAGCCAGCCCCTGGCGTGGGAAGGCCTCAAGCAGGCGCTGCGCCACGAGCGCATCCGCATCGAAGACATAGGGCAACAGCCGGGCGTGTTGGTGGCCGCGACCCTCACGCCCGAGCCGATACCGCTCGACGTCAAAGTCGTGCTGATCGGCGACTCGCGCACGTATTACGCGCTGTATGCCTACGACCCCCAGTTCGAGACCCTCTTCAAGGTCCGCGCCGACTTCGCCGTTGACATGGACTGGACACAGGCCAACGAGGTCAAGGTCAGCCAGTTCATCCGGGCGCGCTGCGACGAGGAGAACCTCGCCCATTTCGACGTCAGCGGCGTCGCGCGCGTGATCGAAAATTGTGCCCGGCTGGTGGAGGACCAGCGCCGGCTGACGACGCGGTTCGGCCACGTCAACGACCTGGTGCGCGAGGCCGCGTACTGGGCCACCCGCGCCGGGCATGCTCTCGTCGGCGCCGAAGATGTGGATTGCGCCATCGCCCAGCGCATCTACCGGTCCAATCAATACGAGGAGCGCGTGCGGGATTACACCCGCGAGGGCGCGATCCTGATCGACACGACCGGGGCGGTGGTCGGCCAGGTCAACGGCCTCGCCGTGATCGAGTTGGGCGACTACGGCTTCGGCAAGCCTGCTCGCATCACGGCCCAGACATTCCAGGGCCGCGCCGGCGTCGTCAACATCGAGCGCGAGGCCAAGCTGAGTGGGCGCATCCACGACAAGGGCGTGCTGATCCTCACCGGCTTTCTGGGCGGCCGCTACGCGCAAGAGGCGCCGCTCAGCCTCAGCGCCAGCGTGGCCTTCGAGCAATCCTACGATGGCGTGGATGGCGACAGCGCTTCTTCCACCGAGCTGTACGCTCTGCTGTCGAGCCTTTCCGGCCTGCCGATCAGACAGTCGCTGGCTGTGACAGGCTCGGTCAACCAGCGGGGCGACATCCAGGCAATCGGCGGTGCCACGCTCAAGATCGAGGGCTTCTTCGATATTTGCCGGGCCATGCCGGCCGGCCTGACCGGCGAGCAGGGCGTCATCATGCCGGCGGCCAACGTCGCCAGCTTGATGCTGCGCGACGATGTCGTGGCTGCCGTGGCCGCCGGCCAATTCCACATCTACGCCGTCGAGACCGTAGACGAGGGCATCGAGCTCCTGACCGGCGTGCCGGCCGGCGCGCGGGGCCCTGACGGGCGCTATCCGGCGGGGACCGTCAACGCGCTCGTGGAACAGCGGCTCCGCCAGCTCAGCGAGCGCCGCCAGGGGAACGACAGCTCGCGTTTCCGCGCCTCGTGACCGCGCCCAGGGGGAGGAAGCGGCGCCCGCCGAGCCGCCCCACGAGCCCCCGCTGCCCGCCGACCAGGCCGAGAGCTGAGAAGCCGGGCGTCGCAATGAGCGATCGAACCGGCCTTCGACCGCTTCAGCCAGGGATAGGGGCAGGCGGGGTCATACAAAAGGCCAGGCTTCATTTTTCACAACGAAACCTGGCCTCTGTCTATCGCGCTATGCGCTGGTGCTTACCAGCGGGAACTGCTACGGTAACCGCCGCCGCCCCGGCTGCTGCCGCCGCCAGAGCTTCTGCTGGTGCTGTGCTCCTTGTAGCAATCGGAGCAATAAACCGGGCGATCGCCGCTCGGCTTGAAGGGCACTTCCGTGTCCTTGCCGCACTGAGCGCAAACTGCCGGGTACATCTGCCGCGCGCCGCCATAACCACCACCGCTGCTGCTGCCGTAGGATGAGCCGCCCTCGCGCGCGGCCTTGCGGGCCGCCCGACAGCTTGGACACCGGCTCGGGGTGCTGAACCCCTTCTGGGCGAAAAATTCTTGCTCGCTAGCTGTGAAGGTGAAGGCCTGCCCACAATCGCTGCACGTAAGCGTCTTGTCCTGCATACTACTCACACTGACTCCTGTTGATTTGGTTTGTCTGGAACGATCCACAACGCGAGCGACAAGACGGGGCCAGTGCCTGAGAGGAACAAGAACCGCCTAGTGTCAGCCGGGTTACGAAAAGTCATCAGCCCAGACAGATTAGCACAAGGTGCAAATAAATGCAAATTCCCATCATGCAAAACTATATCGCTCGATGGGCCGCCACGAAAAGAAAGGCAGCAACCGCGGCAGGATCGGGTTGCCCTCGAGCTTAAGGTCAGCCCAGGGGCCTCTCGACCCTTGCCGTGTGCGCCTGGTCCCGTTGTGGTTGTCGTACTGAGGCTCAGGCCGGCTGCGCAGCCTGCAAGAAAGTCACTGCCTCGCCGACGGTGGTGATCTTTTGCGCGTCTTCGTCGGAGATAGCCCCCCCGAACTCATCCTCGAAAGCCATGATCAACTCGACCAGGTCGAGTGAGTCGGCCTTCAGGTCCTCGCGAAAGCGCGCGGCAGGGACTACCTGGCTGGGGTCGGCGTTCAGCTTGTCGATGACGATGGCCTTGACTTTCTCAAAGACTGTTTCGCTCATGGCAGTTGTCTCCTCGATGCTAAGGTGTCAGAACGGGAATGGCCCGCTGATTGCGATTTCTGGCATGTCCAATGATACAATGCAATAAACACATCCTGTTTTGAAAAGTCGCGCGCAATCTGGGGAGATCGCATGTCGCACGAGGGGCGGAAGGCCGACCACATCCGCATCAACCTGGAAGAAGACGTCCAGTTCCCGCGCCTCACCAACGGCCTGGAGCGCTATCGGCTGGTCCATCGAGCGCTGCCGGACTTGGACCTGAACGCTGTCGATACATCGACCGGGCTGCTGGGCAAGAGACTGCGCCTGCCGCTGCTGATTTCCTCGATGACGGGTGGCACTGCGGCTGCCGAAGCCCTCAACCGCAACCTGGCCGTTGCCGCGCAGGCCCGCGGCATTGCCATGGGGATCGGGTCGCAGCGCACGGGCATCGAACAGCCCGAGACGGCCACGACCTACCGTGTGCGCCGGGACGCGCCCGATATCCTGCTTTTCGCCAACCTGGGCGCCATCCAGCTCAACTATCGCTACGGTGTGAACGAGTGCCGGAGGGCAGTCGAGATGATCGAGGCAGACGCTCTGATCCTGCATCTCAACGCGCTCCAGGAGGCGCTGCAGGCCGACGGTGACTGGAACTGGGCCCGACTGCTGGGCAAGATCGAGGCGGTTTGCCGGGGCCTCGAGGTGCCGGTGATCGCGAAGGAAGTCGGCTGGGGCATAGACGAGCGGTCCGCCGGCCAGCTGGCAGCGGCAGGCGTGGCGGCCATCGACGTCGCGGGCGCAGGGGGCACCTCGTGGAGCGCGGTGGAGGCGCATCGCGCCCCGACCGAGGCACGGCGGCGCCTCGCCGCGCCTTTGCCGATTGGGGCACCCCCACGGCCGAAGCGTTGCTGGCGGCCCGCAATGGCGCCCCGCGCCTTCCATTGATCGCTTCCGGTGGCATCCGGACCGGGCTGGATGTGGCCAAAGCCCTGGCCCTTGGCGCTGCTGTTGCGGGCGTCGCCTCGAGCTTCCTCAAGGCCGCTGCCCTGGCCGCCGAGGATGTGATCGCGGAAATCGACGACCTGGCCGGCGTGCTGCGCGTCGCGATGTTCTGCAGCGGCGCCGGCACCCTGGCCGCGTTGAGCGAGGATGGGCGCTTGATCAAGGTAGGTTGATGAAGCTCTCCGAGTTCCTGGTCGCCTATCTGCCACCAGTCGAGCGCGAGATGCGCGAGGCGCTGGCGCCACCGGATGGGGCCCTGGCCGGCCACTATGACATGCTCCAATATCACATGGGTTGGCTCGATGCCGAACTGCGCCCGCGTGAAGGGGCCGGCGGCAAGCGTATCCGGCCTGCGCTGTGCCTGCTGTGTTGCGCGGCGTGCGGAGGCGACCCGGCGCAGGCCGTGGCGGCCGCTGCGGCCCTGGAGCTGCTGCACAATTTCTCCCTGCTGCATGACGACATCGAGGACAACAGCCTCACGCGCCGCCACCACCCCGCAGTTTGGGCGCTCTTCGGGCTGCCCCTGGCCTGCAACGCCGGTGATGCCATGTTCAGCCTGGCGCATCGCACGTTGCTCCGGCTGGCCGACCGGGGCCTGGCTGCCGGCCAGGTCCTGCAGGTGATTCGCGTCGTCGACGACATGACCGTGGCGCTCACCGAAGGCCAATATCTGGACCTGTCTTTCGAAGGGCGCCTCGACGTGGGCGAGGAAGAGTACGTGCGCATGGTGGCAGGCAAGACGGCGGCTATGCTGGTGGCAGCAACCCAAACCGGCGCCATCATCGCCGGGGCGGGGACCGCAGCCATCGGCGCGCTCCGGCGCGCCGGGCGAGCCCTGGGCATGGCTTTCCAGTTCCAGGATGACGTGCTGGGCATCTGGGGCGCCGAGGACGTCACCGGCAAGTCTGCCGCCAGCGACATCTTGAGCAAGAAAAAGTCGCTGCCCGTCCTGCACGCCCTGGCGAGCCCCCGGTCCGGGCCGGAACTGCGCTCGCGCTACGGCGGGCCGCCGTTCATGCCGGACGACGTGCCCGGCGTGCTCGAGCTTCTGGATGCGGCCGGGGCGCGCGCCTACAGCGAGGCAAGGGCGCGCCAGGCTTCGGATGAGGCGCGCCAGGCCTTACGCGATGCGGGGCTCCCGCCGGCCGGCGACGTCGAGGCCCCCCTGCACGAGCTGCTGGATGCGTTGCTGGCTCGGGAGGCCTGAGGGGCCTGGGATGGGGACACCGCGATGACTTCCGGGAGGAATTGATGGGTGGGCCAAAGGTAGCCGTGTTGTATACACGGCCCGAAACCGTGCTGGACGACTATCAACGCCTGTTTGAGCTGGCGGACGGGCCGGCCGCGCTGGACGCGTGGGCGACCACGATCCTGAAAGACAACATCTCCTGGCACTACCCGATGCCGGGAGCCAATTCGACACCCTGGCAGCTCGAGGGCGCGATACGGGCCTTGCGTGCGACCGGTTTCGGTGACCTGGTCTGCGTGCAGAACAAGACCGTCGTCACCAATGCCTTCAAAGGTGAGGACCTCAACGGTTACATGCCGGTGTGCCGCCATTACGGCGTGCCGGTGCGCTACAACTTCCGGCACGAGGACATGGAATGGGTGCAGTACTCACCCAGGGCCAGGATGCTGGCGCTCGACCGGATCTTCCCCGAGGGCATCCGCCTCCCCGACTATTTCTGCGGCAAGAACATCGTGCACTTGCCGACCGTCAAATGTCACATCTACACCCAGACCACGGGCGCGATGAAGAACGCCTTTGGCGGGCTCCTCAGCCATCACCGGCACTATACGCACACGTGGATCCACGAGACGCTCGTTCAACCTGCTGGCGATTCAGAAAGAGATCCATCCGGGCCTCTTCGCCTTCATGGACGGGACCACCGCCGGCAACGGCCCGGGGCCGCGCATCGTCAAGCCCGAGGTCAAGAACGTGATCCTGGCCTCCGCCGATCAGGTGGCCATCGACGCGGTGTCGGCGAAGCTGATGGGCTTCGACCCGCTCAGCATCCCTTATATCCGGCTGGCTCACGAGGCAGGGCTGGGCTGCGGGGACGTGCGCGGCATCGAGATCGCCGGCGATGACGTTTCGCGCGTGAACTGGCACTTCGCGGTCGGCCAGAGCTTTCACATGTTCCTGGCCTGGCTGGGCTGGTTCGGCCCGCTGAAGTTCCTGCAGCACCTGATCTTCCACACGCCCATCGTGGCCATCCCCACCCTGGTGTCCGAGGTCGAGCACGACTACATCCATTGGCCGTTGAAGGAGAAGCACGTCTACGAGCATTGGCGCGCGACCACGGAATGGGGCCGGATGTTCGCCCGGTATCAGGAGAAGGGGTTCATGGGCTAACTCGCCGGAGAGGTGCTTCTATGTCCTGGCAAGATCAACTCAAAGCGGATCCCCTTCCCTGGCTGTTGGAGCCGGACTCGCCCGGCGTCCGGTACCTGGCCCTGCGCGACCTTCTGGACCGCCCGGATGATGACCCCGAACTGCGGGCCGCGCGGCGCCTTGCGCACGCCGGCGGGCCGATCGCGACCGTCCTTGCCGCAATGGATGCGGAAGGTTTCTGGGCCAGGCCCGGGCCGGGTTACAACCCCAAGTATCGATCCACCGCGTGGAGCATGATCGCCCTGGCGCAGCTGGGCGCTTCGGCGGCCGAGGACGAACGCATCGGCCGCGCCTGCAGCTACGTCCTGGGCCACGCGTTGGCGCCGGGCGGGCAGTTTTCCACGAACGGTTCGCCCTCGGCCACCATCGACTGCCTGCAGGGCAACCTGTGCCGGGCGTTGCTGGACCTGGGATGTCGCGATCCGCGCCTGGAGCCGGCATTCGAGTGGTTGGCGCGCAGCATCACCGGGGAGGGCGTGGCGGGAGCAGAAGACCGCGATGCCGCCGTGCGCTACTACGGCTACAAGTGCGGCCCACTTTTCGCCTGTGGCGCCAACAACAAGCTGCCCTGCGCCTGGGGCGCGACGAAAGCCCTGCTGGCGCTGGCGAAGTTGCCTGCCTCCTCCAGGACCCCCCTCATCGACGAGGCGATCCGCCAGGGCGCCGATTTCCTGCTCGGCACCGACCCTGCGGGGGCGCAGTATCCAACCCGCACGGGCGGGAAGCCCAGCCCGAACTGGTGGAAATTCGGCTTCCCGGTCTTCTACATCACCGATCTCCTGCAGCTGGCCGAGGCGCTGGTTGAGCTGGGCTACGGGCGCGATCCGCGGCTGGCGAACACGCTTGCGCTCATCCGTGAGAAGCAGGACCCGCAAGGGCGCTGGCCGCTGGAGTATGACTATGCCGGCAAGACGTACGCCGGCTTCGGAACCAAAAGACAGCCCAACAAGTGGGTCACCCTGCGTGCCCTGCGCGCGCTGAAGGCGGCCGGCTGATCCCGAAGCAGACCAGGGTCCGAAGCGGGGCCGGAGCGCCCGGCGCAGACGATTTACCCAAAAACCTACAAGAAGGGCCTCGGAGGCAGGGCGAAGTCGTGTTGTGGCGCCGCGCCAGGCCAGCAGCCCTGGTTGCGTTCACCCGACGCTATTGCCGCGTAACGGCGGGTCGATTCTTACAGGATGGACAGGATGGGCCGGATAGACAGGATGATATTTCGGCATGATCCATCCCCCTGCTGGGACCGTCGAGTCCATCCCCCTCGGGGACCTTCGTGTACATCCTGTGATGGCGACCGGTCCCAAGGACGCGCACAGCCTCCATCGCAGTTGCCGCGCTGGGGGCCTACAGCAACACGGAATGGCTCGTCCTAAGGCCGGCCATGATTGCGCCCGCGACGCGTAGGCAGGGAGTCGGCGCCCGGATGGCGGCGTGGCCGGTTTCGGACCACCGCTTCCCGTGACGTCCTGCGCAACGCCCCTGTCTCAGCTCCCTCTTTTTCCCACCGCGCCCCAGGCTCCCGCGTGGCGGTACGTCCAGACCATCCAGGCCCCAATGCCGGCCTCCACGATGGCGACGCCGGCCCGAAAAAGGCGATACCAGAGCGGATCAGCCGAGTGGATAGCCCCGGTGAATTGCAACAGGGCCATCGGAAGCTTGAGGATGGACGCGGCAGAAGGCGACCAGCATGAGCCAGAAGACCCAGCGCCAGCGGCGGAGCACGCCAACCATCAGCAGGACGACCATCGCGAGGACGCCGAGCACGCTCAGGGTCGCGAGCAGAGGGTATGGGTTCGCCGGCGTGGGCGTGAGCCCGACCGAGCCCGCGCTCGATCGCCGGGTCAATAAGATACACGACGCACAGGCTGATGCCGGCCAGCGCCAGAAAAGCAAGCACGGCGACCTGGAGGGGCGCGGCCGCCTGGCGATGCGTTGGTGTCTTCATGGGACCGGGGCCTCACTCCTACTGCACGCTTACGCTCTGCACGCGCCAGTGGCTGTCGGTGGCGATGCTCTGGTCTGCCAGGTTTACCAGGTGCCAGGTCAGGTCGTGCTGGGTGCCGTTCAGCATAAAGATCGTGCGCACGTCGGCCTGTTCGCCACTCTGCCACCAGGTGTCCGAGCCGTTCGCCGTGCTGGGCGTAGGGTAGGGCTGGCCCGGGACCGATGACGGGGCCAGCGCGCCGGGATTGACCACGGTCAGGATGCGCGCGGCGGCCCGCCCCTCGTCGCGGAAGACCGCCAGGTCGGGCACGTCGGAGACGGCGGCATCGAGCGCGCCTGGGATGAGGTAGCTGGCGCCGGTCGGGCTGGCGGACGCGGGGGATCGGCGCCGCGCAGCAGCGCGACGACCACGGCCTCCGGGTAGAAGGGGTCGGCAGGTGCGCCGTTGCAGAAGTCTATCGTGTAGATTCGTCGGGGTTTTCCACAGTCGCCAGCGCCACTTGCGCTGAGCCCGATCGTGGGGGCAGATTGTACCCGCGCACGACGCACAGCGAGCTGCGGTCGTCGACGCGGTTGTAGGTCAGCACATGCGTGATCGGCTGCGGCCTCTCCGAGTTCCATGCCGCGCTGACGTGGGCGTCGCCGACGAAGTTTACCCCCTGATAACTGTGCCCGGCAGGGTCCCAGCGAAAGATCGAAAGGCGTGTCGGCTCGCTGCCTGCGTCGAAGCCAAAGATGGTGATTTCCCGCGCCTTGCAGGGTTGGCCGAGCAGCTGGGCCGGATAGAGGTCGATCGTCGCGTCCCTCTCGCCCAGGTAGCCCTGGCCTTTGCCCCCGTTGATGTCAGGCAGCAACCTGTAGGGCACGAGCAAGACCGGCTGGTAGGGGCTCGTCGTGCCGGCTTGCTGCGGCTGGCTGTTGGCCTCGGTGGCAAAGACGATCCCGCCGATGAGACCTTCCTCCGCTGAAGTCTTGTCGTAGCGGTAGAGCACCAGCCATTGGGGATTGCCCCCCTGGCTGTCCTCGAAGTCGCATTGCAAATACTTGCCGGGCACGATCTCCCAGCTGGCCGGTATGAGGTTTTTCAGGTCAAGCGGCAGGCTGGGCGCGCTCGGCTGCACCGTGCTGCGGCGGGCCAGGTCGGCCCCCACGGCAAGGATGGCGACGACGACGAGGGCGAGGATCACGCGGTGCAAATGCATACTTCAACCCCAGCGTTCCCTTGGGACCGGCGCGCTGGGTCAGGACAACGGCTGCACTGCGGGCTCGGGCGGGGGCAGCGCAGGCTTGCGGGGCCGGCGCTTGGGCCTCTCGCTCGCCGCGCTGCTGTTGCCGGCGCCCAGCTTGGGCCGGCCGTGCTTGGGCCAGGCGACAGCTGTTACGCGCGGCAGCAGGGCCAGCGCCAGCAAGTCCTCCATACGGTCCACGCGCACGATGTTCAGCTCGTGCTGCACCTTGCGCGGGACGTCGACGAGATCTTTCTTGTTGCGCTCGGGGATGATCACTATCTTGAGCCGGGCCCGATGGGCAGCGATCACCTTCTCCTTCAAACCGCCTATCGGCAGCACGCGCCCGCGCAAGGTGATCTCGCCGGTCATGGCCAGGTCATGCCGCAGCGGGCGTTGGCTGAGCGCGGAGATCAAGGCAGCCGCCATGGTCACGCCCGCGCTCGGGCCGTCTTTGGGGATGGCACCCTCGGGCACGTGGATGTGCAAATCGACCTTGTCAAAATCGATCTGGGTCAGCTCGTAATCGTCGGCGTGGGCGCGCGCGGTAGGTCAGCGCGGCCTGGGCCGATTCCTGCATCACGTCGCCAAGTTGGCCGGTCAGAGTCAGGCTGCCCTTGCCGTTCATCACCGAAACTTCCACTTGCATCACGTCGCCGCCGGCCTCGGTCCACGCCAGGCCGTTGGCCACCCCGATTTCGTCGGCCTCGTTGAGCAGGGTATCGGTGAATTCGGGTGGCCCAAGGTACTTGCTCAACACCGACGCGGTGATGCGATGCGGGATCGGCTTCCCTTCGGCCACGCGCCGCGCGCAGCTTTCGGCACACGTTGGCGATGGCGCGTTCCAGGTTGCGCACGCCTGCCTCGTAGGTGTAGGAACGGACCATGCCGCGCAAGGCCCCGGGCGCAAAAGTGATTTGCCCCACCTTGAGGCCATGCGCCTCGATCTCGCGGGGCACGAGGAACTGTTCGGCGATGGCCAGTTTCTCTTCCTCGATATAGCCGGGGAACTCGATCACTTCCAGCCGGTCGCGCAGCGCCGGAGGGATCGGGTCGAGGATGTTGGCCGTGGTGATGAACATCACCTTGCTGAGGTCGTAAGGCACTTCCAGGTAATGGTCGCTGAAGGCATGATTCTGTTCCGGCATTCGTTATCGGCTGCACTCCGTTTCGCGCGGCCGGCAAGCCACAGTTGCGGACACCCACATCCCGGAAACGGACACTCCGGTGTGACAAACCGGTTACTCGCCCATGTTTACCGCGCAGGACGGATGGCAGTCGGATTGCCTATCCTCGTAGTGGGTTCTTATGAACAGTCTTCTGCTCGATTTCCGGTATGCCCTGCGCGGG
>CAWEHT010000439.1:0-12322 GCA_963808455.1 uncultured Chloroflexia bacterium | reverse complement strand
GCAGGCCGTATATCCGGGAGTAGTCGCGCACATACTGATCTGCGGCCCCCTTCGAGCAGCCGTAGGGCGAATGGAAATCTAGCGGACGGGCCTCGTTGACGCCGTCCGGGTAGCCCGGCAGCACATAGCGCATGGCCAGTTCCTGCGCGGGGCTGTCCTCCATGCCGCCGTAGACCTTGTTCGTGGAGGAGAAGATGAAGATCGGGTCGTCACCCGCCTCGCGCGCCGCTTCGAGAACGTCGAATGTGCCTAGCGCGTTGATCTCGAAGTCGGGCCGCGGATCTGTGACGCTGGTCGTGACCGCCGTCTGCGCAGCCAGGTGATAGATGACCTGCTGGCCGGCCGCTGCCGCGCGGATCGCGGGGTAATCACGGATATCGCCCCGCACGAAATGCAGGCGTTGGCAACCGTGGAGGCCCTCGAGCCAGGCCAGGTTGGCCTGGCTGCCCCGCCGCGACAGGTTGTCGAACAGTGTTACGTCGTGCCCGGCCCGGATACAGGCATCGGCAAGATTGCAGCCGATGAAGCCCGCGCCACCCGTGATCAAGACCCGCATGGTTTGCCTCGCTTCCGCGCTGTCTCCTGGCACCATTGCACCGGCCAAACAGAAGGTTCGCCAGAAGACTTCAGCGCCGCCACCGTGACAGAAGATTGAGCGCCACCGTCAGCAATACGCTGAGGAGCAGCATTGTGCCCAGGGGAAAGTAGACCGTCAGGTTGCCACGGCTGAAGAGGAGATCACCCGGTAGCCGTCCGAAGCCTGGGATCTTCCCCAGTAAGACGATCAACAACCCGAGCGCGAGCAGCCCGGCGCCCGTGTAAATCAGCAGCTTGCCGACATTATCGAGCATCGCTTGCATCCAGGGGCAGAATGACCTCGCCCGTTCTCTGGAGCGGCTGCATCCGGCCCCGGACCTGGGCGAACGAGATCCCATGCACCCACATGGCCACCATGCCAGTAGCCGTGAGCACCAGGTAGTTCATGCCCCACCAGGCGAGCGCGTAGGCCGCCACCTGATCGGGAGCCACGTGCCAGGGCATCAACGCCAACGTGACGGCGTACTGAAACACGCCGATGTAGCCCGGAGTCGATGGCAAGACCATGCTCAGGCTGGTGAGCGCCACTGCGAACATTACCGCTGTGAGCGGCACGGCCAGGTGGAATGCCCACGCGATGGTCCACGCCAGGCCGACCACGCCAGCCCAGCTCAACAGGGCGAGGGCCATGATGGGCAGGCCAAGCGGCCCCCGCAGCAGCGTAAAGCCGTCGAGCAAGTGCGCCAACGCCGCATAAACCTGCGGCCGGTCGAGGAGCCTCACATGCCTCAGTACCAGGCGGGCCCAGGCCAACAGCCGCTCCTTGGCAAAAGACAACGCCACGAGGGCAGCCACGCCCGCGACTGCCAGCAGACCCACCGCCTCCGCGCCACGTGCGATGCCGGCAGGCAGACGCACGAACGGCAGCAAGCACAGCAGAAGCAGGAGCACACAGAGCAGGTCGAGCAGACGTTCGACGATGATGGAACTGACCGTGCGCGCCGCGCTCACCGGCTGTTCCGCTGGCAGCAACACGACGCGCGCCAGTTCGCCGACCCGGCCTGGCAGCACGTTGCTCACCATGTAGCTCACGCAGAGGATGCTGGCGATCGGGCCGAACGGCACGCGATACTCAGGATAGAACAGAAGCTGCCAGCGCCAGGCTTTCAGGGCCAGCACGATCAACATGAGCACGACGAACGCCGCCAACCCCAGTGCGTTGGCTTGCCGGAGCGCCTGCCAAAGATCGCGAGGATGTACAGTGCGCAAGGCCAGGAAGAGGCACACCAGGCTGATGCCGATCTCCAGCGCACGCCGCAAGATCATCTTATGTCCCATGTCACTCCATTATAGCATGGCCTTCTGCCCAGATACCAACGCCGGCCCGCGACCTTGAGCGTTGCAGGAAAGTGCCGCACCGCGGCCGTGCCGCACCTACTGAGGCGGCCAGTCTGGCAGCACATAGCGTATCTCCCACGAAGGCGGCGGCGGATCGAGCAGATAAACGTTGACCCAACGGTGCCAGAGCTGTAGGTCGTTATCGTTATAGCCCAGATCGATGCGCCGCGCCAGGATAGCGCTCCCGGTATCGGCAGCCAGCCCCATGCCGTAACCGGGGACGTACATCTGGGAGCCCAGCGGGATCACGGAGGGGTCCACGGCTACCAGCCCCCGGCCCATGGGCAAGCCCAGCCTTGTGCGGCCGAAGTCGGGGTTCAGCGATGAGACCCCGGCCGTCGAACGCGAGTAGGAGGTAGCCAGCATGTGCACGTCGCGCCAGTAGGTGGAAGTGCTGCCGGCAACCGGCAGCGGGCGCGAGACAATCTTGCGGCCATAGGCAATGACCTGGGTCACCGGCTCGGACGCGACCCAGGCGTCCAGCTGCACCTGCGAACGCTGCACGCCGTCCTCAGTCACAAGCTGCCAACGTCGCCGGAATTCCCCCTCCTGGCCCGCTTGCCTCTCTTCCTGGTGATCGATCTCGAGATCATCGTCCGGAACGAGGATGGACTCGAATGGGATGCTTTGCCGCTCCACCTGCACCGTCTCACGCACCCGCGTGACCTGTATGCGGAGATCGTCGAGCACCGGTTCCGCCATCGCCGGCTGGATCCGGTCGCTGCTGGCCACTATGATGCCCATTTCGGCCAACGCGTCGCCGACGGTCTGGCCGCGCGTGCGTGTCAGGATCGAACGCCCGTCTGCCGTGACGAGTACCGCTTTCGAACGCTGTATCACCACCCGCATGCCGTCCCGCACCTGGCTGCCCAGGCTCGGGATCACGCCGTCGCCCAGGTACAAGGTCACCTGCTCGCGCAGAAGCGCCTCGCCTACCGTCGCCGCCGTCGTCTCGATGGTATAAGGGGCGTTACCGTCTTCCACAGTGAGGGGCACGGCACGCCGCACGCTCAGCCGGACAGGTGCCGGCTCGCGGCCCGTCCAAGGCCGCGGGAGCGCAAAGCGCGGCGGCCCCGGCGGTGGGCTGGCCGGCAGAGGCGCGTTTGGGGTTATCTGCTGCCCGCCTTCCAGCCACACTTCGTCGTTAGGGTCCAGCCTGATCCCGGCGTCGCCGAGCAACTCGCCCACCGTGCGCGCCCGGCTGTACACCTGGCGCGTATCACCATCGGCAGCGATCAGCGCCTGCCGGGCGCGCTCCAAGGTGATGTGCAGGCCGGGTGCCAGAGGCGTATTCGCGGCCGGGGCCACGCTATCTTCCGCGCGGACGCTTAGCCCCAGGTCATTCAGCAGCCCTGCTACGTCACGGCGCGTGCTGCGGAGCTGCTCCGTATAACCGTCAACCGTCAACGTAACCGGCGTGCCATAACCTCTGGTCAGGTAGAGCATGGCGCCTGCCGCCAGCGCGAGGCAAACCGCAGCCGCGGCCCAGGTCCAGGGCGAAGGCGGCCGGGCTCGGTCAGAGGCTGTCTCGCTTACGGCTCCAGGCATTCCGCAACGAGCTCGGCAATGTCCTTGACTTGCATGCCGTTCTCGACCTCCTTCGAGGCGTCGGTCAGCATAGTGAGGCAGAAGGGGCAGGCCACGACAAGGGTCGAGGCTCCGGTCGCGGCAGCCTCGCGGTAGCGATTCTGATAGACCGGCTCGCTGCCGTGCTCTTCCTCTTTCCACATCTGGGCGCCGCCGGCGCCGCAACAGAAGGAGTTAGCGCGCCGGCGGCCCATCTCGACCAGCTCGGGCGTGAGGGAAGCCAGCACAGAGCGAGGGGCATCGAAGATCCGGTTGTGGCGGCCCAGATAGCAGGGGTCATGGAAAATCATGCGCCCGGAGGCCGGCGCCGACAGCTTCAGGCGCCCGTGAACGATCAATTCCTGAATCAGCTGTGTGTGATGCACCACATGATAATTGCCGCCAAACTGGCCGTACTCCTTGGCCAGCGTATGATAACAGTGCGGGCAAGTCGTCACGATGCGTGCCGGCTTGACCTCGTTGAGCACTTCGACGTTCGCCTGCGCCAGCTGGGAGAACAGCGCCTCGTTGCCAGCCCGGCGCGCCGAATCGCCGGTGCAGTTCTCCATCTGGCCCAGCACCGCGTAGCTCACGCCCGCGGCCTTGAGCACCCGGGCAAAAGCGCGCGCTGTCCCCTGCGCCCACCGCGTCATATGCCGGCGCGCAGCCGACCCACCATAGGACCTCGGGCTCCGGATTGTCCTCGATCGTCGGGAATCTCAAGCCCTTTCGCCCAGGCCATGCGCTCCCGCTTGCCCAGATTCCATGGATTGTTGTTGCGTTCCATGCCCTTGAAGGCGGTCTGCAGCTCCCTCGGGAAGCTGCTTTCCATCAAGACCTGGTTGCGACGCATGTACATGAGGTCAAACATCGGTTCATTGCCCACCGGGCAGACCTCGACGCAAGCGCCACAGGCCGTGCAGGCCCAGAGCGCGGATTCGCTGGTGAGGCATTCCAGCATCGTCTCGGGCGACGCCTGGCCCGCCGCCAGCCGGCTGAGGTTGGCGTTCAGGTAGTAGCGCTTATTGACCTCGACCGCGGACGGCGATAGCTCCTTGCCGGTCAGGTAGGCCGGGCAGACGTCCTGGCAGCGATTGCACATGATGCAGGCGTAAGAATCCAGGATCTGCTTCCAGGGCAGCTGCTCGATGCCGCGCCGCGCCCATCTGCTCGATGCTTTCATCCTCGAAGTCGATGGGTTGCAGCGTGCCGAGGGAAGTACGCTCGGGGCGAACTACGAAGTTGATGCCGGACACGATGAGGTGAAGGTGCTTGGTATAGGTAAAATAGGGCAGGAAGGCGAGGATCGTGCCCAGCGCCAGCCAGAAGAAGACGTGCTGGCCCACGGCGATGGCCGTCGGGTTCAGCCCCGTCCACAGCAGCGCGCTCACCAGGCTACCGAACGGCTGGCCGGGCTGCCAGCTCCAGACGCCGTTCGCGTCGTGCGCCAGGTCAAAGCTCTCGCCAAGAAAGTGCGAGCCGACGTGCACGAGGATGAACAGGCCGACGATAAGGGAGTCCAGCCGAACCCCACCGCGCGCCACGCGGGGCATCAACTTGACATCCTTGCGGTAAGTCAGCGCGGCATCCTTCGTGATGAACCGGCGGATGAGGAAATAGATGATGCCCACGAGCACTGCGACGCTGAACACGTCGGCCAGAAAACGATAGACATCGCCGATCGGGCCGCTGCCGAGGAAGACGATCGGAAAGTAGCCCTGGATGACCTCGCCGGCGTTGACCAGGAAGTAGAAGGTGAAGCCCCAGGCCAGCATGGCGTGAAACACATCAGGCACCAGGCGCACCTGCCACGTCGGCAGCAGAGCCAGCCATTTGACCGCGGCCTGCCCCAGGCGCTTCAGGACATCGCCATCGCCCGCATCCGGCCCGCCCCGGCGGACGATCAGGTAGATTTCTTGAATCCTCGGTACGTGAAGTAGAGCGAAACCGCCACGGCCACGATGAAGAGGATCTTCTCGACAAGGGTCAGCATTGACTGGGTCTCCTTAGCACCCGGTTAGCAACGAATGATCAGAAGCTTCCCATTAGACCTGGACAATCCGAAGCCATTTCTTGAACCCGAGAGGAATGCCACTCACATTTCCGCTCGACAGAATACCATCCCCCGGCCCTTGTGTCAAAGGGCTCGATTATGTAGCTCATCTTACGCTGGGGGCCGCGCAGCGCCCACCAGCCTAGGCGCCAAACCGGGCCCGGCCAATCCTGCCGGCCGGGCTCATCCCAGGGTCTGCCAATCTTCCACCTCGAGCCAGGTCGTGCCCCAACCATCTCCGGCGGGGCGACCGCGCAGTGCCAGCAGCTGCCAGGCTCGCGGCGCTTTTGCCCCCTTCGCGCCGCGGGCGGTGACCAGGGTGGCACCGTCCCAAAAGAAGAAACCGCGCCCACCTGTCCAGCCGGGGAGGCGCACGCCGAGGACCAGGGCCGGCCGGGGGAACGGCGGATGGCCAGCCGCCATCGTGTTTCGGAAGGCCCCGCCCGCGCCGCGAGCGGCGTGCCAGGCGGAGAACAGCCGGGCCAGAGCCACGTGTTCCGGCAGCGATGGCGGCGGCAGCGCGGCGCGCCCGCCGCCCTCCCGCGAAGGACGCCAGCAGCGCCAGCGGATCGGCCAGGGCAGCCAAGGGGACGCCGAGGATCTCTTCCTCCCAGGCGCAACGTTGAGCCGGCGATTCGGCCGGCGGCTCAGCCTCGGCAAAATCGAATGCCAATTGCAGGGCACCGCCCGTGCTCGCGCCGGCCGGCTTGCCGGATGCCGCCAGCAGCCCCGCCCGGCCCGGCCCCAGGCCATCCAGGGCGCCGCAACAGACCAGGTGCGCGATCTCCTTGGGCTGCAAGGCGACCCGCGCCAGCAGGTCGGCCAGCCCCGTGTAAGGCCCGCGCTCCCGTCCCGCGACGATCGCCAGGATGGCAGAGCGCCGCAGATCGCGCACCTGCGCCAACCCGAGCCAGAGGACCGGCAGGTCCCCTTCCTCGAGGGATACCTGTTCCCCGCTATGATTGACGTGCGGCGGGCGAACGGCCATGCCGAGCCGGATGGCTTCGGCCATGTAGATCACGGGGTGGTGGAATCCGCCGGCATCGGCCAGGCGCGCGCACAGGAAGGCTGCCGGCCAGTGTGCGCGCAGGTAGGCCGCCCGGTAGCTCACCGTCGCGTAGGCCGTCGCGTGCCCCTGATTGAAGCCGTAGCCGGCAAAAGCGGCCACTTGCTCCCAGAGCGTCGCCGCCTGTGCTTCGCTCATGCCCGGCCCCTCGGGCGGCCGGCGCCGGCAGCCTGCGATGAAGGAAGCGGCCAGGGCCATCAGCTCACCGCCGGAGAACTTGCTGATGCCCCGCCGCACGTGGTCGGCCTCGACCCAGCTCAGCCCGGCCACCTCATGCGCGATGCGCAGCACCTGTTCCTGGAAGATCAGCACGCCCTTGGTACCCCCGAGGATCGGCGCCAGCGACGGGTGCAGGTAGGTGACCGGCTCTTCGCCGCGGTAGCGCCGGACGAAAGCCTGCGCCATGCCGCCGGTGCCCGGGCCGGGCTTGAAGAAGGCATTCGCAATCGCCAGGTCGCGCTCGGTGCGGGCGCGCAGCTTGCGCAGGGTGGCCCTCGCCCCATCCGATTCGCACTGGAAGACGCCGATCGTGTCGCCCCTCTCCAGGAGATCGCCGGTGGCGGCGTCGGCCGGGGGGATGCCCTCGAGGGCAAAACCAGGTTCGTGATGGCGCCGGACGAGCGCAGCCGCATCGGCCAGGGCCGTGAGAGCCCGGACGCCGAGCAGATCGAGCTTCGGCAGCCCCAGCATCGCCAGGTCGCCGTGTTCGAATTGGGTGGTCAGAAAGCCCTTGGGCGCCCACTGGAGCGGCACCAGGTCCGTCAGGGGGCCGGGGGTGATGATCACGCCGCCGGCATGGATGCCCATGTGGTCCGGCTGGCCGGCCAGCTCCAACGCGGCCGTGAGGACAGCTCGCTGCGCCGGGTCTTCGATCTCCTCGAGCAACGCCGCGGCTTGTTCGCCCGCCCCGCCAGGCGCGCCGTAGCGCTCCTGCGGTAATCTCGCTGCCAGGCTGGCGATGGCCTGGTCGGGCAGCCCATACGCCTTGGCCACCTCGCGCACGGCCGAGGCCAGGCGCAGCGTGCTGACCGTCCCCACCAGCGCCACTCGCTCCGCGCCATAGGCATCCCGCAGGTACGCCAGAACCTCGTCGCGGCGCCGGCTGCACAGGTCCAGGTCGATGTCAGGCGGGTCCCGGCGGCCTGGGCTGAGGAATCGCTCGAAGAGCAGATCGTGCGCGATGGGGTCCACTGTGGTGATGCCGGCGCAGTAGGCCACCAGCGAATTCGCCACGCTGCCTCGCGTGTTGGTCGGGATGTCCTGCTCGCGCGCGTGGCGGACAATGTCGGCCACCACGAGAAACAATGGGGCATAGCCGTGCTCGGCGATCGTTGCGAGTTCCGCCTCCAGCCTGCGCCGGACGGCCCCGCCCCGCTGGCGCCCGAGGTCGCCCGCATCGCGCCGTCTGCCCGGGAGCCCTCCATCGTCGCCCCTATTCCCTGCCCCCTGTTCCCTACTCCCTCGCCCTCGTCTCTTATTCCCTGCTCCCTGTTCCCTATTCCCTCATCCTCCGCGCCGTAGCGCGCGGCCAGGCCCGCCCCGGCCAGCGCGGCCAGTGCCTCATCGGCCGTCTGCCCCGGCGGGAGCGCGACGGCCGGCCAGATCGGGCGCCCATCCGGAAGCACGGTCCCGCAGCGGGCCGCGATCCCCACCGTGGCAGCCAGAGCTTCCGGGTAACGCGGAAACGGGCGGCCATCTCCCGCGGGCCGAGCCAGTGCCAGTCGCCCTCCGGGCGCCCGTCGCATGGGCGCTCCTCCGGCGGCACATCCGCCAGGCGGCAGTTGCAGCGGATGGCGGCCAACAGCTGCACCCGCTTAGCGTCACCCTCCGCCAGGCAATAAGCCGGCTGTACGGCCGCGAGCGGCAGCCCGAGCCGCCGCGCGCAGCCCCACGATTTCGCGCTGCGCTTCTTCCCCGGAGAGAGCTTCGGCGCGGCCACCGCCCTGCCTCTGGCCGGCCATGCCTCTGGGGGGTCTTCCCTGCGGCCCAGCCTCCTGCGGGTGCTCCCCAGTAAGGGTGCTACCCTCTCCCGGCAAGCCGGAGGGCGCGTGGCCGGCTTCCTGGGCCACGCGGCCGAGTTCCAGCGCGATGCAGGCATCTTCCCCGAAGATCCCCGCCAGGCGCGCGGCGTATACCTGTGCGGCCGCCACGTTGCCGGCGCGCAGATAACGCTCGACCCATCCTGCCTGCCCGCCGCTGACGCAGATGAGGCCTTCTTTGTGCGCCCGCAGATCATCCCAGGTTAGCGCCCGGCGACTGCCCGGCTCCCCCCGGAGCGCGGCCCGCGGCAGGGGAGCCCCAGGCTCGAACGCTGCCTCGTGCGCAAGGGCCGCCGCGCCGGCCCGGCCCACGGGCCACACCTCGGCGTTGCCGGGCTCGCCAGGTTCCTCCTCCAACGGGTCAGGCAGCCCGGCCTGGCCGGCCCATCGCTCCGGCCTGCCCGGTCTTCGAGGCGGAGCGCGCGGGGCGGCCGCCGCGCCCGGCCGCGTCCTGACGCCCACCCGGCCTCAGCGCCGCTTCGCCGCAGCCACGCCCTTCCCCGTCCCCGTCCGGAGGCCACACCGCACACCTGAGCAGCGAGGAGAGGCGGCAGAGCGACCGATAGCCGGCAGCATCGCGTGCCAATAGAACCAGCTTCCCTGTCTGGCCCGGTGCCCATGCGCCATCCGGCGTGGCATCGGCGCGCGCCGCATCGACCACAGTCGCTGCCATCCCGATGACCGGTTGCAGGCCGGCCGCCTTGCACGCCCGGGCAAAGGCCACCACGCCGTGCAGCACGTCCGTGTCCGTCAGCGCCAGGTGCGCCAGGCCGTCGTCCGCAGCCCGCCGTGCCAGCTCGGCCGGACTCGGCGTCGCACCGAGCAGCGTGAAGTGCGAGTGGACCTCGAGATGCGTGAAGGGCATGGGCAGATCATAGGTGAGATATGCCGGCGTGGCAAACTGTGCCGGCGGCGGATGCGCTTGCCCATGCCCGCGCATCCGGGTGCCATAGGGGAGGGGTTAGTGGTATCCCGGTCGATGCTCCAGTCTTCAAAACCGGTGCGGGGTGGCTCAGCGCCGGCCCTGGTGGGTTCGGCATCCATCCACTGCCGCTGGCGACGTGTTCGGTGGTTACCTACATGACCGGGCCAGGTTGGCATTGGCGGAGGACGCCCGCGCTTGCAGCAGGGGCATGTGCTACACCACACCCTCCAGGCATGGCAGCCCAGAACGGGCACGGAGAAGCAACAAGCAGAGTAGCTGGAAGGGAAGGGGAGGTGATAACCTGCCGGGGCCTGCGCCCCGTGGAGTTTTAGGCTCTCCACACCTGCGGCCCATCGGGATGGGCAAGATGTTTGGTGGCAGGCAGCCTCGTAGCGATATGTGTTCCGATACAGTGTCTCCTTCCGCGGCATTGTTCTCCGTGTGCAACTATCATGCCACGGCTCAGCAAGCTGCGCAACTTTGTAATCAACGCAGCCTGCGCAATAGATCTGGCGCTGGCTGAAAATGCTCGCCCTCGTCAGGACGGATTGACTTGTAAAAGGCGCACTCCATGCAGCTGGTGAGTTTCTGGCGTACGACCCCTGGACCTTGCCGCCACAGAACGTTCCTCCGACGACCCAGCAGGCACGGCCGGCAGAAACGCCTCCGTGAACGCCTGCTAGCCGCTTCTCAGTGGCAGACGGGCAGACCCCCAGTTCACTTACTTTGGAGCCGCCCGGCTCTCGACCGCATTTCTTGTATTCCCAACAATTCTGTTTGGACATTCACGTATTCTCCTCTCAGAGAGAGCAACCTACAACCCATTATGGCGCGTTTGGTGAGCCGGTCAATGGGTCCATATGGCCATCCGGCCATGTCACAGCTGCGCCGGCCTATCCCGCCGCAACATGTCTGCTAACCTCACATCCGGATGGTGATAGCGTTTCTCGTACTCGACGATCTCACCCCGGATCGCCCCTTGCGGACACCACTGGAAGCATGCGAAGCACGTCTCGCAACTGTGCTGCCACACAGACTTTCCGTTGACCATCGTGATGTTGTTTACCGGACAGTCGATGTCGATGCTCTCCTGGTCCACCACCGAGGGGATCGGGATGAGTCGCCCGTTCATTCTTCCCGCGAGATCCCTGGCTACGACCAGGGAATTGCCACTAACGGAGAAGTAGTAAATTGCGTCGCTCATCAGGCACCCCCCTCCGGTCAATTGCAGCTCAGAGCAGGATCTCAAATGCCGATCGGATGTCGGCGTCTGTTTGTGGCGCGAGCCCCGGTGCCGGAGGCCCGGCCAACAGGCGCGCCACGTGCTCAGCGGCCGCTCGCGGTGTCCTGCCGCCCAGCGCGCTCCCAGGCGGCGCGGTTGCGGCGATCCGCGATACGGGGCTGGAAGAACTCCGCCCGCATGAACTGTAAGGTCAAAGGGTCGGTGAGGTAATGGCCGCCCGGGCCGACGCGCCGGATCGCCTCCACGGCCAGTGTTTCGGCCGACACGTCGATGCCGGAAAGCGCACGCATCGCCATGCCCACGACGTCGTCGTCGATGACGGCTTGTTCCAGCGAACTGGCACTCATATTGCTGATCATCCCAAACGCATGGTGGATGAAGTTGGCCCCGCTCAAAGCAGCGAGTAAGAAGGTTGCCATCTTCTCATAGCCTGACTGGGCGTCCGGGAGCTTGGCGTCGGTCATCCCGCCGGAGCAATAGATGGGCACGTGGTAGAACTGCGCCAGCTGGGCAGCCGCCGCTTGCATCATGCCGAATTCCACAGTGCCGCCGAGGTAGCCGCCACTGCGCATGTCGGCCACGCCCGGAATGTAGCCCGCCAGCACAGGGGTGCCCGGTCGCATCAGCTGCGTCAGGACGATGCCGCTCAATTGCTCAGCATTCAGCTGGACCAGCGTCCCGGCCAGGGTCACCGGGGAGGTGGAACCGGCCATGGGCGCCGACGAGAGCGCCAGCGGCAGCCCCTGCTCGCACCAGGCGAACAGGATGTCTGTCACCAGGGTGTCAAGGTGCAGTGGGCTGACCAGCCAACAGGCGGTTGCCGACACGATAGGTCGGGCCCGCAGCGCGCCCGGCGAGCCCGCGATACGCTCCGCCAGCCGGATCACTTGTTGCGCGCCCTGCACCGAATCCAGGCCACCCATGACGTGCTTGGTCGTGTTGGTCAGGCAGGTGTAGAACCGATTCACCGGCACCAGCTCCGCCGGGATGTCCGTTGGGTAAATCGGCATGACGACAAAATCGCAGTGGCTCAACTTATCGACCACGGCGATCATCTGCTGGAGGTCAACCAGAATGGCAGGCCGCACATTCTGGGAAGCCGGGTCAAGCACCATGGTCGGCGAACCGCCGGTGCCCGCGTAGACGCGCGTGCCCTCGAGGACGATGTCGTTGGCCGGGTCGCGTCCTGCCAGGAGCACGCTTGACGGTGCGAGTGCGAGGGCTTTCTGGACCATCCCCTCGGGGATGTATACACGCTGTTCGACTACCCGCGCGCCGCCTTGCCGGAACAGCTCGAGGGCACGAGGGTGCTCCACGTGGATGCCGGTGCTGTCGAGCACCTGGAGCGATGCCTGGTGAATCTGAAGGATCTGATCTTGACTGAGCGGACGGTATTGCCCGCCGCTGGGGCCCAATCTCGCCATGTGCCTTTCTCCAAGTATTCATGCCGAAAATCAAGGGTTGAGTAATCCGCGCTTACTCGAGAGGGAGATGG
>CAWEHT010000438.1:0-5788 GCA_963808455.1 uncultured Chloroflexia bacterium | reverse complement strand
CAGAGCTGCTGCCAGGGCGTGCGCTCAACCCTCTGCCTTTTGGCAGGCCGTCCTCGCCCAGATCGGCGCAATCCTGGAAATACTGTTGATAGTTGTCCGGGGTCAGTGGAATCCTCCAGGTAGCTCCAAAGCACCTCGTAGTCGGCTGCCGTCTCGATGAAGTGCTTGCGTGCAGTGGAGCTGTCGAAGGCGGGCTCGAAGATCCTCAGCTCGGTGAGATCCCCCTTCGGCGTGTGGAGGACGTTGCGTTGCCACTTGGCATCCCCCTGGAAAAAGAACTCGCCCTCGAGGCGGCAGTTGGGGTGCTCGACGCGGTAGATGGGACGATAGCGGATGATGCCGATGTTGCCGTGGCCCAACAAGGCGAAAGCCTGCTCGGGCGGGAACATGATCTCGTACATCGCGAAAGGGATCCGACGGTGCTCCCGGCCCTGGATGACGGCCACGTGCGCCCACCATGTCATGCTCTTCATCGGCCTTCCTCTATGGAAGTCTGTATGCCGGCCCGCTCGAACAGCCGCCGGCATACCTCGCGGCTTCGGCCAGGATGGCCTCTTCGTCGATGTGCACCAAACGCTTGCCGCTCAACAGGATCTCCCCGTCCACGATCACCGTGTCCACGTCCCGGATGGTGCTGTTGTAGACCAGGGCGGAGACGGGCCTGTGAACCGGCATCGTGGACGGCGTGTCGAGGTCCACCAGGACGATATCCGCTTTCATGCCCGGCGCCAACGATCCGATCGACTCGGGCTGGCCGAAGGCCAGGGCGCCGCCGCGACAGGCCATCCAGAGCGCGTCCTCAGGCAGAAGACACATGGCATCAAGGGAGCTGACCTTGTGCAGCAGGCAGGTGGTCTTGAGCACTTCGAACATGTCCTGGCGGTTGTTGCTGCCGGGCCCGTCGCTGGCCAGGGCGACCGGGATGCCGCGCTCGCGCATCTCGGGAACGCGCGCCACGCCCGAAGCCAGGTACATGTTCGAGATAGGGCAGTGCACCACCACCGCGCCATGTTCGGCGACCAGCCCGATCTCATGGTCGTCCAGCCAGACGCTGTGGACGAGCTGCAGGTCCGGCCCGAGGGTGCCCAGCCCGGCCAGCCACTCGATGGGCCGCCGGCCGCACCGGTTGACGCTCATCTGGACTTCGGCTCGCGTCTCGGCGACGTGGATGTGAGTGCCCACGCCCCACTCGCGCGCCAGCGCGTAAGCCCGCTGCATGGTGGCGTCCGTGCAGCCCCAGGGGATCAGGGGCCCGAATTCGAGGCGCAGCCGCCCGCCTGCCTGGCCGTGCCAGGCGCCGTGCAGCCGCGCCATCTCGGCCAGGATCCTCTCGGGTGATTCCATGAAGGCAGGATGGTAGTTGTCATCCGTCCAGCCGCGCGCCAGCAGCAGCCGGACGCCGGTTTCCCGGCCCGCCCGGAACACGCCGTCGTCATTGCCCGGCTCCGTATGGACGT
Source organism: uncultured Chloroflexia bacterium (assembly GCA_963808455.1). GTDB lineage: Bacteria > Chloroflexota > Anaerolineae > CG2-30-64-16 > CG2-30-64-16 > CAWEHT01. The sequence continues at coordinate 4,331 of CAWEHT010000438.1, read as the reverse complement.
ATTGGTGGTCGATGACGGCCGTGGCGCCGCTGCGCAGGTTTTCGATCAAGCCCAGCATGGCCGCGATGTAGGCCTCGTGCTCTCCCATGGCCTGGGCGACAGGCCAGATGTATGCCTTGAGCCAGTCGAGCAGCGGCTTATCGTCGCCCAGCCCGCGCAGGAACGTCTGGAACAGGTGCGTGTGGGCGTTGACCATGCCCGGCATGACCGCCATCAGGCTGGCGTCGATAAGGCGCCCGGCGCGGTCCCGCAACGCGTCGGGCGCCCGGCCAGGCCCGGCGGCCTCGATCCGGTCGTCCGTCACGAAGAGGAAGCCGGGGTCATAGACGTGCCACGCGTCATCCAGGGTCACGACCGCGCCGTTTTCTATCAGGATGCTGCTCATTCCCTACCGCCTGTGTAAGCTCGCGACGAGACGCCGGCCCGTGGTCCGCGGGCCTTCATGCCAGCTTTCCCCCCAGCGCTTCGCCTCGCAAGAAATGCAGGATGTTGTCGAAGTCGGCGCAGCGTTCGGCGCGGTTGGCGGCCACGGGGCCGGCGGCCGTGTGCGGCGTGAGTATCACGTTGGCCCACGGCTGGCGCGCCAGCGGCAGCAATGGGTCTTCGGGATGGATCGGCTCGTAAGTGTACGTGTCAACCGCCGCGCCGTACAGGTGGCCCGAGCCCAGGGCGCCGGCGAGAGCGCCCTCGTCGACCACCCCGCTTCCCCCACAGCTCACGAAGATTGCGCCGGGTTTCATGCGAGCGAAAAAGCCGGCGTCCAGCGTGCCGGCCGTCTCATCGAAGTAGGGCATGAGCATGCAGACGAAGTCGCTGCGCGCGAGCAGCGTGTCCCGGTCGGCGAAGCTGACGTTCAGCTCCTGCTCGGCGAACAGTGGCAGGCGGTCCCGTTTGTTGTAAAGCACCGTGCAGCCGAAAGGCCGCAGGCGGCGCGCCAGCTCGGTGCCGATCTCGCCCAGGCCGAGGATCCCCACCGTGCTGTCCCAGAGCCCGCGGATGTCCACGCGGCCGGACCAGTTGTAGGCGAAATAATCCTCGTCGCAGCGGCCGGGCTCCTGGCCCCAGCCCTGCGCTGCCGTGGCGATGTCCATCACCTCCCGCAGGCGCTTGGCGGCGGCGAGCATCTGCATGAGCATGTGCTCTGCCACCATGATGCACGATCGCACGGGCGTGAAGCACACCGCGATGCTGGCGGCGCGAGCGGCTGCCAGATCGATGTCGTAAGTCTGCGAGCCCAGGCGTTGGATCAGGCGCAGATCCTTGCCCGCGCTCATGAGCTCCGCGTCGATCGCTCCCGTCCGTTCGCTGATCAGGAACTCCATGCCCGGCAGGAGCGCCATGATCTCGTCCCTGGAGGGAGTGCGGCGCATCGTGATCTGGAGCTCCGGCGGTGCCGCTTCCAGGGCGGCCCGCTGGTGGCGCTCGCCCCGGTGCGTCACGAACAGCACAGAATGCTTGTCCATAAGCCTTTCCCTGTCTCGGCTGCCGGCGGGGGATCGAGCGTTACAGCCTGTGCTCTACGCCGGTGAGCTTGTGAGCGGTGCGCTGGTAGAGCGCCAGGCGGTCCCCGTAGAGCCTGGCCAGCGACGGGTCTGGCACGATGCGCTGTACAGGGGGCTGGAGGCGCTCGATGCCTTCTTCGAGCGATGGGTAGACGCCGACGCCCCAACCGGCCAGGATCGCAGCCCCCAGCGCGGCCCAGTTGGGATACCTGGCCAGCACGATGGGCACCCCGGTAACGTCGGCCAGGATCTGCGGCCAGACGGGGCTGCCGGTGGCGCCGCCCAGATCCAGAGCTCCTCTTCTCGCATGCCTCTTCAAGCCAAGGTCGTCAAGGAACCAGCGCACCTCGAACGTGCATCCCTCCAGCACGGCCCGGCTCATGTCTGCCCGGGTGGACGCCAGCTCGAGGCCGACGAATCCGCCCCCAGAGAGGCCGCCCGGTTCCTGCGGGGCTTCGCTGAACGGGAGGAACAGGATGCCGTGGCTGCCGGGAGCGCTGGAGAGGAGCGCCCTGTCGAAGAACGAATACAGTTCCTTCCGGCCGTGCTGGCGGTCGGGGTCAGGAGATTGCCAGGCACTCTCGATCCACCAATCCACCGTCGCGCCGAAACCCCCTAGCAGCTGGGTGACGGTCCACCGCCCTGGGACCACGTGATAGTTCAGATTCATGGCTTCGGGGATGCCGTCCAGCGCCGGCGACTCCATCGCCCCCGTCACGGTCCAGGCGGTGCCCGTCGAACAGCATCATCTTGCCCGGCCGCGTAATGCCCATCGCCACGCATTCGCAGCAATGATCGTGGCCCCCGGCGATCACGGGGGTCCCTGCCGGCAAGCCCGCCAGCGCGGCCGCCTCGGGCGTGACCTGGCCCACCTGCCTGCCGGCCCAGCCCAGCGCCGGCTGCCGGGCCGGGTCCACGCCGCCCAGCGCGCACAGTTGCTCGTTCCACTGCCCGGTCCTGGCATCTACCAGGATCATCTCTGCGGCTGCCGAGTAATCGGTGGCGAAGCAGCCGGTGAGGCGATGGATGAAGAAGTCGGCCACCCCGAGGTACCGGGCAGCGCGGGCACACACTTCAGGCCGATAGCGCTGCAGCCAGGCGATGCTGGGCAGCGGCAGGCCCGGATAAGGATGCCAGCCGCTGAGCTGCCGGATGCGGTCCGCCGTCCCGTCGGCCATCCACTCGTTGACCAGGCCGCTGCTGCGGCTGTCGAGCCAGGTGACCATCGGGTAGGCCGGGTCGCCGTTTTCCTGGACCGGGATCACCGAGCCGGCCTGGGCGGCCAGGGCCAGCGACAGCACGTGGAAATCGCCTGCCTGGCCCAGCAGCTCACGGACCGATGAGATCAGGGCCTGCCAGACAACTTCGGGGTCCTGCTCCACCCAGCCGGGCTGCGGCGTGAGGAAGCCGTAGCTCCGGCTGGCAGTCGCCACTTCGGCGCCGGAAACGTCGAAGAGGATGGCCTTCACGGCAGAGGTGCCGATGTCAATGCCCAGGACGGCGTCTCGCATAGCGCGTGCCTCCACTTATGCAGGCTGACCGGTGAGTATCTGGCTTTACCCCAGGTACTTGCTGAGATCGACTTCGGGATAGCGGACGCGGCTGGCAGGCTCGCGGCGGCCTTTGTCCACGGTCGCGTCACGCCGATCTTCGTGTGCACCCCACGCGTGTCGGCCGTGGGGTCCATCTCGTGGCCCTGCGAGCCGGGCACCAGGAACACGTCCTTGCTCCAATCCACGCGCGTCGTGAGCGCCCACATGATATCGGCAGGATCGTAGATATCCACGTCGGGGTCAACGACGATGCACCATTTGACGTTGACGTGCGCGGTGAAGGCCGCCATGGCCACGTTCTTCGGCTCGCCCGGGTTCGACTTGTTCAGGGCCACCACGGCGGTGAAGCCGCTGCCATACGGGACGAGGTGCAGGCCCGTGACGCCCTTGCTCACATGCCGCACGAAGTTCAGGAGCAATGGCTCGCGAGGCAGCACATTGCCGATGTAGACGTGCTCGTTCCAGCCCGGGATGATGGTCTCGAAAATGGGGTTATCGCGCCAGCAGACGGCCGTGACCTGGAACACCGGGCTGTCCCAGATCCGCCCGTAGTACCCATGGAACTCGGCCAGCGGCCCCTCGCCTTGCCGCACGTGAGCGGGCAGGCAGCCCTCGATGACAATCTCGGCTTCCGCCGGGATGTCGAGGTTTACGGTGACGCCACGCGCCACCGGGATGCCCTCGCCACGGATCGCGCCGGCAATGAAGAGCTCGTCGCCTTCGTAGTGCGCCCGCGGCGATCTTGATCGCCGGGTCCAGGCCGATGGCGATCGCCACGGGCAGCGGCTCACCTTTGGCTTCCGCGACATCCATGAACTCCCGGACGTGGCGCCACTCGTTGAGGTCGAAGCCGAACTCGCGGGGCCCTTTGACCTGCATGCGGTTGTAAGACAGGTTGCCACGCCCGCTGACCGGGTCCCGGCTGATCGTCACGCCGCTGGTGATGAACGGCCCCCCGTCTCCAACGGCATGGATCGGGATCGGCAGCTTGCAGACATCGGCGGCCTCGTCGGTGAAGACGTTCGCTTGCCAGCTCGCCTTGTCGACACGCGCCGGGGCTCGCCCCTGCGCCGGGTCGAGCGCACGCTGCATGGCCTCCGTGACCTGGCTCTTGTCGCAGCCCAGGGCCAGGGCCGCCCGTTCCTGGTTGGCCACGCTCGAAGCAAAGACCGGCCAGGCCGATCCGGCGACGTTTTCGAAGAGCGGCGCCGGGCCGCCCTGGCGCTGAAGAGTGGCAGCCACGCTTGCCAGCTCGTGCTCCAGGCTGACCTCGTGC
>CAWEHT010000437.1:0-18147 GCA_963808455.1 uncultured Chloroflexia bacterium | reverse complement strand
CGAGATCGGGAAAGCCGGGGTCAACACGGCCGGCATGGACGTTTACGTGCTGCCTCTCAAGGGCCAGGCCGGCAGCCTGGCTTACGTGGTCCTGGATGCCTCGCAAGGGTTCAATTTCTTCGAGCACGGCGCAGGACCCGATCTGTGGATTATTTCAAGATGCTGGCCAACAGCGCCAGCGCTAAGAAGTACGACGTCCGGCAGGTTGCCATAGAGTACAAGGATGTGACCGGCGCGTCCTTGCTGCAATTGACCGCGCCGGCCGCCGCCATCAGCGGGTATGCCGGCGGCACCGTCAATCGCCAGGATTTGCTAAAAGCATCACCGGCCAGGTCAACTGGCCGGCGTTCATCAAGGCCACGTCAGGGTATTGAACAGGACTTTGGTCCAAAAGCTGGGGATACGGCCCGGGTATAGCAGCAGCGCCCTTACGCGTGGCTGATCCCCGTCCACGGTGGCCGGGTAGCAAATCGGGTTCTTGGTCGCGAACTTCATGCAGTCTTTCACATCCATTCTTCCGTTCCCTTCTCTATCATTTGCCCTGCTCGCGGCCCTGTTAAACTTCGAGTTAGCACGCGGCTTAACCCGCCATTAACGCCCCAAGGAGGGGCCCCGGGTGGTATAATGGGCTCGCAAGAGACATTACGAACCTCACCGAAGTCGTTGCAACGGGCGACGAGGTTCACGCTTGGCGGGGCCTTGCACCTTCGGGCACTTGGTGCATTGCGCTGTGCTGATATCGAGGTCCCAATGAACCCAGAGCCACCGTTTCGGCCCCTGACGCCGGCTTTCCACAGGATCCGCACCAGCTTCCTCCGCCCGCGGAGGGGTGTCGCAATCCTGACGGATTTTCGCGCGCCGTTTGCGCCGGGCATCCTTCGCCTTTGGAGGGATGCCGCCTTCGTCCGGGTTGTCCCTCTGCTCCTCTTGTTCTTGCTTGCCGGCTGCGTGGCGCCCGTACAGGCCATCGGTCCCATCGTCACAGCGGCGCCCGCGCCCGGCAAAACGGCACCGGCAGCGCTCCAGCCCGCGCCGGGGGGAATCGGCTCCGGTCCGGTGGCGCCAATTCCCGGCAGCACGGCGGCCGGAGCCGCCGCGCCTGCCGTGACGGGAACTCCTACCGGCACGCCTGAACCGAGCGCAACGCCCACCCTCACCGACACGCCGGAGGCGGCCGCGCTCACAGCACCTCCCCTGCCGTCCAACATGGCCATCATGCTGGCGGCCTCGGTAAACATGCGGGCCGGGCCCGGCACCGACTACCCGGTGCTCGTGTCCGTGCCGGGAGGCACCGAGTTCACTGTGCTGGGCCAGGACGAGACCGGAGAATGGCTCTATATCGGGCTTGACGATGGGGAGGCCGGCTGGGTTGACCGGTCGCTGACCTCTTACGCCGGCGAGGCGCCGGTCGTTCTGGCGGCCGCGCCCCCGCCCACGCCGACGCCTCCTGCGCCTGCGGCGGTGACCGCGCCCAGCGTGGTCTTGCTGGCGCCGGGGGCGAACGTGACCTACCCCTCAGGCGGCGTGGTCACGGTGCAGTGGAGCGCCACGGATAACAGCGGCATCCCTCTGGCGCAGGTCCAGCTGCTCGTCGATAACGCTGTGGTGCAGGCCACCGCCGGCAACGGGGGTACCTCGCTCCAGGCCAGCCAGCAGTGGCAGGCCACCACGGTCGGCAGCCACGTCATCTCCGTCATCGCGATCGATGCCTACGGCATTGCCGGCCCGCCGGCCAGCGTGACCATCTATGTGACGTCGAGCTCGACGACCAGCTCGCTGACCTCCTACATCACGCAGCCGGGCAGCAACATCGTGGTGGTGAGCGGCCAGAGCGTCACCATCGACGCCACGGGCAATGGCCCAAACGGCATCAATCGCCTCTAGTTGTGGTCCGACGGCTCGCTAGACGCGACGGCCGGCAACAGCTCGCCCGGTACGGTGGGCGTGGGAGGGAGCTTCAGCGCCTCCTGGTCGTGGGCCTGACTTCCATCGGCGAGCACACGATCTTCGTGCGGGTCTGGGACCAGGCAGGGTACTCGGCGAACTCTGGCAGCCTGTCCATCGGCGTGACCCACAACAACCCGCCTCAAGTCTTCGTCAGCTACAGCGGCACCACGATAAACGTGGGCCAGGCGCTCGCCGTGAACACCACCGCCATCGACAGCAAGGGCATCACCGACGTCGAGCTGTGGGTAAATGGCGCGGAGGTGGCCGTCAACACCAGTGGCAGCTCGGTCGGCGTGTACCAGTTTACGGTCAGCCAGACCTGGGTGCCCGGCTCGGCGGGCCAATACTTCGGTCTACGTGATCGCGGACGATACGCATGGGCTGACGGGGCAGTCGGCGAGCATGTTGGTGACGGTGCTCGGCGCCATAAATACGCCCACCCCGACCGCTACGCCGGCGGCGACCGCTACGGCGACTGCGACTGCTACCCCAACGGCAACCGCTACGCCGGCGGCAACCGCGTCGCCAACGCCCACCGGCACGCTGATGCCCACTCCGACCGCCACGCCGGCAGGCCCCCCGAACGTCGCCATCATCCGTCCGGTGTCCGGCTTCGTGGATCAGCTGCCGGCGCCCGTTGCCTTCACCGTTCGGGCCCAGGGCGCCGCACGGCTGCTGCGCATCGAGGTGTGGGGGCAGAGCGGGGCCAGGCGGCGCCAGGGCTGCTGCGGGGCTTTAACGTCGCCGGCCGATCCCTGGCTGTCGCCGGTTTCAACTACAGCCCGCCAGGGCCGGGTGCCGCTTCCTTCTACGCGATCGTGTACGATAGCCTGGGCCAGACGGGGCGATCGGCTACCGTGAGTGGCACGATCCTGGTGGCGGCCACGCCGACGCTGACCGCGACTGTTACGTTGACACCGACCGCAAGCGTCACGCCGGCGCCGGCGAGGACCATCACGCCCACGCTCACCGCGAGCGTCACGCCGGCACCGACCGGGAGTGTCACGCCAGCGACGCCCACGGCCACGCCGACCCTGGCAGCGGGCGCCAGGCTGGCCCCCACCGCGACCGCCGCGCCGCTGCCAACCGCGACCGCCGCTGCCGCTGCCAACCGCGACCACCGCGCCGCTGCCAACCGCGACCGCCGCGCCGTTGCCAACCGCGACCACCGCGCCGCCTCCAACCGCGACCGCCGAGCCGCTGCCAACCGCTACCGCCGCCGCCGTTGCCGGCCGCGACCGCTACGCCGCCCCCAACCGCGACCGTCGCGCCGCTGCCAACCGCGACCGCTGCGCCGCTGGCAACCGCGACCGCCGCGCCGCTGGCAACCGCGACCGCCGCGCCGCTGCCAACCGCGAGCGCCGCGCCGCTGCCAACCGCGACCGCCGCGCCGCCTCCGGCCGCGACCGCCACACCGCTGCCGGCCGCGACCGCCGTCCGCTGCCGGCCGCAACCGCCGCGCCGCTGCCAACCGCGACCGCCGCGCCGCTGCCGGACGCGAACGGCACCGCGCTGCCGATCGCGACGGACACGCCGGCGTGGATCGCCGGCCTCACCCCGGCACCAACCTAGAGCGTCACGCCGGGATGGCCATTCCATGCTGCAGCCGGCCTCCAGTATGGCAACCGCAACGGGGGCAGCGCGTGCCGCTGGGACCAGCCGCCATCACAGGATGCACACGCAGGACCCCGAACGGGGATGGATTCGACGGGATAGACAGGGTCAGGCCCAAAAAACATCCATCCCGTGCCGGGACCTTCGTGTCTATCCGGCCTATCCTGTCCATCCTGTGTGAATTAGCCCGCCGGGGCGCCGCAGGCCAGCCGGGTGGACGCAACTGAGCGTGCTGGCCTGGCTTGGCCCCGCAACATGATTTCGCCCTGTCACGCCGGGGCCCGCACTTGACCTTCCCTTGGGATCGGGGTCGCAACCCAGCGGCCTGCAAACCTAACCCATCGGTGGTCTGGTGGCGAACATCGAATCGGCGATACCCCGAGGGGCAGCGGCGCTCCAGGCTTTGGGGGCGAGCCTTCTCGCGTGGCTGTGATATAGGGGTAGCCCGCCGGCCTGACCAATTTTTTTGGCGGGGGCCAGACGGCCCCACAAAGAGCCTAAACAAACACCTCAGCCGCGCGGCAGCGTGAAGCTAAATGTGCTGCCCTGTCCGGGCACGCTCGAAACGCCGACGCGACCGCCAAGGCGCGTAATGATGCGCTGGACGATCGAGAGGCCCAGCCCGTGCCCGGCGGGCAGAGGCGGAACCGCACCGCCCTCGTCCGATCTGTTCGAATTGCGCTCCAGACGGCTGAATGGGACGAAGAGGCGGTCCTGGTCTTCAGGGGCAATTCCCGAGCCATTGTCGTGGACCCAATAGCATACCGAGCTGGCGTCAGATGTGTCAGCCCCGAGCTCGACGCGGGGCCGCACGGGTGGGTCGGCAGCCGGCTGGCCGCCGTACTTGATGGCATTGCTCAGGTAGTTCACCCACACTTCCTCGACCCAGGGCGCGTACCCTGATGCCCCAGGCCAGGTGTCCGGCGAGACGATCTCGGCCTCGACTGTGCGGATGTCATCCTCCAGCCGGTCCAGCGCCGCCGCCACGATGTCTTCCATTGCCAACGGTTCCCTGGGCACGTCCCCGTGCCAGGCGCTGGCCAGCAGCAGCGTGGCATCGATGATGGTCCCCATTTTCTGCCCGCTGCGCGCAATGTGCTCGATGTATTCGAGGGTCTCCTCCGGCGCCAGGCTGCCGGCGTAACCTGCGAGGTAGCCGGCGTAGCCAAGCACGCAGGCAAGGGGGCTCTTGAGGTTGTGCGCCATGGTATGCGCAAAGGCATTGAGCTCGGCGATCAGGCGATCGCGTCCCGCCAGCTCATCTTGCAGCCCGGCGATCCGCTCGTCCCGTGCCGCCAGCTCGGCTTGCAGCCTGGCAATCCGCTCGTCGCGGTCTGCCGGCCCGGCCTCGAGTCGAGCGATCGGGTCCTCGCGCCCGGCTGGAGCGGGGGCAGGCCCACCAGTGCCGCGCGGCGGCTGGAGGCTGGTCCGTAGCTCCCCGCAAGGTGGATCACTTTGACTGCGGTTGTTCATCCCATGGCTCATTGTCTCACTATCCTCGCTTGGATTGAAGCCTCGGAAGGTGTGTTACTGGCAATGCGCTGTCCCCTGCCACGATGCGCAGTGCTCGTGGTTCGTCCAGATTCTCCGCTCATCCGTGCAGGGCGCCTGCGGCAACAAGGCGCCCCGCGGGGCAAACCTCTCGTGGGGTGAACCAATTACGAACGCAGTATAGCATAAAACAATGCCACGCGCAATGCGGTGATGGCCAGTATGACGACGGTCATTTACGACGCCCTCGCCACCCGCTATACTTACTGCAAATGAGTTGCAATAAGTGCTGCAAGTGATTTGCAGTAAGGAGCGCGCTCCCGGAAGGGTTGCTGCATCATGAGCGATCTGGTGGGCCAGGCGGCAGGATGGCTGCGGGCCAACGGCGGCCGCATGACCGTCCAGCGCCGCATCATCCTCAGCGTGCTCGACGACCTGGGTGGTCACCCCACGGCCGAGCAGATTTATCGTGCCGCACGCCGGCAAGATGCCTCGATCAATCCCTCCACCGTCTATCGCACCCTTGGCTGGCTGGCACAGGCCGGCCTGGTCAGCGCGCTGCGCCTCGGGGCTGACCGGCGGGGCGGGGCCAGGGCGCAATTCGAAAGCTCGGCAGGAGGCCTGGCATCACCAGGGCCCCGGAAGGGGTTCGTTCCCGCGGAACCGGCCGAGCACTACCATTTCGTCTGCACGTCGTGCGGCGCGGTGATCGAGTTCGACACAGCTGGCGTTGAGCGGGTGAAGGAGGAGTTCATGCGGGTGCACAGCGGGGTGTTGATCCAACGCGCCACCGTAGTGCTTTATGGCTGCTGCCGCGATTGTCAGGCGGGCAGCAAAGCGTGAGCGTCGCACGCGACGCCGGCAGCGCACCACGGCTGCCACCGGGAATGTCAGGTGAGGAGCGAAGCATGAGCTTGGAATCTGCGAACCAGGTGACTCACAGCGGCTGCCGGCACACGTTGGGCGACATCCCCGCAGGCGGGAAGGGTGTCGTGCTGGCGTTGGAGGGGGGGCGCCTGTTTCGCAGCCGTGCGGCCAACCTGGGCTTCACCGCCGGTGTCCAGGTGGCCGTGGTGCAGAATTACGGGCGAGGCCCCATCTTGGTGGCCGTGCGGGGCACGCTCGTGGCGCTGGGGCGCGATGAAGCGACGCGCGTGTTCGTGAATCTGGATGAGGGAGCAGAGGCATGAGCTCCTGCCATGAGGTGCCGGCCGGTGTGGCGGCCGTGCCGAGGCTCGTCGGGCAGATGACCGTTGCCCTGGCGGGGCAGCCCAACGTTGGCAAGTTGACCGTCTTCAACATGCTGACCGGGCTCAGCCAGCACGTGGGCAACTGGCCCGGCAAGACGATCGAGCAGAAGGTGGGGACCTACCGCCACGACGGGACGGTGATGCTCATCGTCGATCTGCCGGGCACCTACAGCCTCACCGCAAACTCCGAAGAAGAGCGCATTGCCCGAGACTTCATCGTGCGCGAGCGTCCGGACGTGGTGGTCGTCATCGTCAATGCGGCCGCGCTGGAGCGCAATCTTTATCTCGTGGCGGAGTTGCTCTCTTTGCCGCAGCCTGTGGTTCTGGGGCTGAACATGCTGGACGTGGCCGAACAACACGGCATTCACATCGAGCCAAATGTGCTGCAGGCCGCCCTGGGCATCCCGGTCGTGCCGCTGGTGGCGACCAAGAACCAGGGCCTGGCCGAATTGATGCAGCAGGCAGAGCAACTGGCGGCCGAGCCGGGGGCCTGGGCGCCCAACCGGCCCGCCATCGGGCCCGAGCACCAGCCGGTGCTGCATAGATTGCAGGAGCTCATCGAAGATCCTGCTACTCCCTGTCTTTCCGGCTATCCCAACGACTGGGTCGCGCTCAAGCTGCTTGAGGGCGACGCCGAGATCACCGCCGCGCTGCAGCAGGCGCTGCCGCCGGAGGTGTGGGGCCAGGTGCGCGAGCTGCTGCTGGAGCACGAGGACGCCTTCCTCGACATCGCCGGCGGGCGTTACCAGTGGATCGGACGCATGGTCAGGGCGGCCATCACCCGGCCGAGGGCCGGCGCCATCTCACGCACCGATCAGATCGATCGCCTGGCCACGCATCCCGCCTGGGGGCTGATGCTCTTGATCGGGATCTTCGGCGTGATGTTCTGGCTGACCTATGAAGTGGCGACCCCGATTGTCAATTGGCTGAGCGCGGGCATCCTGGCCCCCCTCAGTATGGCCCTGGCGGCGTGGCTGGCCCCGGCCCCGGCGCTGTCCGGCCTGCTGGTGCGCGGGGTGTTGGGAGGGGTTGGCACGGTGCTGACTTTCCTGCCGATCATGGTGATCTTCTTTGCCATCCTCGGGACGATGGAGGACGTGGGCTACCTGGCGCGGGCGGCCTACGTCATGGATCGCTTCATGCACCTGATGGGGCTGCACGGCAAATCGTTCCTGCCGCTCTTCCTGGGTTTCGGCTGCAACGTGCCGGCCGTTCTCGGCACGCGCATCATCGACGAGCGGCGGGCGCGGGTGGCGACCATCTTCCTGGCACCGTTCGTGCCTTGTACGGCGCGGCTGGCCGTGTTGGCGTTCCTGGTCCCCGCCTTCTTCGGCGCCGGGGTAGCCACGCTGGTGACCTGGGGGCTGGTGGCGGCCAACTTGCTGGTGCTGGCCTTCGTGGGTGTGTTCATGAGCCGGACCCTGTTTCGCGGCAGCCAGACGGCCTTCATCATGGAGATGCCTCTCTACCACATCCCGAACGCGTGGACGGTCGGGCTCTACGTTTGGAACAACACGCGGTCGTTCGTCGAGAAGGCCGGCAAGGTGATCCTGATCGCTTCGATCGTGGTATGGGCCCTTTCGAGCCTGCCGGGGGGCGGGATCGACACGAGCATCCTGGCACATGTGGGACGCTGGCTCGAGCCCGCCGGGCGGCTGCTGGGGCTGGGTGACTGGCGCATCATCGTGGCAGTGTTGACCAGCTTCGTGGCCAAAGAGAACGTCATTGCGACCTTGGGTGTGCTCTATGCGGGCGGCCACGAAGCCGGGCTGGCGCAGCTCGTGGCAGCCACGCTGGCACCGGCAGCGCGCCTGGCGCTGCTGGTGGTGATGATGCTGTTCATCCCCTGCCTGGCGACGGCTGCCACGATGCGCCAGGAGCTGGGCTCGTGGCGCTGGACGGCCTTCAGCCTGGGTATGCTTCTGGTTATCTCGGTGGGCGCCGGGGCGCTGGTCTTCCAGGTGGGGCGGCTGATATGACGTGCTTTTTGAAAGAAGACTCACTTCCTGCGCCCGACCCCTTGATCGCTTTGCTCAGGCTGCTGGGCCAGGGCGGCCTGGTGACCGCCGGCGAAGCGGCGCGGCGCCTGGGGGCCAGCGAGGCGCTGGTCATGGCCATGGTTCGACGGCCTGCAGCGGCGCGGCTACGTGGCGCCCCTGGCCGGGGGCGGGGATGCGGCGTGCGGCGGATGCGGGCTGGCGGCGGCCTGCAATGACCGGCATGCCATGGCATCGTGTCCCGGCACCGGCCCGGGGCCGGCGCTGGCCCTGGCGCTCACCGAGAAAGGGTGGCAGGCAGCAAGGAGGTTGCAGGCGGGCTGAATGCGGGTTGGGGCCGCCTGGCCCCCAGGAAGAGAAAGCGGTAAGAAACATGGGAAGGGGGCCCGGCCGGCCCCCGGCAAAAAAACGCGAATCCCCCAAAGGCACGCGCACGGCGATGCCCCCGGCGCGGGCGCCCATGGAGAAGGGGTGGTGGGCCGCCGGCAACAGCGGTTTGCCCCGCGAGTGATTACTACTCGTGGCGCAGCGCGTCGATGGGGTTCAGCCCGGCCGCCCGACTGGCGGGGTAGATCCCGAAGAACAGGCCCACGGCCGTCGAGAAGCCCAGCGCCAGGGCGACGGAACCGGCGCTCACAGAAGTCGCCATGATGCCGCTCAAGGTCACCAGCAGGGCGATCAGCGCGCCCACGCCCAGGCCGATCAGGCCTCCCAGCAAGCTGATGACAACCGCCTCCACGACGAACTGGAGCAGGATGTCGGCGGCGTGTGCCCCCACGGCCTTACGCAGGCCAATCTCGCGCGTTCGCTCGGTGACCGACACCAACATGATATTCATGATGCCGATGCCGCCCACCACCAGAGAAATCCCCGCGATGGCGCCCAGGAAGTCAGTGAGCAGGGAGGTGATCGTGTCCAGTGTGCTCAACATAGATGCCTGGCTCATGACGGTAAAATCATCCTGGCTGGCATCCGCCTTCAGGTGGTGCTGCTCACGCAGAAGCACGGCGATGCGGTCGTCGATCGTGTTGATGTCGCTGGCGTTGCGAGCGGAGAAAATGATAGCTCCCACCCGATAGCTGTTGCCGTCCGGTGTGCGTGCCCCAAACAGCTGCTGTTGCACGAAGTTGATGGGGGCGAACGCTTCCTCGTCGGTCGATCCAGAGCCGCTCCCGCCTTTTGCAGCCAGCACGCCGACGATACGCACCGTCTGGTTCTGGATGCGCACTGTCTGCCCAACCGCCGTACCACTGCCGAACAAGTCATTCGCCAGGGTTGGTCCGATGACGGCGACGGCTGCTCCGGCCGAGTTATCGTCGTCGCTGAACAGTGACCCGCTGCTGGCCGTGACATCCATCAAGGAAAAATAGGATGGAATGGTTCCGACAACGGATGCATACTTGTCGGCGGCCGGCGCGACGATATCCGCGTTGCTGGCAAATTGGGGCGCGATGCCGGCCAGGGGCAGGCCGAGATCCTGGATGGCTTGCAGGTCACGCATGTCCAGGTTCTGCGCCGCGGCGGTGCTGCCAGGCCCCCGGTTCATGGTGCCCGGGATCACGAAAACGAGATTGCTGCCCATGCCCTGGATCTGCCCCGTGATCGTGGCCTGGGCCCCATTGCCCAGCGCCAGCAGCGCAACCACGGAGGCCACGCCTATGATCACGCCGAGCATCGTCAGGGCCGCGCGCGTCTTGTTCGCGGCAAGGCTGTCAAACGCCACCCGCACGACCTCTGTCAGGCTCAGACCGCCGGCGCCCCCCGTCTCGAGCGGGGCCAACAGCTCATCTGCCCCGTCCAGCACGTCGGGTTCCATTCGACGCTTCGCGTCACTCGTGAGATCGGAAAGGATCGTAGTCATAGAGTCGCCTCCGCTGCCACCGGCCGGGGCTCCGACCGCTTCGGCGGCGGGCCGTCGCCCACCAGCTTGCCGTCCCTTAGCGTCAGCACGCGGTCGGCATAGGCCGCCACATCCATCTCATGGGTGACGACCACAGCGGTCAGGCCACGCCGGCGGTTGAGCGCCTGAAGGATGCCCATGATCTCGTCGCTGGTGGCGGTATCCAGCGCTGCCGGTAGGCTCGTCGGCGAGTATCACCGAGGGGCTGCCCACCAGGGCGCGCGCGATGGCGACCCTCTGCTGCTGCCCCCCGCTCAGCTCGTTGGGCCTATGCCCCATGCGCTCGCCCATGCCGAGCAGTCGCAGCGCAGCCTGGGCCCGCGCCCGGCGCTTGCCGGCCGGCACGCCGCGGTAGATGAGCGGCATCTCTACGTTGCGCAGCGCCGTCTGGCGCGGCAGCAGGTTGTACTGCTGAAAAATGAAACCGAGCCTGGCAGCCCTGATCGCCGACACATCGTTCGGCCGCAGGGTTTGCGTTTCTACGCCGTCCAGGACGTAGCTGCCGCTTGTCGGGGTGTCGAGGCAGCCCAGCAAGTTCATCAACGTGCTCTTGCCGCTCCCACTGTGCCCGACGATGGCCACGAACTCGCCCTTCTTGATCTCGAACGAGACACCGCGCAGCGCCTGCACTTCCACCTCTCCCATGCGGTAAACCTTGCGCAGGTCCCGCACGGCGATCATAAGTCCATCCAAAGTCTTCAGATCATTCGTGGGTTCAACCAAAGTCTTTAGATCATTCGTGGGTCCAACCTGAGTCCTCAAATCACCACTGGGTTCAGACAAAGTTCTCATTATCATTCGTCGGCTCCTAATGCACGTGCCGGGAACATCTTCGGTGGCGGCGCCTGTCATTCTGACGTCTCAACCCCCGAACAGGCCGCTCGACTTCTTGGGCGCGCCGTTGTCGGGCAGGGCGATCACGCGTTGCCCCTCGCTCAGGCCGCTCACGATCTCCGTCTGTGATCCGTCAGTCAGCCCGGTCTGCACATCGATCTCACGCGTGGTGGTGCGCCCTTGCGCATCCGTGCCAACGACCTGCACCACGTGCCCGGCCCCTTTGGGCAGCAGGCTCACGTTGGGCACCAGCAGGACGTTCTCCTTGCGGGCCGTCACGATGTTCAGATCGGCGGTCATGCCCACCTTGACCCGCGTATCGTCGCCGGGGAAGGTCACCCATACCGCGTAAGTCACCACGCCGTTGCCGTTGTCGGCTGCGGGGGCGATGTAGCTCACCTTGCCGTCCGTCTGCCAGCCGTCCAGCGCCTGGATGGTGAGCGTGACCGGCTGGCCGAGCTGCACCTGGGCCACGTCGTTCTCGCTCAGCTTCAGCTCGACGTGCAGCGGGTTGCGGTCGGTCAGCAGCAGCACCTGGCTGGCCACGCCGGTCGTGCTGGCCTGCAAAGCCATGCTGCCCGGCACGATATTGACCTCGGAGACCACGCCGGCAAACGGAGCCCTGAGCGTGGCCTGGTCGAGGCTGATCTGGGCTTGCTGCAGCGTCTGCGCGGCCTGCGCTACAGACGCCTGTTGAATCTGCAGATCGCTGGCCGTCGCGGGCGCGGTGAGCTTCGCCAGGTCTGCCTTCGCCGTGTCCAGATTGGCCTGCGACACGGCCACGTCTTCGGTCAGCGGCGTCAGGTTGTCCAGACTGGCTTTGGCCTGCGCCAGCTGGGAGGCGGCCGAGTCGACTTTGGATTGGGCATCGGTGCCGGCCGTCTGGCAGAGCGACTCGTAGTCC
Organism: uncultured Chloroflexia bacterium; assembly: GCA_963808455.1. Lineage (GTDB taxonomy): Bacteria > Chloroflexota > Anaerolineae > CG2-30-64-16 > CG2-30-64-16 > CAWEHT01. The sequence goes on along the minus strand of CAWEHT010000437.1, from coordinate 6,210 downwards.
GCTTTGGCCTGCTGGTAGGCGACCGTGTCCTGCTGGAGGGTCAGCGACTGCGGCATCATACCGATGTTGGGCAGCATGGCGACCTGGTCGTAGGCCGCCTGCGCCTGTTGCACGGCGGCCTGCGCCTTCTGCACGGCAGCCGCATCCGAGTCCAGCTGCGAACTGGTCGTGCCGGCGTCCCTGACCGCCGCAGTGTACGCCGTCTGGGCGCTCTGCACGGCGGCCTGGGCACTCGCCAGGTCGGAGGGGGTAGGGCCGTTCACCAGCTTATCGTAGCTGGCCTGGGCCGAGCTCACCGCCGCGCGGGCGGCTGCCAGGTCCTCGGGGCGTGCGTCACCCTGCCGAGACTGCAGCAGGTGGGCCCTGGCGCTGTCGAGCGCGGCCTGCGCCGAGGCCACCTGCGACTGCAGCTGCCGGTCGTCCAGCCTTGCCAGGACCTGCCCGGCCTGCACGGCATCGCCGTTCTCGACGAGGACCTGCGTCACCCTCCCGCTCGTCTGGAAGGCCACGTCGAGGCTCTGTTGGGCCGCCACGCTGCCGCTGCCTGACACGGCTGCAACCAAAGTGCCTTTCGTCACCGGCACAGTCGCGGGCGCCGCAGCTGCGGGGCGCTGAATGACGCCGCTGAGCCAAAGTGCAGCCACGATCGTGGCCACGATCAAGGCAATGCCGCCCACCAACCACCGTCCGGAGATCGCGCCCCGGTTGCGCGTCCATGTTGTGCTTGCCATATGCGGAGTTTTCTCCTATCGATGCTGTGCGCTGATTCGGACAAACGTGATTTGTCAAACGCTGCCAAGTATAGTCTCGCCGGGCCGGCCTGTCGCCATGCAAGCGGGTGACCGCACGGCCACGCGTTCGGGTGAGCATGCCGTCACCCGTTCGGGTGTTGCAAGGAAGCTCGATTTGAATAAACTGGATGCAATACAGAAATGAGAGGATTGCTTACTGGGGAAGGAGCGACAATGGAGCAGGAGGCAGAAACGGTCGAGCTGGGGAGGACGGGCTTGCGCGTGAGCGCACGCCGTCTCACTAGAAGAGAACCCGGAGGGACTCCGTGCACCAGGAGCACGTGATGGACGAGACCAGGCGTCGCGGCCGTTTGGTGTTGCACACGCTGCCGATCTTGTTCATTCCGATGTTCGCGGCCGGCCTGGCAGTACTCCTGGTCAGGCTCACCGGGCATGCGCTGCCAGCCCCGACGGCGGAAGCCGCCCCCCATGGAAACCTGGCCGTCGCGATCATCGTGGGGGCAGTTTTCCTATCGGCGCTCGTCGTCCTGGTGCGCCTGGGCCGGCCCACCGTTTCGGCGCTGCTGCTGATTGGCTGGTGGACGCTCCTCACGACCATGGGAATGCTGCGCGGGGGCGCCAACGTGCCGGCGGGCCTCGCTCCGGCGCTCTTTATCGTCCCGATCTGCGCTGCCGGGCTGCTGATCGATGGGCTGGCCAGCATGAGCCTGGCGGCCCTGGCCACCATCTTGATGGCCAGCATGGCCTGGCTGAGGCTGCAAGGCATGGGCGTGGCAGTGGGGCGGACCCTGTCCGCCACAGCCGGCCCGATCCCGAACGTGGCGCCGCCGATCTACGCCGCCGCGTGGACGGGCCTGTACTGGACGGTGGCGCTGTTGACCTCGCTGCTGGCGGGCGGCCTGCAGCGCGCGCTCCAGCAGAGCCGCGAGCAGCAGCGGGAATTGCGGGCTCTGGGCAGCCAGCTCGAGGCGCGCGTGGCCGCCCAGACGGCAGAGCTGGCGCAGCGAGCCACCCGGGCCGAAGCGCTGTTCCAGGTCACCCAGGCGCTGACCAGCACGCTCGACCTCGACCGCATCCTGTCCCTGATCACCGAGCAGGCCGCACAACTGCTGGGTTTTGACTCAGCCCAGGTGCTGCTCAGGCAGCCCGACGGCAGCTTCGCCGCGCTGGGAAGCTATCCTGCCGCCGGCCAGGAGAGTGCCAGCGGCGAAGCCCGCTCGGAACAGGTGGAATCCCTCCAGGGAACGGGAGACCAGGGCACAGGCAACGCGCATCCCGCCGTGAGCCCCGATCGCGCACCAGGCGAGGTCGCAGACGAGGCAAGGGTCCGGCGTGGGCCCGGCGTTGATTTCACGCTGCCGGCCCTCAGGCCGATGCCGGCCCTGGGCGAGGTAGCGAGTGGCCATCGGCCATGCGTGATCACTTTCACGAGAACGGCCGATGGCGACGCCGAGGTGGAAGGCCCCTCGCAGCCGGGAGCCTCGACGTCGCGCAACTCGACGGCCCCAGACACCCCAAAGGGTGCGCGGTCCGCGCAGGGGGATTGTGCCACGCCAGGCTCGCTCGAGAGCACCGTCGAGCCGGCGGGGTCGGCCCTGGCGCTGCCGCTCCACTTCGGCAACCGTGTGGCTGGCCTGTTGTTGCTGACCAACGCCGATGATCGGGCCCAGCGCGGGGACGACGATCTGGTCCTCGGGCAAGGGTTCGCTGACCAGGCGGCCGTGGCCATTGCCAACGCACAGCTCCTGAACGAGGCCCGCGAGGCTGCGACGCTGGAGGAGCGCACCCGGCTCGCGCGTGGACATTCACGATACCCTGGCGCAGGGCTTGACGGGTGTGGTTGTCCAGCTGGGGGCGACCCAACGGGCCCTGTCCACCGCGCCAGACCAGGCTCGCGAGCATCTGGCCGTGGCGATGCGCATGGCCCGCGAGTCATTGGCCGAGGCCCGGCGCTCGGTATGGAACCTGCGCCAGCCGATATTGCAACGCGGCCAGCTTGGCGACGCGCTGCGGGCTCTCACCATCCGCCCGCTCGGAGTTGACCTCGCGGTAACCTTCGAGCAGCGCGGTGCGCCGTGGGCGCTGGCCGCGGATGTCGAATCCACCTTGCTGCGCGTGGCCCAGGAGGCCCTGACCAATGTCGCCAAGCACGCCCAGGCCACGGAAGCCAGCATTTTGCTGGAATACCGGCCTGAGGAGGCGCGGCTGCGCATCCGGGACAATGGCATCGGCCTCGACCCTCGTGTCCTGGACTCCGCCGGGCCGGCCAGCCCCTGGAGCGGTTTTGGCCTGGTCGGCATGCGGGAAAGGGTCAGCGCGGTCGGTGGCCGGCTGGAGATCGACGGCCAGGCCGGCGTGGAGATCCTCGCCGTCGTCCCGCGACGGGGCGAACCTGCGGCCCCGTCGGGCGACCCTTCTGCAGGACAACTACCCGCGTCTCGATATGTCCAGGGGGATGAATGCCGGGCTGCGCGGTCGAACGAGCCTGAAGGAGCCACATGATCCGTGTTCTGGTTGTTGACGATCACCCGGTCGTGCGTCATGGATTGATGGCCATCTTGCGCTGGGAGCAGGACATCGAGCTGGTAGGCGAGGCGAGCGACGGTACCGAGGCCGTCCGCCTGATCCTGGAGCAGCAGCCCGATGTGGTCTTGCTTGACCTGCGTTTGCCGCAACTCAGCGGTGTCGAGGTCATGCGACGGGTGAAGGGGCATGCCCCCACGACGCGTTTCCTGGTGTTGACCACCTACGATACGGACGAATATATCGTGCCTGCCCTGGCAGCCGGCGCGGAAGGCTATCTCCTCAAGGATACCGAGCCAGACGAGCTGTCACGCGCGATCCATGCGCTGATGCAGGGCGGCGCCGCGCTCGAGCCGCGAGTCGCCGCCCTGGTGCTGGAGCAACTCTCGCAGGAAGAATCGAGCGAGGGACTGTCTGAACGGGAGATGGACGTGTTGCGCCTCTTGCCGAGCGGCAGCAGCAACAAGATCATCGCCATCCAGTTGGGCCTCTCCGAGAACACCGTCAAATCACACATCAGCCACATCTTTGCCAAACTCGGCGTCCAAAGCCGGGCTGAGGCGGTCTCGACAGCCATGCAGCGCGGCCTGCTGCCGCTGGATCAGCGGCGGTCGTAGGGCCTGACGTGCTGCGCGGGAGCCGATCGTGGAGCATCCCTTCACGCGATCCGGACCGCCGTCCGCGCGCCCAAGAGCCGGTACGCCCGCTTCACACGATCCGGTAAACCCCGCCACAGGCCGGTGGCAGCTCGGCCCACCAGCTGCCGCCGCGCTGTGCGACGGCGCCTTCTTGCCCGTAGAGCCTGGCGGGCGCGGCGCTCAACAGCCCTGCCGGCAGCTGCACCGCGGCCGGACGTCCGGTGGGGTTGATTGCCACCAGCAGCCGCTCACCGGGGGCAGTCCGCAGGTAAACGATGGGATATTGTCCCGCTTCGACCGTCACGGGATCGAAGTCGCCGCCTGCGCACAGGGCGGGGTGGGCCCGCCGCAATGCGATGAGCGCGGCGCACCCGGTTGAGCAGCGATCCCGGGTCCACCGCTTGGGCTGCCACCGTCGGCCGGTCGGGCCGTGGGTCGATCGGCAGGTAGAGCTGTTCCGCGGGCGCTCTCGAGAAGCCTGCGTTCGCCGAAGCGTCCCACTGCATGGGTGTGCGTGCCCCTGTGCGCTCGAAACCCCCTTCTTTCGACGGCAGGCCGTGTACCGTGCGCATCCCGATCTCGTCGCCGTAATAGATGAACGGCGCCCCCGGCATGCTGAGCAGGAACAGGAAGGCGCAGGTAAGGTCGTCGACATCCCGGCCTTCGGCCAGCCGCTCCCCGATGTCATGGTTTCCGGTGATCAGCGACATCAGGCCCTGGCCCCTGGTGGCCCTGAGGTGGGCCAGGTACTCGTCCAGGAACTCGCGGAAGTTCCCGTGGCCGGCGCGGTCGAAGACGCTCCAGCCGTAGGGGTCCAGGCTGCCTTTGCGGAACAGTGCCTGGTAGCCCCGGTTGGCGAAGTGTAGCAGGAAATCCATGTGAAAACCGGCGTGCAGCGCCTCGCTGGCGTTGCCCCATTCGGAGACCAGCACTGCCTCGGGGTAGTGGCCGTCGAGCCAGGCCCGGACCTCCTGCCAGAGGTGCTGGGTCTCGCGGTGCCCGTTGTCCAGCTTGACCAGCGAGAACGCCATGTCCACCCGAAAGCCGCTGACGCCCATGTCCAGCCAGTAGCGCATGATATTGCGGATCTCCCGGCGGACGGCCTGTGGGCCGGGGGCGTCCACCGGCTGCTGCCAGGGCTGCCGGGGATCGGGCGCCGCGAAACCGTAGTTCAGGGCAGGCTGAAAGGCGAAAAAGTTCGCGATGTAGGCAGCGTTGCGCTCGGCCAGCCCCGCGATTTTGGGCAGCCCTTCGACGGCCCGCCAGACGTGGTCGGTCCAGATGAACCAGTCGCTGTGCTCGTTGCGCTCGTGGCGCGACGAGGCCTTGAACCAGGGATGGTCCCACGAAGTGTGCCCGGGCACGAGGTCGAGGAGCACGTGCATCCCCCGCCGGCGCGTCTCTGCCAGCAGCCTGCGCAGGTCGTCGTTCGTCCCATAGCGCGGTGCCACCGTGTAAAAATCGGTGATGTCATAGCCGGCGTCCTGGAAGGGTGAGGCGAAGCAAGGATTGAGCCACAGCCCGTTGACACCCAACGAGCTGAGGTAGTCCAGCCGCCCGATCAGGCCCGGCAGGTCGCCGATGCCGTCGCCGTTCGAATCGCAGAACGTCTGTGGGTAGATCTCGTAGAAGACCGCGTCTTCCAGCCAGGCGGGATAGGTCCGAGCAAGCGCCGCCATTTCTGGCATAATAACCCTTACCTCCATCGGTGCGCCGGGTTGCCCGGCGCCCTGGAGCTATTCTAGCATAACGCTTGCGCAGAGGCTTGATCGATCGGCCTTAAAGTGCTAAGATTCATGGGTACACCACAAGTCGTCGTCCAGGTCCCCATTTGCGCACAGAAGAGGAGGGTTATCTACGATGGACGCTCGCCAGAGTCCCGGCGTCCGAGGCGCAGGCCCGCTTCGGTCGATCGCTCTAATGCTCGCCTTGATGGTGCTCCCGCTGACGGCTCCGTCTTCTGCTATCGCCGCCACGAGCCTTCCCGGCCCCCATGTCGTCAGGGTGGCACGAGGTGGGGTGTCACGAAGTGGCCGGGCCCCGCGGCGCAGCGAGACGGATGTCAGGGCGCTCCTTTTGGCCGGCCCTGCTCGCACGAACCAGGTCTAGCCTGGCGGCCCCTGCCGCACCGGTCAGCCCGACCAATGGCGCGACCTCCAATGACTTGCAGTACCCGATCTTCATATGGGACGCGGTCTCGGGCGCCGGCCAGTATGTCTTTCAGCTCGCCTATGACAGCGCTTTCGATGATATAGTTGATTCCGGTACAGGCGACAACCTGGCGAACGGCCAGCAGC